>NZ_JBNCLD010000003.1:85624-422031 GCF_049844505.1 Micromonospora sp. DT229 | reverse complement strand
TGGCTCAACCCTGCCCTGACGTCCCTTGACTGCACACTTTGTCACCGGCAGGGGGTCTTCGCGGTGGCCGCCCTGATGGGCGGCCACCGCGATCTCGTTCTGGTGGTCGGCCAGCGCACCAGGGCACCCTGCGATCAGACGCTGTTGCGCCGAATCCGTGGACCGCTCGGTGATGGTCAGGAGGTTCGTCGTCGCCGGATCACCAGCAGGACACCCTGATGGATCAGCACGCCGACGGCGGTGTTGAGCACGGCCAGCCCGGCGGCGGCGAGCAGACCCGGCCCGACCTCCTCCACACCGCCGGCGACCAGCAGAACCGGCCATCCCAGCGCGGCGAGGATGAGTGCCGGGCGCCACCAGCGCCCGAACAGCAGGCCGAACACGATCAGCGCCGGGATCATCGGGCCTCCATGGTCGCTTGCCCCACCCGCCAGGGCAGGAACGCCGTCACGGGCAGCGGCGGAGGGGCCGTTTTGCCGGGAGTACGCGGCACACCGATCCCAGTCAATCACAGTCTTGTATGTAAGTGGTTACTAATGTAAGGCTGCCGGCATGGCAACGCAGCGCAGCACGGCGCCACGACGACGTACGGATGCCGTCGACTTCGGGATGCGGGTCTTCGCCGACAACGGCCTGACGACGGCCTCGATGCAGAAGGTGGCCGACCAGATGGGGGTGTCGCAGCCGTACGTCTTCCGGCTGTTCGGCAGCAAGCGTGGCCTCTTCCTGGCCTGTCTGGACGAGCTGGAGGCCCGCATCCGGCAGGTCCTCCGGCGGGCGGCGGCCGAGCATCCGGAGGACCCGTTGCCGGCGATGCGGGCCGATTTCCGGGCGCTGATCGCCGACGGCGTGGTCACCGGCCTGTGGTTGCAGGCCTGCGCGGTGGCCCGCTCCGACGAGGTGGTCGCGGCCCGCTGCCGGGCCCTGCTCGGCGGGATTCTCGACGAGGCGGGACGGCTGTCCACCGCCGCGCCGCGGCAGCTGCGCGACACGCTGGCCCTCGGCGCGTTGGTGGTGATGCTCCAGTCCTTGGGGATGGACCTGAGCGTGGGCAGCCAGGCCGCCGTCGACTCGCTGCGGCCCACGGAGGTGACGGTGTGAGCCCGCCAGTTGCCGAGAGGATCGGAGTCGACCTGTGGGTCGGGCCGACAGGGGAAGGAGCCACTCGTGTTCGGTGACCGGTGGGGGGTCACCGAACACGAGATGGCGCGGGCCTATCCGTGCGACGACTTCGTCGTCTCGCCGGCCCTGCAAGTCTGGCGAGGAGTACGGGTGAACGCGCCGCCCACGGCGGTGTGGCCGTGGATAGCCCAGATCCGGCTGGCGCCGTACTCCTACGACTGGATCGACAATCTCGGCCGCCGCTCACCTCGACGGCTGGTCGGCCTTGCGGAGCCCCAGGTGGGAGAGGCCTTCACCACCGCCGGTGGGCGACAGCACGGCAGGATCCTCGCGGTCGAGCCCGGAGTGCACCTGACCGCGACCATCATGAACGCCTACCTGTCCTACGTCCTGGTGCCCCAGGAGGACGACATCACCCGACTGCTGCTCAAGATCATCATGCAGACCAATCGGGTGTACGCGGCAGCCTTCGCCGTCGGCGACCTGATCATGGCCCGCCGCCAACTGCTCACCTTCAAGGACCTGGCCGAACGCCCGGGCTGACCGTCGGGCACGGCCGGCCAGCCGCGCCGTTACGCCGTAATGGCGGTGACCCGCCCGGCTGGATAGCGCCGTTACGCCGTAACGGAGTCGATCAGCTAAGTCGAAAGGAGGTCGATCAGCCAGGGCCGACAGCGGGAGCCGGTCAGCGGGGCAGGTAGCCGGGCTTGAGGCCGGTTCGGGCCTGCCGGATGCGGGTGTGGGCCAGGTCTTCGGCTGCCGCGCCGGGCAGGATGCCCTGCCGGCGGGCCAGGTCGAGCACCTCGCTCACGGTGTCGAAGATCTTCGAAACCTGGGCGGGCACCTCCTCCAGGGGAATCCGCCGGTACTCGGCCGATCCGGTGGTCACCCCACCGGCGCTGGCGACGAAGTCAGGCACCCAGAGGACGTCGCGCTCGGCGAGCTGCTCCTCCACCTCGGGGGTGGCGAGTTGGTTGTTGGCGGCGCCGCAGATAACAGCGGCGCGGATCGTCGGGACCGAGTCGCTGGTGAGGGCGCCGCCGAGCGCGCACGGGGCGTAGATGTCGACCGGCGCGTCGATGACCCGCTCGGCGAGGAGCACTGCGGGCAGGTCCCGTCGAGCCCGTTCGCGGGCGGTCGCGGAGAGGTCGGCGGCGGTGACTCTGGCACCGGCCTCGGCCAGCAGTCGGGCCAGCTCGTAGCCGACCTTGCCGAGCCCTTCGACGCCGACGGTACGTCCGGCCAGGTCGGCGGTCCCCCACCGGACGGCAGCGGCGGCACGCAGGGCCTGGAAGGCGCCGTACGCGGTCATCGGGCCGCTGTCGCCGTACCCTCCGGCGGTCGTGGTGCGGCCGAGGACGTGGTCGGTGCCCCGGCCGATCACATCGAGGTCGGCGGCGCTGATCCCCACGTCACCGGCGGTGACGTAGCGGCCACCCAGGCTCTGCACGAAACGTCCGTAGGTCTCCAGCAACGCCTCGGACTTGACCGTGTCGGGGTCGCCGATGATGACGGCCTTGCCACCGCCGCAGGGCAGGCCGGCGACCGCGTTCTTGTAGGTCATCCCCCGTGACAGGCGCAGCACGTCGGTCAGCGCCTCGGCCTCGGTGGCGTACGGGTGCATCCGGGTGCCCCCGACGGCCGGGCCGAGGGTGCTGTCGTGGATGGCGATGATCGCCCGCAGCCCGGTCTCCGGGTCCTGGCAGAAGGTCACCTGCTCGTGCGGGAAGTCGGGGAAACGGCCGAGAACCGGGGCGGACGGCTGGGGTGCGGACATGGGCTTGCCTTTCAGCGGTTCAGGGGGTGGTGAGGTCGGTGTCGACATCTCCGCCCCCCGCACACCGGGTCGACGAACGGCGAGCCGACCTCCTCGCCCAGCAACTCCTCCAGGCCAGCACCCGCCTCACCCAGGGCTGGCGGTGAGCCGGCCCGTCATGCCGAGTGCTCGGCCGCGCTGCGCTCCACGCAGAACTCGTTGCCCTCCGGGTCGGCCAGGACCGCCCAACCGGTGCCGTCGGGTCGACGCTGATCGTCGACCAGTGCGGCACCCAGGGCCAGCAGGCGGTCGATCTCCTCGTCGCGGGTCCGGTCGGTCGGTTGGAGATCCAGGTGTACCCGGTTCTTCGCCGTCTTGCCCTCCGGTACCCGCTGGAACAGCATCCCGCCCTCGGCGATCTCCGCCCCCGACAGCAGGGCGCACTCCGGCTCCCCCGGCTTGTTGTCCGGATCGTGCCGCATCCCGGTCGCCTCGGCCCAGAAGGTCGCCATGGTGAACGGGTCGGCACAGTCAAAATCGATCCAACGCACCCTGGAAGTCATGGGCCCAATCTCTCACCATGATCAAGCGAATTACCGCCGCCGGATCACCCGGCTCGCACCGGATCACCCGCAGTGGCCGGGTCGCCAGCCCACACGGGTCACCCAGCCCACGCCGGGTCACCGGCCGGGATTCTCCCCGGTCTCGGCGGCGTCGGCGGCCGGCAGGTCTACCGTCACCTCCAGGCCACCCCCGGGCTGCGCCACCACGGTCACCGTGCCGCCGTGGGCGTCACAGACCGCCCGGACGATGGACAGGCCCAGCCCCGACCCGCGTGCCCCGGTCCGCTCCCGGCCACCCCGCCGGAAGGGTTCGAACAGCCCCGGCACGTCCGCCTGATCCACCTCGAAACCGGTGTTGCCGACCACCAGCCACGACCGCTGCCCGTCGGAGCCGGTGCGTACCCAGAGGCGGCCGTGCAGGTGGTTGTAGCGGACCGCGTTCTCGATCAGGTTGCCGGCCAACCGGTCCAGCAGACCGGGATCACCGACCACCGGTGCCGGTTCCAGCGAGGTCTGCACATCCAGCTTGATCCGCTCCACCTCACGGCGTACCGCCGACAAGGCGTTCAGGGTGCCGGCGGCCAGGTCACACTCGGTACGCCGACCCAGTCGGCGGCCGGTCTGAGCCTCGCTGCGCGCCAACACCAGCAGCGCGTCGACCAGGCCGTTGGCCCGCTCGGAGGCGTCGCGCACCACGGTGGCCATCCGGCGGTACTCGGCCGCATCCGCCTCGTCGTCACTGAGGGTCACGTCGATCTCGGTACGCATCACGGCCAGGGGGGTACGCAGCTCGTGCGAGGCGTTGGCGACGAACCGTTTCTGCGCCTCGAAGGCGGCGGCGATCCGGTCCAGCATCTCGTCGAAGGTGTCGGCCAGCTCGGCCACCTCGTCGTTCGCCCCGGAGTAGCTGATCCGCTGATCCAGGGTGGTCTCGCCGAGTCGCCGGGCGGTCGCGGTCACCTGGTGCAGGGGGCGCAACGCCCGACCGGCCACCGCGTACGCCCCGACCACCCCGACGGTCCCGATCGCCAGCAGGGCGGCCAGCCCCTTGGCCAGCAGTTCCCCGGAGGCGGAGTCGACCAGTTGCCGCTGCCAGGCGGCGGCGTCCATGGAACGCCCGTCGGCCAGCAGGACGGTGGTGCCCGGTAGCAGTTCGTCCGTGGGGCGCAGCGCGTCGCGGACCAGCAGCCAGGCCAGCAGCACCAGGATGGCCCCCGCCCCCACCAGCAGCACCCCGTTGAGCAGGGTCAGCCGCAGCCGCAGGGTGGGTCGCAGGCGCGGGCGCAACTCCTCCCGCGGGATGCCCGTCATACCGACACCTCGGCGGTACGGTAGCCGGCCCCCACCACGGTCTCGATCAGCGGCGGATCGCCGAGCTTACGACGCAGGGTCATCACGGTGACCCGGACGATCGTGGTGAAGGGGTCGGTGTTGGCATCCCAGACCCGCTCCAGCAGTTCCTCGCTGGAGACCACCGCACCTCGGGCCTTGAGCAGCTCGCAGAGGACGCCGAACTCCTTGTTGGTCAGCTCCACCGGGGCCCCGCCCCGGGTGGCCGTCCGGCGGGCCGGGTCGACGACCAGATCGGCCAGTTCCAGCACCGGCGGGGCTGCCGGGGTGGCCCGCCGGCCCAGCGCCTGCACCCGGGCGACCAGTTCGTCGAAGGCGAACGGCTTGGGCAGATAGTCGTCGGCGCCGAGCTGCAGCCCCTCGACCCGGTCGGCCACCGTGCCGCTGGCGGTGAGCATCAGCACCCGGGTCAGGGCCCCGGAGGTGGCCAGTTCGGCGCAGATCTGGTCACCGTGCATCCCGGGCAGGTCACGGTCGAGCACCACCACGTCGTAGCGGGTGACGAAGGCCATCTCGTGACCGCTGTCGCCGTCGTACGCCACATCCACCGCCATGCCGCGCTTGCGCAGGCCCCGCGCGATCGCGTCGGCGAGGTGGCGTTCGTCCTCGACCACCAGTACCCGCATGTCCAGCCCCTTCCCGGCGACGACAACTCGACAACCTAGCGCTGCTGGCCAACCCGACCCCAACCCCCCGCTGCGGAGGGTCGGAGTTCTTGAGCTTTCGGCCCCACCCGGCTCAGTCCGGCAGCGTCCACACGCCGAAGTCGCCGTCCTGGCGGCGGCAGGCGATCAGGTCGTACCGGCTCTGACAGTCGCCGACGACACCGGGGAGCACGTCGATGCGCCGTGGCTGTGCCTCCGCCGGGTCGAGCCGGGCCAGCACCGCGCCCACCTCGGGCAACAGGTGGATGCCGAGCAGCCTGAGCTCCTGCTCGTAGCTGGCGACCGTCTTCCAGGAGCCGTACGCGGTCACCACCTCCCCGGTGGCCGCGTCGAGCGTGACCAGCCCTGAGTCGCCCAACTGCGCGAGAGCCCTCGTCGGCGTCACCCGCAGCAGGTCGCCATCCTCGCTGGTGCTCCACCGCACGTCCCCGGCCACCGGGTCGATGACATGCGTGCCGCCTCTGTTGGCCCTGGCGCAGAGCAGCGCGCCGCAGCGGGTCACGTGGTCCGCCAGCGGCACGGTGGTCTGCCAGCGCAGCACCAGACCGGCCAGGTCGTAGGCGGTGATGGTCCGCGAGTTACGGACCACCAGCAGCAAGTCATCGACCACCGACGACTGCTGGTAGCCGGTGCTGTCGGCGGCGGGCAGCCGGTCGCGGAGCTGTCCGGTCCGGGCGTCGAGCACCTCGACGTCACCGGCGGCGGTGGACACCACGATGGCGTCGATCACACCGTCACGTTGGTGATGCTCCACGAACGACGGGGGCAACGTCCGGGACCACAGCTCACGGCCGGTGGCCACCTCGACCGAACGCAGCGTGGTCGACTCCTGAACGGCCCACGTCTGAAGCAGCACCCGACCCGACGCGTCGCGGGTGCCGAACCCAGCGCTGAGCCAGCGCTGCTGCCCGGTGGCGGCGTCCAGCAGCATGGTCTCGCTGAACCGGCCCAGGTCTTGCGATGGGACCAGCGACAACAGCACGCCGGCGGCGGTGTCCTCCACCCGGATGAACCGGATTCCTGGTGGCACCGGCACCCGCCACAGCGGTACGAGGCGCTGCGGGGTGACGGTGGCTCGCCGGGGCCGGGGGTACGCGGTGAGTTCCCGCGATCCGTCGGTCACCCCGCGGACCGGGGTGACGGTGAAGATGCGCTGCGCGGTGAGGAACAGGTCGGCCGCCAGACCGGCCGGTACCGTCGCGTGCACCCGCACGGGTGGGGGTGCGGCACCGGAGAGCGTCACCAGCGCGGCCAGGGCCACCAGCGCGGCCGGCCAGTGCCGGGTGCCACGGCGAGGCCGTCGGGGTGGCGGCTGAGGGTCGTCCGACACGGTCATCACACCGAGGTCGATCACCGTCACGCTCGTCCCTCTCCGCCACGCACCTCGCTGGTCGCCGGAGCTTAACGCCGCAGGCAAGCGAGCCACTCCAGCCGCGTTGCGGTCAGTCACGCAGCTGCCACAGCCCGAAATTGCCGTCCCGACGGCGGCACACGATCAGGCCGTCCCGGTGACGGCAGTTGCCGACCGCACCAGGCAGCAGGTCGATGCGGCGTGGCTGCCCGCCGGCCGGATCGAGCCGGGCCAGCACCGCGCCCACGTCGGGAATGGACCGCGTCCCGAGCGGATGTGAGGCGACACCGAAGTCTTGCGCCAGGTCCCAGCTGTCGTCGGCGGTCGGAGGCCGTCCTGTTCCCGCCTCGATGGTCGCGACCGTTGGTGGGCGCTGCCGGTGGTCGACCACCAAAGCACGCCGGTCCCCGGCATGCAGAACGTCGAAGCCCTCGCCGACGGTCCACTGGATGGCCCCGGTCGCCGGGTCGAGCAGATGCACACCGGATCCGGCACTCGACGCACAGATCAGGGCTCCACAGCTGTAGATCAGCTCGACCGACTGCACGTCGGTCCGCCATCGCCGGGCCAGACCGTCGAGCTGGTACGCGGCCACTGCGCTGGAGCTGCGAACCACCACGAGGTCACCGATGACCGAGGCGTACCGCTGGTCACCGGGATCGTCCGCATCGGCGGGGAGACGGCCTCGCCGCGTGCCGCTCCGCGCGTCCAGCACCTCGACATCACCGCCCACCGTGGAGACCACCACGACATCGATCCCCGCTGGGTCCCGGTGATAGGAGGGCCAGAACGCCTTCGACGACACCGACCACAGCTCGCGGCCACTTGCCACGTCGACCGCGGTGACCCGGTCCAGATCCTGCCTCTCGTAGGTCTGCAGCAGAATCAGGTGCGAGGCGATGAACACCGCGACCCCCTTCTGCCGCCAGCGGCGCTGACCGGTACGGCTGTCCAGCAGCATGGTCTCCACGCCGGCATCCGTACCGGTCAGGGAAAGCAGCAGCGCGGAGTCGTCCACCCGTTCGACCACCATGGGCTGAGCGGACCCGATGGTTGTCCGCCACAGTGCGGTGAGCTGCTGCGGTGCACCGGTGGCCCGCTCCGGCTGCCGATAGGCGAGCAGTTCCTGGCTACCGTCGGCGACACCGGTCACCGGTTTCACGGCGACGATCTGGCCGCCGCCGGTGAGGAACACCTGGGCGGACAGCGACGACGGCAGGATCGCCTGCATCCGGGGAGCCGGGGGTGCCGCACCGGTCAGCGCCAGCAGCACGACCAGCGCCACCGGCACCAGGAACGAGCGGGAAGGCGGGGGCCGGCGACGACGCCCCCGGGAATCGGTCGGCTCGGTCCGGTCGCCGAGGTCGATCACCGTCACGCTCACCCTCTCCCCCGCGACACATCCGGTACGCGCCCTATGGGTGCCAAAGCCCCAAGAGCCCGCCTGTACGATGGCCCGTCGTGGCTGTGCCGGTGGTAGATCCTTCGCTGAACCCCGTCTCCCCGACCGTCGAGGCGCAATCATCGACACGGCGGCCCCGACGGCGACCGGCCCGGGCCGACATGGTGGCCCTCGGAGCCTATGTGCTGCTCGGCGTTCTCGTGTGCCTCAACTACTGGGTGGACGTCAACAACCGGGTCTCCTCGCATCTGCCCACCGACCACAGTTGGTTCGAGTGGCTGTTCTCGCACGGCGCGTACTCCGTACGCAACCTGGAGAACCCGCTGTTCAGCACGCAGCAGAACGCCCCGGACGGGGTGAACATGATGGCCAACACCTCGCTGCTCGGGGTGACCCTGCCGTTGGCCCCGCTGACCTGGCTGCTCGGCCCTCAGGTGGTGTACGCGCTCTACCTGGGTGGCGCGCTGGCCGCCACGGCCGGCACCGCGTACTGGATGCTGTCGCGGCACCTGGTGCGCTCGCGGGCGGCGGCCTTCATCGGCGGCGGGTTCCTCGGCTTCGCCCCCGGCATCGTGCACCACGCCAACGGCCAGCCCAACTTCGTCTCCAACTTCCTGCTCCCGCTGATCGTGGTGCGGGTGTTCCGACTGGCCGAGCCGGGCCGGTGGCGGCGCAACGGGCTGATACTGGGACTGCTGGTGGCGTACCAGATCTTCATCAACGAGGAGATGCTGCTGCTCACCGCGCTGGCCTGCCTGGTCATCGTGATCGCGTACGCGATCATGCGGCCGCACGCGGCGCGGCAGCGGGCCGGCACCTTCGCCGCCGGGCTGGGCCTCGGCGGCGGGCTGGCCCTGCTGCTGACGGCGTACCCGATCTGGTTCCAGTTCAACGGCCCGCAGTCCTACCGGGGGTTGCAGGGCGGGGTGTTCCACAGCTGGGGCGAGGACCTCGTCGCCTTCGTCACCTTCCCCCGCGACACCATCGCCGGCACCGAGGTGGTGGAGAAGACCATCGGGCTGACCGAACAGAACACCTGGTTCGGCTGGCCGCTGGTGCTGCTGTCCGTGGTGGCCCTGGCGGTGCTGGTACGCCGATCGCTGGTGGCCCGGATCCTGGCGGTGCTGGTGGTGGTCTTCTCCGTGGCCTCACTCGGCCCGGAGATCCGGTTCAACGGCGAGCTGACCGGGATCCCCGGACCCTGGTCCTACATCTCGGAGGACCTGCCGCTGGTCGAGATGATGATGCCTACCCGGCTGACCCTGGTGACCACGGCCGCCCTCGGCGTCCTGCTCGCGCTGGCCTGGGAGGCGGTCTCCGGCCGGAACCGACCGCCGGTGCCGGCCCCCCGCGCCCCGCAGTCGGCGGATGTGGCGCGGTGGCGGCGACCGCGCTGGCAGCAGGCCCTCGGGTACACGGCGATCACCCTGGCGGTGCTGCCGCTGATCCCCACCCCGCTGCCGGCCAAGCCGGTCGATCCGCCGCCGACCTTCATCACCTCCGGCGCCTGGCGGCCGTACGTGCCGCAGGGCAGGACCCTGGTGCCGGTGCCGATCCCCAGCAATGTGCACGGGCTGTCCACCCTGCGGTGGAGCGCGCTGACCCAGCACCAGTTCCCGATCCCGGCCGGCTACTTCATCGGCCCCAACCTGGACGGAGAGGGTGTCTTCGGCGCCCCCAACCGGCCCACCAGCACCCTGATCTACCGCAGCATGGACACCGGTGAGCTGCCGGAGTTGACCGAGGAGGACCGCCGGCGGGCGGTCGAGGATCTGCGCTTCTGGCGGGCCTCGGTGGTGGTCCTCGGCGCCCACCCCAAGGAGGCCGTACTGCGCGAGTTGATGACCGCCCTGCTCGGCGAACCGCAGCGGGTCGACGACGTCTGGCTCTGGGACGTCCGCGACCGGGTGTGAGCGATCAGCGGTCGGTCAACGCCCGTACGTCCCAGACCCAGACGTCCAGTTCCTGACGCGCCGGACCGACGAGTTGTTCGACGGTCTGGCGCAGCGGTTCGGAGTGCGGCTGGCTCACCGGCAGCACCAGCACGGCCGCCCGCCAGTGCCGCAGTTCGTCGAGGGAGCGGCGCCGCTGGCGGTCGTCCAGTTCGGGGGTACGCCCGGTGGTGGCGACCTCCTCCAGCAGTCGGCCGATGCCGCTGGGCCGGCCACCGAACCGGCCCGGGTCGCCGGTGTTGCCGTTGCGGGGGGCCAGGAAGTAGCCGCCCGGGATCTTGAAGTCGAGGTTGGTGGCGGCGGCCCACCGCATACCGTGGGTGTTGCCCATGCTCGGTACCGGGATCGGCACCAGGGTCTGGTCCGGCCCGACGTAGGCCCGCCACCGGTCGGAGGTGATGAACTTCGGCACCGGCGGCCGGGAGGTCATCGGCAGCGGCATGGGCGCGATCGGCAGCAGGGCCAGGACCAGCCCACCGGCGGTGAGCGTACGCAGGGTGCGCGGATCCAGGGGCAGCGCTCGACTGCGCTCGATGGCCAGCGCCAGCAGGATCGCCACCACCACACTAGTGATCATGCCGAACCGGGTCGGTACGACCGCGTCGAGCAGGGGCAGTCGGACCAGCCACTCCCAGGGACCCACGATCAGTTCCCGGTCCCACCAGGTGATGCGCTCGCCCAGGGAGAGCAGGGCGTAGAACGCGGCCGTGGCGGCCAGGGCCCGGACCAGCACCTCCCGCCGCAGCCACAGCGCGATGCCCACGGCGATCAGTGCCAGGCTCCAGCCGAAGAAGGCGTTCTCCTCGGAGTAGTTCGGCGCCAGGTTGACGTTGGCCCGCTGGTTACCGCCGATGGTCGGCGACCCGGGGGCCAGGTACGCGGCGATGTCGTTGCCGTAGTCGCGTACCGCGTCGCTGAGCCCGTGGTACGCCATCGGCCCGGCGAACTGGATGTACAGCGGGTAGGCCAGCAGCGCCCCGGCGATCACCGTGCAGGTGGCCACCGCCTTGCCCAGCGGTCGCCAGGCGGCCGACCACAGGGCCGGACGCTGGACCACCACCGCGATCAGGAAGATCCCGCAGCCCATCGCGGTGAACAGCAGGATCTCCTCGTTGATGAAGGCCTGCACGGTGACCAGCAGCGCCAGCACCGCCCCGTCCCGGTAGGGCCGGGTCGAACGGGTGATCACCATGACCCGCCACACGATGAAGGGCAGCAGGAACTGGCTGATGATGTTGGGGTGCCAGCTGGCGTGGGACAGCATCGCCGGCGAGAAACCGCAGAACCAGCCGCCCACCACGGCGGCCAGCCGGTTGCTCACCACGTGCCGGGACAGCACGTAGTACCAGGCCGAGGCGGTGCCCGCCAGGGCCAGGGTGACCAGCACCACGAAGGTGACCGCCGGCCCGAACAGCAGGGTCACCGGCACCATCGGGATGCCCAGCGCCAGGATGGCCGTGTTGGCCATCAGGTTGACCCCGTCGGGATAGTTGAACTGCTCCGTGAAGAACGGGAACTCTCCGTGCAGCACCACCCGCACCGAGTGGGCCAGGAAGAACTGCACCTGGGCCGGGTCACTGCTGTAGAGGGAGGCGACCCGACCGGCCGGGTCCGCCCAGATCTGGCTGGTCACCCAGACCGCGACGAGCAGGAATCCACCGAAGACGGCCAGGTCCACCCGACGGGGAGTCCAGCGGAGGCGTCGCTTCGGGGTGGCCTCCGCCCGATCCGCACCATCCTCGACCGAGCTGCCGCCGACCGCACCGCCGCCGACCGCATCATCGCCGGCTGCGCTGCCGCCGGTCGATTCACCGTCCACGATCGAATCTGGGGCGACCGCGACGGGGGCTTCCTCACGCACCGTGACGGTTTCGGCTGGCAGACCCGGGGTGACGTCGGTTTTCAGCGGATTTGCGGCGCTAATCTCGGCAGGCGTCACAGTCGGCGGAGTCTACCGGAGTGGGGAAATAGCCCCAAAGTCGACCGGCAGGTCCCTTGTGGTCGTTGAACAGCGCCACGACGCAGCGTGAGGCGGGGGAAAGCGTCGGGGTGACATCTCGTACTATTGCCCTCCGACACGACGACCGACGCGATCGGGGGCGTAACAGGTGGGTCCAGTCCGCTGGCGCGGCTTGACGGCCACCGGCCTGTCGGCACTGTTGGTCACCGTCGCCGCCTGTGGTCCCGTGGCCGAGCGCCGACCGCAGGACCTGCGGGTCGGCTACGACAGTCTGGACGGCTCGCTGACCGTCTGGCCGCCGCGCGGCTCGCTGATCGAGGACCCCGCGGCGACCGCCGCGGTGACCCGGGCGGTACGCGACTGGCGTTCCCCGGTCGACGATCGGGTGCACGTGCCGTCCTCCGGCATCCTCTACTCCGGCCAGGTCGACGGCGCCCCACTGGCCCTGGTCGCCGCCTCGGTGCCCGGTCAGGCCGCCTCCTGGCTGCTGCAACTGACCGGCGACGGCGAGGGGTACCAGGTCAGCCACGCCACCGAGTACACCGATCCCGGCTACCTCGTCTACTCCGACGTACTGCCGGTGCAGGCCGCCGACCGGCGGCGCTACTTCACCTCCGAACGGGTCCGCCGACTGGTCGGCCCCCAGGGTCGGGTGCTGCCGGTCACCGAGGGCCTCACCGACCCGGTGGAGGTGCCGGCATGCCGCGCGGTGCCGGTGACGGCCACCCTGCGGTCCACCACCTCCCTGCCTCGGGGCCGCTCCGCCGACCGACTGCTCGATCTCGGCATCGGCATCACGGCACCCCGGTACCCGCTGGTCCGCGACGACAGCGGCTCCGGGCGACGGGCGCTGGCCGACCTGGACACCTGCCAACTGGCCGGGTCGGACGGCCCCTTCGGCAGCATGACCCGGCGGGTAGGGGACCGGAACTCCCCCGACTCGGTACCGGCCTCCTGGCCCAAGATGAAGCTGGCCGTCCGTACCCTCGGCGAGGTGGCCCTCGACGGGGGCCAACCGGCCGAGTTGGAGCAACTGACCTGGGAGACCGCCGACGGCACGATGAGTGCGGTGGTCTACCGACCGGCCGACGGCGCTCCGGTGGTGTTCTCACCCGCCGACCGGACCAACGCCTTGCAGGTCTACGAACTGCCGGTGCCCGGGCACCCGTTGGTCGTGCTCAGCTGGCGGTCCACCAAGGACACCAACCTGTCGGTGCCCCCCGGCACGGTCCGCCTGGTCGATCGCCCCGGTCTGGTCGTGGCGCCGCTGCCCGAGCGTCGTCAGACCTTCAGCCTCGCCGCCGAGGACAAGACCCACTACCGCACCGCCGGCTCCGCCCGCCGCTGACCAACCCACCAGCCCTAGGTCGCTGCTGACCGATCCGCTGCCCAGCCACTGCTGCCCAGCCGCTGCTGCCCAGCCGCTGCTGGCCAACCGTCGAGCTGGTTCGTCCCCGGCGCAAGGCGGCCGTGACGGCTCGCCGCCCTCGCGGGCCGCCGGCCGCTGACCGCACCGCCGCATGGCGGAGGCCCACCAGGCCCGACCGACACCGGCCCCCACACACAGGCTGGTCACTGCCAGTGACCGCCGTTGACCCCCAGACCCGTCACTGAACGTCACGCGGACCCGTCACCCTCCCGACACCCCTCTCCCCCCCCTTTGCTCTGCTTCAACCCACGCAATGGGTGCCGAGCTGCGGAAACGACGAGCGGGACCGGCATCCGTCGCCGCCCGCCCGACACTCAAAGTGAACCGTTGCGTGGGTTGAAGCAGAGCAAAGGGGCCGAGCAGGGGTACGGACGACTGCCGGGGGCAGCACGTACCGTTATCGGTACGGCTTCGCAGGGCTTCGTCCGCCCGGCGCTGCCACCTGCCCGACTTCGACACGGTCACCGCAACGGGTGCCGGGTCGGGCGGGGGGGCAGGTGATCGCGGCGGGACCGTGCCGGTGACCACATCGGTACCAGGCGGGCGGGACCGGCCCCGGGAGGTCACCGGGGCCGGTTCACCTGAGCGACGAGTCGATCCAGCTGAGTGGCTGTGTCGACCGGCGGGTGGATCAGTTGTGGGTGGGGGTGTTGTCGGTGACCGGCAACGCCTCCACGGTCTCGGTGTCCAGGCGGGAGATCCAGCCGGTGACGTCGCGGGCGACATCCTGGGCGGTCAGGCCCAGGTCGGCGAGGATCTGGGTACGGGAGCCGTGCGGGTGCCAGGCTGCCGGCACCCCCAGGTCGCGCAGCGGCACCTGGACGTCGGCGTCGCGCATGGCCTGGGCCAGGCCGTCACCGACACCACCGACCCGGACGCCGTCCTCGACGGTGACCACCAGGCGGTGCCGGGCGGCCAGCTCGACCAGTTCGGCCGGGATCGGGCGGACCCAGCGGGGGTCGACCACGGTGACCCCGTAGCCCTGCTCGGCCAGCCGGGCGGCGACCTCCATGCCCATCTGACCGAAGGAACCGACGGCCACCAGCAGTACGTCCGCCCGGTCCGACTCGGTCAGCACGTCCACCGTGCCGATGCGCCGCACGGCGGGCAGGTCGGCCGCGACCGCGCCGGTCGGGTAGCGCAGCACGGTGGGGCCGTCGTCGACGGCGACCGCCTCGCGCAGCTCCTCGCGCAGGGTGGCGGCGTCACGGGGGGCGGCCATCCGCAGGCCGGGCACCACCCCGAAGACCGACATGTCCCAGATGCCGTAGTGGCTGGGGCCGTCGGGGCCGGTGATGCCGGCCCGGTCCAGCACGAAGGTGACCGGCAGCTTGTGCATCGCCACGTCCAGCAGGACCTGGTCGAAGGCCCGGTTGAGGAAGGTCGCGTAGACCGCCACCACCGGGTGCAGGCCGCCCAGGGCCAGCCCGGCGGCCGAGGTGGCCGCGTGCTGCTCGGCGATGCCCACGTCGTACACCCGCTGTGGGTACTTGCGGGCCAGCTTGGCGATCCCGGTCGGCTCGGCCATCGCGGCGGTGATGCCGACCACGTCGGGCCGCTCGTCGGCGATCTTGACCAGCTCGTCGGCGAAGACGTTCGTCCACTTCACCGTGGGTGCGGCGGTGGCCTTGCCGGTGGCGATGTCGAAGGCACCGGGGCCGTGGAAGCAGTCCGCCTCGTCCTCCTCGGCGGGGCGGTAGCCGTAGCCCTTGCGGGTGACCGCGTGCACGATCACCGGGCCGCCGAAGTTCTTCGCCGCCCGCAGCGCGGTCTCGACCGCGGCCACGTCGTGCCCGTCGACCGGGCCGACGTACTTGATGCCGAGGTCCTCGAACATCGCCTGCGGGGCGACCGCGTCCTTGATGCCCCGCTTGACCGCGTGCAGCACCTCGTACATCGGCTTGCCGACCAGCGGGGTCGAGCCGAGAGCGTCCTTGACCGTGTCGAGGACCTTCTCGTAGCCGGGGTTGAGCCGCAGGGTCGACAGGTGGTCGGCGAGCCCGCCGATGGTCGGGGCGTACGAGCGGCCGTTGTCGTTGACGACGATCACCAGGGGGTTGCCGGCGGAGGCGATGTTGTTCAGCGCCTCCCAGCACATGCCGCCGGTCAGGGCCCCGTCGCCGACCACGGCCACCACGCTGCGGGCCTCGCCGCGCAGGGCGTACGCCTTGGCCAGCCCGTCGGCGTACGACAGGGCGGTGGAGGCGTGCGAGTTCTCGATGACGTCGTGCTCGCTCTCGGCCTGGCTGGGGTAGCCGGAGAGCCCGCCGCGCTGACGCAGCTGGTCGAAGCCGTCCTGCCGGCCAGTGATGATCTTGTGGACGTACGCCTGGTGACCGGTGTCGAACAGCAGCCGGTCACGGGGAGAGTCGAAGACCCGGTGCATGGCCAGGGTGAGTTCCACCACGCCCAGGTTGGGGCCGATGTGCCCGCCGGTACGCGACACCTTGGCGACCAGGAAGTCACGGATCTCGGCGGCGAGGTTGTCCAGCTCGGTGCCCGACATCCGCCTGACGTCCTGCGGACCGTGCACCCTGGCCAGCAGCCGGCCCTGGTTGGCCGTGTCCTCTTCAGCACTCATGACCGCAGAGTCTATCGGCCTTCGCCCACCTCGCAGCTCGGTCACCGCAGCGGGGACCCGCGCGCGAGACCTGCACCACCCGCCGGAGCAGGCGGTTCTCACCTCGGCAACAGCAGTCCCACCAACTCCACATGCTGGGTCATCGGGAACAGGTCGTACCCCCGCAAGGCGGACAGCTCCCAGCCCAGGTCGGTGAAGACCCGCACGTCCCGGGCGAAGGCGGCCGGGTCACAGGCCACGTACGCCACGGCCCGCGGACCGGCGGCGACCAGGTCGCGCACCACCCGCGCGCCCGCGCCGGTACGCGGGGGGTCGAGCACCACCACGTCGACCGGTGCGGTGATCCGTCGGCGGGCCAGGGCGGTCTCCACCCGGGCCGCCACCACCTCCACCTGAGCCAGGTCCTTCAGGTTCTCCCGGGCCGCGCCGACCCCGTCACCGGCCGCCTCCACCAGGGTGACCCGGCCGGTCTCGCCGACCCGGTCGGCCAGGGCCGCGGCGAACAGCCCGGCCCCGCCGTAGAGGTCCCAGACCCGCTCCCCCGGCCCCGGCCCGGTCAACTCCAGCACGGCGGCGACCAGGGTGTCCGCGGCGGCGGGATGGACCTGCCAGAACGACGAGGTCGGCAGGGTCCAGTCCCGGCCCGCGGCCCGCTCCCGGACCCGCTCCGGGCCGCTGACCCGCCGGGTACGCCCCGCTGTGGAGGCCGTCACGGTCACGTCACCGCCGGTGGAGGCGACCACCTCCACCGCATCGTCCTCGGGCCACCTGGTGCCGCTGGAGGTGAGCACCGGCCGGTCCTGGATGGCCGGGTGGGCGATCAGGCACCGGTCGATCGGCACCACCTCGTGCGAGCGGTGCTTGAGCAGACCCGCCCGGCCCGCCGCGTCGACCGCGTACCGGACCCGGGAACGCCAGCCGAGCGGGCCGCCGGGCAGCGCCTCGACCCGGACCTCCAGGGCGTCGCACCCGGCCTCGTCCAGGCCACCGAGGCGTAGCAACTGCTCCCGCACCACCTCGGTCTTCCAGCGCAGCTGGGCGGGCACCGCGACATGTTGCAGGTCGCAGCCCCCACAGCGCCCCGGCCGGGCGTACGGGCAGGGCGGCTCGACCCGATCCGGGGAGGGCTCCAGCACCTTCACCACGTCGGCCCGGACGAAGCCCCGGTGCACCTCGGTGACCTCGGCCACCACCCGCTCGCCGGGCAGAGCGTGCCGGACGAAGACCACCTGGCCGTCGACCCGGGCCACGCAGTGCCCACCGGGAGCCACCGCCGCCACGGTCAACTCGACCTGCTCGGCCTCGGTCAGTCCACTACGACCGTCGGCCGCATCGGACTGCTGCCCTGGGAAGGTCATCTCGTTCACCGTGTCTCTCCGTTCGACGACTGCTGGCCCGGCCCGGAGGACGCGGGGTCAACCGGCACCGGGTCCACCGGCTCGATGGTCGGCGGCAGGGTGCTGCGGGGCACCGCCCGGGGACCCCGGACCGGCCCCCGACCCAGGGTGGCGTCCATCCGGTCGAGATCCTTACCGGCGGTCGAGGCGAGCTGCCACGGCACGCTGGTGACCATCACCCCCGGCTCGAACAGCAGCCGGCCCTTGAGCCGCAACGCGCTCTGGTTGTGCAACAGGTTCTCCCACCAGCGCCCGACGACGTACTCCGGGATGAAGACCGTGACCACGTCGCGCGGCGAGGCCCGGCGGACCCCGGCCACGTAGTTCAGGATCGGGCGGGTGATCTCCCGGTACGGGGAGTCGATCACCGTCAGCGGGATCGGCACGTCCCGGCGTTCCCACTCGGTCTGCAACTGCCGGGTGTCGACGTCGTCCACGTTGACGGTCACCGCGGTCAGGGTGTCCGGCCGGGTGGCCTGGGCGTACGCCACGGCCCGCAGGGTGGGCTGGTGCAGCTTGCTGACCAGCACGATCGCGTGGTTGCGGGCCGGCAGCACCGGTCGTCCGTCGTCCGGTGCCAACTCGACGGCCACCCGGTCGTAGTGCCGGCGGATGGCCAGCATCAGCAGATAGATCACGCCCATCGCGACGATGGCGATCCAGGCGCCCAGCAGGAACTTCGTGATCAGCACGATGACCAGCACCGCACCGGTCATCACCATGCCGAAGGTGTTGATCGCCCGGGACCTGATCATCCGTCGGCGCAGCTGCGGATCCCGCTCGGTACGCAGATGCCGGTTCCAGTGCCGGATCATGCCGGCCTGGGAGAGGGTGAACGAGACGAACACCCCCACGATGTAGAGCTGGATCAGCTTGGTCACCTCGGCCTGGAACCCGACGATCAGCACGATCGCGAAGGCGGCCAGGAAGAGGATGCCGTTGGAGAAGGCCAGCCGATCGCCTCGGGTGTGCAGTTGGCGGGGCAGGTAGCGGTCCTGGGCCAGGATCGACCCGAGGACCGGGAAGCCGCTGAAGGCCGTGTTGGCGGCCACGAACAGGATCGTGGCGGTCACCCCGACGACCAGGTACAACAGCACCGACCCGGAGCCGAAGATCGTCTCGCCGAGTTGGGCGGTGACCGTCTTCTGCACGTACCCCTCGGGGCCGGAGACGATCTGGTGGCCGGGGTCCTCGACGAACTGCAACCCGGTCAGCCGGGCCAGCCACACGATGCCGACCAGCATGGTCACCGCGACCACACCGAGCATCAGCAGGGTGGTGGCGGCGTTGCGGCTCTTGGGTGCCTTGAAGGCGGGCACCCCGTTGGAGATGGCCTCCACCCCGGTGAGGGCGGCACAGCCGGAGGAGAAGCTGCGCAGCAGCAGGAAGGCCATCGCCCAACCGGTGGTGTCGTGCCACTCGGCGGCGATGACCAGGTCGGCGCTGGGTGCCCGCAGGTCCTCACCGAGCACCACGATGCGGACCAGCCCGGTCAGGATCATGCCGACGATCACGATCATGAACCCGTAGGTGGGGACGGCGAAGGCGCTCCCCGCCTCCTTGAGCCCTCGCAGGTTGACCGCGGTCAGCAGGACCACCGCGCCGACCGCGATGAGCACCTTGTGGGTGGCGACGAAGGGGATCACCGAGCCGAGGTTGGCCACCCCGGAGGAGACCGACACGGCGACCGTCAGCACGTAGTCGACGAGCAGGGCGCTGGCCACCCCGACCCCGGCCCGGGGGCCCAGGTTGACCGTGGCCACCTCGTAGTCGCCGCCGCCGGAGGGGTAGGCGTGCACGTTCTGCCGGTAGCTGGCCACCACGGTCAGCATCACCACGACGACTCCGAGGGCCACCCAGGGCGAGAAGACGAAGGCCGAGGCGCCCGCGATGGAGAGCATCAGCAGGATCTCGTCCGGGGCGTACGCGACGCTGGACAGCGCGTCCGAGGCGAAGACGGGCAGCGCTATGCGCTTCGGCAGAAGGGTGTGCTTGAGCCGGTCGGACCGGAACGGTCGACCGACGAGCAGCCGCTTCAGCAGGGTTCGGGCCACGGTCGCCAAGCGTACGACCGCCATCGGCAACCTGGTCGCCCCGCACCGCCGGTCAGGGCACTACGGGGGTCTGCGGCCGGCGGAGTAGCGTCGGTGTCCGCCTGGCGTCATGACGTGGCAGGCTCGCGGTGACGGGCGCACCTTGGGAGGGCGGCGTGCATATCGTGATCATGGGGTGTGGCCGGGTCGGGTCGACCCTGGCGCAGAGCCTCCAGTCCCGCGGGCACTCGGTGGCGGTGATCGACCAGGACGCCGACGCCTTCCGCCGACTGGGGTCCGACTTCGCCGGCACCACCGTCACCGGGGCGGGATTCGACGGTGAGGTGCTGCGCCAGGCCGGCATCGAGCGGGCGGACGCCTTCGCCGCCGTCTCCAGCGGGGACAACTCCAACATCATCTCGGCGCGGTTGGCCCGGGAGACCTTCGGGGTGTCCCGGGTGGCGGCCCGCATCTACGACCAGCGGCGGGCGCAGGTCTACGAGCGACTCGGCATCCCCACCGTGGCGACCGTGCGCTGGACCGCCGACCGGATGCTGCGACACCTGCTGCCGGAGGGCAACGTGGAGATCTTCCGCGACCCGACCAGCACCGTGTCGATCATCGAGGTGCCGGTGCACAAGGACTGGATCGGGCACCGGGTGCAGCGCCTGGAACAGGCCACCGGGGCCCGGGTGGCCTACCTGCTGCGGTTCGGCATCGGCACCCTGCCCACCGCCTCCAGCGTGGTGCAGGAGGGTGATCAGATCTTCATGCTGGTCACCGACGACATGGTGGCCGCGGTCACCGAGATCGCGGCGGCCCCGGACGGAGGGCAGTGATCATGCGAGTCGCCATCGCGGGTGCCGGCAACGTGGGCCGCTCCATCGCCCAGGAGTTGATCGAGAACGGCCACCAGGTGATGCTGATCGAGCGGCAGCCCCGGATGCTGCGGCCCGAGCGGGTGCCGCAGGCCCGCTGGGTGCTCGCGGACGCCTGCGAGCTGACCAGCCTGGAGGAGGCCGACCTGGCCGGCTGCGACGTGGTGGTCGCGGCGACCGGTGACGACAAGGCCAACCTCGTGGTCTCGCTGCTGGCCAAGACCGAGTTCGCGGTCCCCCGGGTGGTCGCCCGGATAAACCGGGCCGAGAACGAGTGGTTGTTCACCGAGCAGTGGGGGGTGGACGTCGCGGTCAGCAAGCCCCGGGTGATGGCCGCCCTGGTCGAGGAGGCGGTGACGGTGGGCGACCTGGTACGGCTGATGACCTTCCGCCAGGGCGAGGCCAACCTGGTCGAGATCACCCTGCCGCCGACCGCACCGCATGTCGGTCAACCGTTGCGTGCGGTGCCGCTGCCCCGCGATGCCGCCCTGGTGGCGATCCTGCGCGGCAAGCGGGTGCTGGTGCCCAGCCCGGACGATCCGATCGAGGTCGGCGACGAGCTGATCTTCGTCTGCACGGCCGAGATGGAGGACGCGGTACGCGCGGTGATACTCGGCCCGGACAGCGTCGAACGCACCCGCGAGTCGCGGTGAGGGTGCCGCCGCGTCGGTCAGCTACCGGCCAGCGGCGCCGGCTCGGCCTGCCGGGTGACCCGGCGTACCGTCCAGACCGTGATCAACAGCAGCATCACGTACGGCGGGTAGCCCAACGCCAGTCGGGCCACACCGAGGGCGGTGTCCTGTTCGGCGAGGTAGAGCGCGGCCTGCACGCCGACCTTGGCCAGCCACACCACCCCCCAGAGCACGGTCAGCCCGGTGAAGGTCCGGACCAGCTTCGGGTCCTCCCGCCAGGTGGAGCTGCCCTTGGCCACCAGCACCGACCAGAGCCAACCGACCAGGGGCTGACGGATCGCGGCGGAGACCAGCAGGGCCAGCCCGTAGCCGATGCCGTAGAGGATGCCGGGCAGGTAGAAGTCCCGGGCCTCACCGGTCCGCCAGGCGATCGCGGCGCCGATACCGATGCCGAACAGCCCGTTGACGGCGTGCCGTACCGGCTTGCGCTGCGCCAGCCGCAGCCCACCGATGAGCACCGCCACACCGACCGAGGCGATCACCGCGGGTCGCAGCGAACCGACGACGTTGACCACCACGAAGACCACGACCGGGATGCTGGACTCGACCAGCCCTCGCCAGCCGCCGAGCTGGTCGGCCATCTGCTCGGCGACGGTGGGCAGCCGCTCCTCGTCGTCGGCTCCGCTGGTCGCTTGGGTGGCCGGTTGCTGTCCGGTGGTCATCGCCCGCCTTTCCGGCAGAATCGTGGCTGTCGTGCCGGGGTTTCCGGACAGTCTCTCATCCTCCGGGTCACGAACGTCACGTCGACGGCTCCAACTCGTAATACGGGTTGTAGATCACCTTGCGGTCGTCTCGCAGCGCGACCCGGCCCCGCGCGGTCAGGTGTCGTCCCGGCTCGATCCCGGTGATGTGCCGTCGGCCCAGCCAGACCAGGGTGACGACGTCGCTGCCGTCGTAGAGGTCCGCCTCCAGCGCCGGCTGGTTGGTCCGGGGGGTGTAGACGACCGTACGCAGCCGCCCGGCGACGGAGACCAGCTGACCTCGTACGCACTGGGTCACCGGCACCCCGCCGCAGCGGGCACTCTCCTGCCGCAACAGCTGGGCCTCGATCTCGGCCTCACTGGCGGTGAGCCGGCGCAGCATCCGCCGCAGCGAACCCTGCCCCTCCTGCGTGGTCATGAACTCCGCGTCACCCTTTCCGGACCGGCCGGCCCACACCGACCCCGGCCGCTCCCGCAGCAGACCGGGAGGGCCCCTCGCCAGCGTACGCCGACGTGAGGCCCTCCCGGTGCTGACGATCGCGCGCCCGCCGGGCGGATCCGCCTCAGTTCGCGCCGGGCGCCGGTGCGCCTTCCGAGGCCGCGGCCTGCTCAGCCGCCTCGCCCGCCTCGCGCGGCAGTCGCAGCGGCAGCGGCTCGCGTACCGGCTTGGCCTCGATGCCGCGGTCGACTACCAGCCCCTCCATGCACCGGGCCAGGGCCCCGGCCGCGTCCGGGTTGGTCGCCGCCTCGCCCTGGTAGACCGCGCGGACCATCCAGCGGGGCCCGTCGACCCCGACGAACCGCAGATCGGTCAGGCCGTCCTCGGTGCGCACCCGGGCCCGCAGCTCGGTGCCGTACTCGCCGGTCACCTCCTGGGCGGCGGCGCCGTCGTTGAACAGCGACTGCCGGATCTCCTCACGCACCTCATCCCAGATGCCCTCGCTGCGGGGAGCGGCGAAGACCCCGAGTTGCAGGGCACTCTGCCCGTGTACCAGGACGACCTGCTGAACCACGCCCTGCGGGTCGGCCTGCACCCGCACCTCCACGTCGGGCACCGCCGGGATCTGGAGGCTGCCCAGGTCCAGCCGCTGCACCCCGACAGGGGCCTCGGTGACGTCGTACGGCCCGCGTGGCGGGGCCGCCTCGACGGTCTCCGACGCCTCGACGGTCCGCTCGTCACTGGCGTGCCGCCCCGTGGCCCGCTTCCGCGAGAAGATCACTGTGTCCACCTTCCGCTGTTCACACTCACCGTGCCCTCTCCTCCGTCCGCGCCGTCGGCCGCCGGTGGCGGCACCAGAGCGACGTGTCCGCCGGTGGACCCGTGCCCGCCGCCTCCGCGTCCGGACTCGGGCAGCTCGGCCACCGGTTGGAAGGCCGCCCGTTCCACCCGTTGCACAACGAGTTGCGCGATCCGGTCGCCCCGGGAGATCTTCACTGGCACAGCCCGATCATGGTTGATCAGGTTGACCAGGATCTCACCCCGGTAGCCGGCGTCGACCGTACCGGGCGCGTTGAGCACGGTCACGCCGAGTCTGGCCGCCAGCCCCGAACGGGGATGAACCAGGCCCACGTACCCCTCGGGCAGTGCGATCGCCACGCCGGTGGGCACCAGGACCCGACCGCCGGGTGGCAACTCGACGTCCGCAGCCGCCACCAGGTCGGCACCGGCGTCGCCGGGATGGGCGTACGCCGGCAGCGGCAGCTCGGGGTCGAGCTGGCGGACCAGCACGGGCACCACGTCGGTCACGGTTGCCTCTTTCGTCTTCTGCGCGGAGGTGACCCTGCCATCCTGCCCGGTACCCCGGCGGCCACGCGCCGTACCCTGGTATGAGTGAGCGTGTCACCCTCCCCCACCGATGCGGCTACCCGGGCCTACGCCGAACGGCTCAGCCTGCCCTGGTGGTTGTGGCTGGCCGGGCTGGCCGCCACCGGCCTGCTGGCGGTGGAGCTGTGGATGGGCGCGACCGGAGTACGCGCCTGGTTGCCCTTCGTGGTGCTGCTGCCCGCCGCCGTCGCCGCGCTGACCTGGCTGGGTCGGATCAGGATCGCGGTCACCGACGGGGAGTTCCGGGTGGACGACGCCCGGCTACCGGCACAGTTCGTCGCCGAGGTCATCGCGTTGGACGCCGACGGGCGCCGTGAGGTGCTCGGGGTCGGGGCCGATCCGCTGGCCTTCGTCGTCCAGCGGCCCTGGATCTCCAGCGCGGTGCAGGTGGTCCTCGACGACCCGAACGACCCCACTCCGTTCTGGGTGGTCAGCACCCGCCATCCGGTCGCCCTGGCCGAGGCCCTGCTGGACGCCCGCGACGCCAGCCGCTGACCGCCCCAGCGCCCCGGTACACCCCCCCGTGATCCCGCCGGAGCACATCCTGGCCAGAGGCCGTGTAACGGCGTTCAGGTGCCAGCTGACGACGGCCATGGGACCGGGTGACGGCGATCAGGGCCGGGTGACGGCGATCAGGGGCCGGGTAGCGCCGGCGGGACCGGTGGGGCGTCGGGCAGGCTGCGCCGCTGCCGGCGCAGGTCGGTGCGGAGTTGGTCGGCCAGGGTGCGGGTGGCCCGCCGGTTCAGGTAGCTCGCCACGGCCGCACCGGTGAGGAAGGGTCCCAGGGTGGTCAGGTTCCGGCCGAAGCGCTTGAGCAGGGTGTCCCGCAGCTCCCGTCGGGCGGCCGTGCCGAGTACGGCACCGATGCCCACCCCGGGCACCATCGGGTTGACCCCGCGTTGGTTGGCCCAGGCCTGAAGCAGCGCGACGGTGCGCTGGGCACCCGCGGCGGGCAGCGGGGCCCGGTAGATCTCGTGCAGCTCCCCGGTCAGCTTCAACTCGATGGCCACCACGGCCACGGTCTCCGCGGCGAGCAGGACCGGCGCGGAGAGCAGGCTGGGGGTGACCGTCCACTGGACCGCCGAGGCGCCCCCGCCGGCCGCACCGACACCGGCGGTCGCCCTGGCGGCATTGCGTACCAGCCGATCGGCCAGCGCCTCGTCGTCCAGGTCAGGGAAGTGCCGGCGCAGGGTGGCCAGGTCACGGATCGGCACGTGTGGGGCGATCTCGGCGACCACCTCGGTCATCCAGCGCAGCGCCGTCCTCGGCTTGAACAGCCCGCCGACCCCACGGGCCCGGGCCTGCCGGACCAGGCGCCCCAGCAACTGACGCCGCCGAGCCGGCTCGATCTCGTCGGCGGTCAACGCCGCGACGGTCGTACCCAGCTCGTCGGCACCGTCGCCGTCGATGCCCGCGCTCCACTCGCTCATGCCGACGCTCCGGTCGACGCCCACTCGCGCCACCGCCGTACGCCGATGGTTCGTTCCCTCACTGCCCGACCTCCCCGACTGGCGGCCGCCGGCGCGACGGCCACCCCTTACGAGTGAAGCAGGTCGATCGGCGCGGCGCTCGCCGAGCCGGGCAGCGGCGGCTCCCCGAGGAAGCCGCCGCCGTGCGGTGGTGGTGTCGGGTGGTCGGTCAGACGCACTCGCGGCAGATCAGCTCGCCGTTGCGTTCGACCGCCAGTTGGCTGCGGTGGTGCACGAGGAAGCAGCGAGCACAGCGGAACTCGTCCTGCTGCATCGGCAGCACCTTGACCGTCAACTCCTCGTCGGCCAGGTCAGCACCAGGCAACTCGAAGCTCTCAGCCACTTCGGCCTCGTCGACGTCCACGGCGCCCGACTGCGAGTCGACACGCCGGGCCTTCAGCTCTTCCAGGCTGTCCTCGCCGAGGTCGACCTCGTCCCGGCGCGGAGCGTCGTAGTCGGTGGCCATCGGTTTCACTCTCCCATTTCGATGTTGTCGCTTCCGGTTGTAACGCCGGGCGACGCTGTTTCGGTTCCGCTGGCCGGCCACCGCTAGTGTCGGCCACCCGACCCGACGACCGCTCGGGCCGGTCCGCCCGGAAGAATCTCCCGGCGAGCGCGGAACCCTACCCCCCCTTTAGGCGAGGCATGTATACCGCCCTCGTGGCTGAGATGTACGCCCCTGCACGGGAAGTTGTTCCCAATGTGACTCAGGCGACACGAAGATAGGGGTAGTACTACCCGGTTCTCGGGTGGCGCGCCGGTATGTCGGACTGTTTCCACGCGACGGTCGGACAGCGGTTAACCTCAGCGGCGTACCAGACGGCCCGACCGTCGACGTCCGCCGCCACCCATCACTGTCCGGGAGCGCCCTGATGAGTTTTGCGCGAGTGCGAGCACTCGTAATCGTCGGCATGCTGGCGGTGATCGCCCTGGTCTTCGTCGTGATCGCGGTGGTCCGGGACACCCAGAGTAACGCCGGTGCCGCCGAGGGATGCCCCGCGGACTGGCCCCGCGCCGACGTGACCCTGCGCAACCACAAGGATGTCAAGATCCGGGTGTTCAACGGCACCGACCGCCCCGGGTTGGCCTCCAGCGTCGGCGACGACTTCCGCAACCGCGACTTCCAGGTGGAAAAGGAAGCAAACGAGAAGAAGCAGATCGACGAGGTCGCGGTGCTGCGTTACGGCCCCAAGGGGGTCGGATCGGCCCATCTGCTGCGGGCCTACTTCCTCGGCAACGCCGAACTGGAGTACGACGCCAAGCGCCCGGACGATGTCGTCGACGTCGTGCTCGGCAACGAGTTCCAGCAGTTGGCCACCACCACCGAGGTCAACCAGTCCATCGGTGACCTGGGTGCCCCGGTCGCTCCGCCCGGCTCCTGCCCGTTGCCGGTCGACAACTGACTTCGGCCACCGGGCCGCTCGAATCCCGTGACCGGGGCAGCACCCCTGACCGTACGGACCGACATGACCGGCCGCACGGTCAGATCCCGACTCGTCCGGCCGGACGACACCGAGGGGTCGAGGTCGACCCCGGGCCGGTTCGGCGAGGGTCGTACGGGCTCAGGGGCCGCCGTCGGCGTCCAGTTCGACCAGGCGGTCGTGCAGCGGGGTGAAGAGCGCCGCAGGCGCGGCGACGACCATGTCCGGACCGGGGGCCCGCCCCCGCAGGCCATCGACCCGCAGACCCGCCTCCGTGGCGACCAGCGCCCCGGCCGCCTGGTCCCAGACGGCCAGCCCCTTCTCGTAGTACGCGTCGGCCCGGCCCTCGGCCACCAGGCAGAGGTCGATGGCGGCGGCGCCGAGTCGGCGGATGTCCCGTACCTGCGGAATCAACTCGGCCACCACCCGGGCCTGATGGGCCCGACGGGCCGGGTCGTAGCCGAATCCGGTGATCACCAGGGTCTGTCCGAGGTCGGTCTCGGCGGAGCAACGCAGCCGCCGGCCGGCCCGCCAGGCCCCGCCGCCGAGGGTGGCGGTCCACTCCTCGCCGGTGTGGATGTTGCGCACCACACCGGCCACCACCTGGCCTTCGACCTCGGCGGCGATGGACACCGCCGAATGCCCCAGCCCGTACAGGTAGTTGACCGTGCCGTCGATGGGATCCACGATCCAGCGCACCTGGGCGGCGACGCTACCGGGAGCCGCCGCGCCGTACTCCTCGCCCAACATGGCGTCGTCCGGCCGAAGCCGCCGCAGCGCCTCGCTGATCTGGCGCTCGACGGCCCGGTCGGCGGCGGTCACCACGTCGGTGACGGTGCTCTTGGTCGCGGCGACCGAGACCCCCTCGGAGCGCATCCGGGAGGCGGTGTCGGCGGCCTCCCGGGCCACCTCGACCGCGATTTCCAACAGTTCCTGCGCCGCCGGGCGATCCATCATCCGTCCCCTTCCCGCACGGCCGGGTGTCCGGGTCGCACGCGGGTATCATCTTTACAAACTCCACAAGCGCACCGAATCGGCGGCCTCGGCCGTCGTTCAGCCGTGCGGCGCAGGATGATCGCCGCAGACGGCGTTACAATTCACCCCTGCCCACGCGCCACGGATGGCCGAACGATCGGTCGACCGGGGACACGGGGGTTCCTCAACCACATCGCCCGGCACGGTGCACCACTCTGCGCCGGACGATCCGGCCGTGCTCGCTCTTCGCCTCCGGAAGGTCATTCGTGACAGAACCCCGCCAGACCGGCGCCGACGTTCGCTCGCTCACCGACACCCTGATCGCCCACGCGCAGAGCGCCGGCGGCCAGCTCACGTCGGCCCAGCTCGCGCGCACCGTCGAGTCCGCCGAGGTGACTCCGGCCCAGGCCAAGAAGATCCTGCGGGCGCTCTCCGAGGCTGGAGTGACCGTGGTGGTCGACGGCTCGGCCAGCACCCGCCGCCGGGTTGCCGCCGCCCGCTCCGCGACCCCGGCGTCCCGCGCCACCACTGCCAAGACCACCAAGAAGGCGGCCCCTCCCGCCCCGGCCGCCCCGAAGCAGGCACCCGCCGCTGAGGAGGCCACCGCCCCGGCCCCCCGGAAGGCGACCTCCCGCAAGCCCGGCACCGCCGCCGAGGTGGCCGCCAAGGCTGCCACTCCGGCCAAGAAGTCGACCCGGGCCACCAAGGCGACCGTGGCCGCCGCGAGCGCCGTGAAGCCCGCCAAGGCCGCCGGTAAGGCCAAGGGCGAGGGCGCCGAGGGCGACGTCGACCCCGAGGAACTCGCCGCCGAGATCGAGGACGTGGTGGTCGAGGAGCCGGCCGAGCTGACCCAGGCGGCCGAGGCCGACGCGGCGAGTTCCGCCAGCGACAACGACTTCGAGTGGGACGACGAGGAGTCCGAGGCCCTCAAGCAGGCCCGCCGGGACGCCGAGCTGACCGCCTCGGCCGACTCGGTCCGGGCGTACCTCAAGCAGATCGGCAAGGTTCCGCTGCTCAACGCGGAGCAGGAGGTGGAGCTGGCCAAGCGGATCGAGGCCGGCCTCTACGCCGCCGAGCGCCTGCGGGCCGCCGACGAGGGCGAGGAGAAGCTCGCCCGCGACATGCAGCGTGACCTGCTCTGGATCTCCCGGGACGGTGAGCGGGCGAAGAACCACCTGCTGGAGGCCAACCTCCGGCTGGTCGTCTCGCTCGCGAAGCGGTACACCGGTCGCGGCATGGCCTTCCTCGACCTCATCCAGGAAGGCAACCTCGGCCTCATCCGCGCCGTCGAGAAGTTCGACTACACCAAGGGCTACAAGTTCTCCACCTACGCCACCTGGTGGATCCGACAGGCCATCACCCGCGCCATGGCCGACCAGGCCCGCACCATCCGCATCCCGGTCCACATGGTCGAGGTGATCAACAAGCTGGGTCGGATCCAGCGCGAGCTGCTCCAGGACCTGGGCCGCGAGCCCACCCCGGAGGAGCTGGCCAAGGAGATGGACATCACACCGGAGAAGGTGCTGGAGATCCAGCAGTACGCCCGGGAGCCCATCTCGCTCGACCAGACCATCGGCGACGAGGGCGACAGCCAGCTCGGTGACTTCATCGAGGACTCCGAGGCCGTGGTGGCGGTCGACGCGGTCTCCTTCTCGCTGCTCCAGGATCAGCTTCAGCAGGTGCTCCAGACGTTGTCCGAGCGTGAGGCGGGTGTGGTACGCCTGCGGTTCGGCCTGACCGACGGGCAGCCGCGCACCCTGGACGAGATCGGCCAGGTCTACGGCGTGACCCGCGAACGCATCCGGCAGATCGAATCCAAGACCATGTCCAAGTTGCGACACCCGTCGCGTTCCCAGGTGTTGCGCGACTACCTCGACTGATCAGCAATCGTCAACCGATCGTGTCGTTTTGATCACCAGGCGTCAAGGCCGGGCGCTGATCAGGTGGTTGCACGAATGTGATCGTTGACGTGACACCCTGGGTACCCGGCACACTGTCGGTGTCAGGTGTGACCTCGGTCCCCCGGGGGCACACAGGGAAGGCGAGACCCGGAATGGGTGTTGCACGATAGGTGACCAAGACCGAAGAGAGTGTTCATCGGTGACGACCAGAGGAGGAAGGCGATGACCCCGACCCTCACGCCGCCGCCCGAGACGGTGAGCCCCCCGGCCGCCGATGAACGGTGCGACCGCTGCAATGCTGCCGGCAAGCTCCGGATCACCCTCGCGGGAGGCAGTGAGCTGGTGTTCTGTGGACACCACGCCAACAAGTACGCCGAGGATCTCGTGAAGATCACCGTACGGTTCGCGACGGACCCGGAGTTCTCCTGGCGCGGCGCCGACCTGATGGCCAACTGAGGATCCACAACCCGACATAAAGCGGCCGGAGGCATCCCCTGGATGCCTCCGGCCGCTTTCGTCCCCACCCCACTCACCCCCACCGCGCTCCCACCCCCCACCCGCGCACCCGGCACCCCGCACCCTGGCGTTGTTGATCAAGAAGTTTGCGTCACGAGAAAGCGATTTCTTGACGCAAACTTCTTGATCAACACGAGCTGGGCGGCGAGCTTGGGCGGCGAGCTTGGGCGGCGAGCTTGGGGGTGGGTTTGGGGATGGGTTTGGGGGTGGGTTTGGGGGGTGGAGGGGTTAGAGGGTTTGGACGGTGGCTATGCGTTCTTCTAGTTGTTCGATGGTGGCCTGGGCGCTGGGAGGGCCGCCGCAGAGTCGGCGCAGCTCGGCGTGGATCTTGCCGTGAGGTTGACCGGTGCGGTGGTGGCGGGCGGCGACCAGGGCGTTGAGTTGCCGGCGCAGGGCCACCCGGCGCTGGGCGGCGCTCATCGGGGCCGGTGGGGCCGCCACCGGAGCCGACGACTCGGACTGCCGCTCGGCGGCGCGGCGGCGTTGGGCGGCCAACTGCTCGGCCTGCCGCTTGGACAGCAGCGCGGCGACCTGATCCGCGGTCAGCAGGCCCGGCAGTCCCAGGTACTCCTCCTCCTCCGGGGTGCCCGCCTGGGCGGCCGTGCCGAAGGAGGCGCCGTCGAAGATCACCTGGTCCAGCTCGGCGGTGGCGGACAGGGCGGCGAAGCGCTTCTCCAACTCGCCGCTGGCCTGCTCGTCCCGCTGGGCCCGCTCCAGCAGGTCGTCGTCGAAGCCCTCCCGGTCCTTGGGCTTGCCCAGTACGTGGTCCCGCTCGGTCTCCATCTCACTGGCCAGCCCGAGCAGGTGCGGCACGCTGGGCAGGAAGACCGAGGCGGTCTCCCCCGGCCGACGAGCCCGAACGAACCGCCCGATGGCCTGGGCGAAGTACAGGGGGGTGCTGGCGCTGGTGGCGTACACCCCGACGGCCAGCCGGGGGATGTCCACCCCCTCGGAGACCATCCGCACCGCGACCAGCCAGCGTTGCTCAGAGGCCGCGAAGGTCGCGATCCGGGCCGAGGCACCCACGTCGTCGGAGAGCACCACGGCGGCCTTCTCCCCGGTCACCTGCTCGATGAGCTTGGCGTACGACCGGGCGGCCTGCTGGTCGGTGGCGATGATCAGTCCACCGGCGTCCGGCATACCGGCCTCCCGGAGCACGCTCAGCCGGGCGTCGGCGGCCCGCAGCACCTGCGGCATCCAGTCACCGGCCGGGTCCAGGGCGGTACGCCACGCCTGGGCGACGAGATCCTGCGTCATCGGCTCACCCAGCCGGGCCGCCAGCTCCTCACCGGCGTTGGTGCGCCACCGGGTCTCCCCCGAGTACGCCAGGAACAGCACCGGCCGCACCACGCCGTCGCGCAGGGCGTCGGAGTAGCCGTAGACCGAGTCGGCCCGGGAGCGCAGCAGACCGTCCTCGCCGCGCTCGTAGCTGACGAAGGGGATCGGATTGTCATCCGAGCGGAACGGGGTACCGGTCAGCATCAGCCGGCGTACCGCGGGCTCGAAGGACGCCTTCACCCCGTCGCCCCAGGTACGGGAGTCGCCGGCGTGGTGGATCTCGTCCAGGATGACCAGCGTTCGCCGGGTCATGGTGCGGCGTCGATGCACCTGGGGGGCCATGCCCACCTGTGCGTAGGTGACCACCGCGCCGTGGAAGTCGGCCGAGGAGTGCAGGTCGGCGTTGCGGAAGGCGGCGTCCAGTTGGATGCCGACCCGGGCCGCGGCCTGCGCCCACTGGGTCTTCAGGTGCTCGGTCGGAGCGACCACGGTGACGGCCTCGACGGTGCCGTCGGCCAGCAGTTCGGCCGCGATCCGCAGGGCGAAGGTGGTCTTACCGGCGCCGGGGGTGGCGACCGCGGTGAAATCCTCGCTGCGCCGGCGCAGGTACTCCACCAGTGCCTTACGCTGCCAGGCCCGCAGGGGCGGGAAGGTCTCGAGCGCCGGCGTCCGGGCTGCCACGCGTTGGCTCCTCTCCGATGCGCACGATGGCCCGACCGCAGGCCGACGGACCGGGCCGAGGGGCAGGTCGGTCGCCCCATGAAAACGCCTCCGCGCACCACGGCCGCGAAGGCCGGTTCAGCATAACCAGCAGCGGCCTCGCGCCCCACTCGACGCCACACGGTGGTCCGTGCGCTGCGCCATCGCCCTGCGACGGGGTCGCGCTAGTCCGGTGACGGTCCGGGGGCGCCGGTGCGCGGTGGTCGCAAGGTCGCCACCGGCGCCGACCAGCGCCGCCGCAGGGCCACCAGGCGTACGCCGAAGACCAGGACCGCCGCCGCGGTGAGTGGGGCCGGCCCGGTGTGGCCGAGCGTGTTCAGGAGCACCACCAGGATCGCCCCGGCCAGGGCGGCCACGGCGTAGATCTCCCGTCGCAGCACGACCGGGATCTCGGCGGTCAGCAGGTCGCGGCAGAGCCCGCCACCGATGGCGGTGATCATGCCGATCAGGCCGGCACCCACCGGGGGCACCTGGGCGTCCAGGGCCTTGAGGGTGCCGGCGACGGTGAACAGCCCCAGCCCGGCCGCGTCCAGCACCAGCACGGTGGTGCGGAGCCGGGCGAACTGCGGGTGCAGCCAGAAGATCGCCCCGGCGGTGACCGCGGCGGTGGTCGCGTACCGCCAGTCGGCGAAGGCCAGAGGCGGAACCTCGCCGATCACCAGATCCCGGACGATCCCGCCACCAAGGGCGGCGACGAAGCCGACGAAGACGACACCGAACAGGTCGAGCCGCTTGGCCACCGCCGCGGAGGCACCCGAGGCGGCGAAGACCGTCACTCCGGCCAGGTCAGCCAGGAGCAGGGCGGTGGAGGTGGTCACCGCCGCAGGTTACGCCGCCCGAGCAGGCTCACTCCTTGTACGAGTCGTAAATCTCCTTGCACTTCGGGCAGACCGGCGATCCCGGTTTGGGAGTCTTCGTCACCGGAAAGGTCTCGCCGCACAACGCCACGACGAAGGTGCCCATGACGGCACTTTCGGCGATCTTTTCCTTCCGGACGTAGTGGAACATCTCCGGACCGGTGTCGGCGTCCTTCAGTTCCGGACGCTCAAGGACCTGTGCGCTCACGTCTGCACCTCCGGCCGTCAAGTCTTGCAGGTCCGCGTGGCCCCGGTCCACCTGAGGGTGACCAGCGCCGCTGGGCAGTACGGTGGGCAACCGTGACCAACTTTCATCTTCGCTACGGCACCGAGGTGGCCGAGGCGCTGCGCGAACGCCGTCCGGTGGTCGCCCTGGAAAGCACCATCGTCTCGCACGGCCTGCCCCGGCCGGACAATCTGACGGTCGCCCGTCAGATCGAGCAGGCGGTACGGGACGCGGGCGCGGTGCCGGCCACCATCGGCATGGTCTCCGGTGAGCTGGTGGTGGGCCTCGACGACGCCGAGCTGACCCGGCTGGCCACCGCCGACGGGGTGACCAAGCTCTCCGTACGCGATCTGGCCGTGGCCGCGGCCACCGGCGCGGACGGCGCCACCACGGTGGCCGCGACGAGTGCCCTGGCCGCAGCGGCGGGGATCAGGGTGTTCGCCACCGGTGGGCTCGGCGGGGTGCACCGGGAGGCGGCGCAGACCTTCGACGAGTCCGCCGACCTGGTGGCCCTGGCCGCCACCCCGATCGCGGTGGTCTGCGCCGGGGTCAAGTCGATCCTCGACGTGGGCGCGACGCTGGAACGCCTGGAGACCCTGGGGGTGACCGTCGTCGGCTACCGCACCCGCCGCTTCCCCGGCTTCTTCATCACCGACGGCGGCTTCGACCTGGACTGGTCCGTCGACTCCCCGGAGTTGATCGCCGAGGTGCTGGCCGCGCGCGAACAGCACGGCGTCCAGCACGGCGGCCTGGTCGTCGCCAACCCGCTGCCCACCGAGGAGCAGCTGGATCCGCAACTGCACGACCGTACCCTCGCCGAGGGGCTGGCCCGGCTGGAGCGCGACGGGATCAGCGGCAAGGCCGTGACGCCGTACCTGCTGGCCCACTTCCACTCCGCCACCCAGGGCGCGAGCCTGGCGGTCAACGTCCGGATCATCCTGCGCAACGCCGACCTCGCCGCCCGGATCGCGGTCGCCGCCGCCCGCCGTGGGTGACGCCGTGCCCTCCGACCCCGCGAGACCCGGTCCGGCCGGTCACGGCGGTCGGATCCTGGTCGTCGGTGACGTGATCACCGACGTGGTGGCGATGCTGGCCGGCCCGCTGGCGTCCGGCTCGGACACGGCGGCGGAGATCCGGTTCACCGGGGGCGGCCAGGCCGCCAACACGGCTGCCTGGCTGGCCGCCCAGGGGGTTCCGGTGACGCTCGTCGCCGCGGTCGGTGACGACGCCGCAGGGCGGGACCGGGTGGCGGAGTTGACCGCCGCCGGGGTGGACTGCGCCGTGGCCCGGATCGCCGGATGCTCCACCGGCACGGTGATCGTGCTGGCCGCAGGCGACGAACGCACCATGATCACCGAGCGCGGGGCGAATCTCCGGTTGACCCCGGAACATGTCGAGCAGGCCCTGGCCGGGGCGCCGGAGGCGACCCATCTGCACCTGTCCGGGTACGCCCTGCTGGACCCCGGTTCCCGACCGGCCGGGCTGCACGCGCTGGCCCTCGCCCGTCAGCGGGGCCTGACCACAAGCGTCGACGCGGCCTCGGCGGCACCCCTGCGGGCGGCCGGGGCGGTGGCCTTCCTGTCCTGGGTACGCGGGGTGGATGTGCTGCTGGTGAACACCGACGAGGCGGCCGTGTTGGCCGGCGGACTGGATCCGGTGGCGCAGGGGCGGGCCCTGGTGGCCTCGGCCCGACGGGTGGTGGTCAAGCAGGCTGCGGCCGGCGCGACCTGGGTGGACCGACAGCCGACGATCGTGGCCATACCGGCGCGCCGGGTGGCGGTGGTGGACGTGACCGGAGCCGGTGACGCCTTCGCCGCCGGGCTGCTGACCGCGTGGCTGGCCGACGCGCCACCCCACGCCGCACTGGAGCGGGCCACCCGCCTCGGCGCGGCGGCGGTCTCCCAGGTCGGCGCCCGCCCGGCCGGCTGATCCGGCCGGGCGGTCCCGCGAACCAGACGACACCGCCCCCGCGGGCAGAACCGGTACCGCGGGGGCGGTGGGCAGATCCGGCTACCCGGCCGTCAGGGCTCGCCGTCGATGATCTTGTGGGGCCGTTCCTCGGCGGTGAGACTCATCGCCGGGGCCTCGGTCTGTCGACGGGCCCGGAAGCGGTTGGCCAGCCGGTGTCGCTCCTTCGGCGGGCGGTCGTTGGCCAGCAGCACCGCCAGCCAGGGGACGACCAGCATGCCCACCGCCAGCAGGGGCAACCAGAGCCAGAGCAGGGGTGTGCGGGCGCCGACCAGGATGGCACCGACGATCAGACAGGCCACCCGGACGCCCATCATCGCGATGTAGCGCCGTTGCCGGGTGGTCAGTTGGTCGTCCTGGCTTTGCGAGGCGTCGGTGATGAGGATCGGTCGGTACGCCTGACGCTTCACCGTCTACCTCCTCGGGGACTGGTCCCATCCTGTCACTGCCACCGGCCCGCCGACGAGGATTGTCGGCCCCGGGATCCCGTGTTACGCGCGTGGTACGCTCTCGCCGTGGGCAGCCGGTTCAGCTTCACCGACGAGGCGTTGGCCAACCTGCGGGTCTACGACGTCACACCGGGGGAAGTCTGGGCGGCGCTGCACAGCGGTCGGCGAGTCATCCGCCACCTCGGCGACGACGTGATGGTGGTCTACGCCACCACCGCCCACGGGCGGCGGATCGCCGTGCTGCTGGCCGAGGCCGACGGGGCCGACAACGACTGGGACGTCCTGTCCGCCCGCGAGTTGAGTGACGTCGAGGCCAAGCGCTACGACGAGGCCGTACGAAGATCTCCGGAGAGCAGGAGGCGGTGACGATGGACCGTCACGACGCGACCAAGCAGTTCCACGGCGGCGGCGAGCGACTCGCCGAGTTGATCGACGAGAGCCGACCCGTGGAGCTACCTGTCCCCGACACCGACACCCCGATGGTCAGCCGCTCGGTCAGGTTGCCGCTGGAGACCTACGAGCGGGTCCGGGAAGCGGCCGACGCCCGGGGCATCGGGGTGACCACCCTGATGCGGCAGTGGATCGAGGCCGGCCTCGCCGATCTGGACGACTCCGCCACGGTCTCGCTGGCCGACGTCCGACGGGCCATCGCCTCGCTGGCCCAGCCCAGCGCCGCCTGACGAGCTACCCGGCGGCCTTCGCCTTCGCCGCCGCCTTCATCTGCTGCTTGTACTCACGGACCAGCCGCAGTGACTCCGCGTCGGTGACATCGGCCACGGAGCGGTAGGCGTCCGGGTCGCCGTAGTCGCCCGCCGCCTCCCGCCAGCCGGGCGGTTGCACCCCGAACCGCTTGCCGAGCAGGGCGAGGAAGATCTGCCCCTTCTGCCGACCGAAGCCGGGCAGGGCGGTGATCCGGGCGAGCAGTTGCGCCCCGTCCGGCACCTCGGCCCAGAGCCGGGCGGCGTCGCCGTCGTAGTGCTCGACCAGCGCCCGGCACACCTCCTGCACCCGGGCCGCCATTGCCTTGGGGAACCGGTGCAGGGCCGGCGGCTGGGCGAAGAGCGCCACCAGGGCCTCCGGGTCGTACCCGGCGATCTCCCGGGCGTCCAGGTCGTGGCCGAGTCGTTGAGTCAGCACGTACGGAGAAGAGAACGCCTTCTCCATCGACACCTGCTGGTCCAGCACCATGCCGACGAGCAGGGCCAGCGGATCGCGGGCCAGCAGCCGGTTCGCCTCCGGGTCAATGGGCAGTACGAGGGTCATGGCAGTCATGTTTCCCTACCGGCCCGGGCCACCGGCGCCGGATGACCGAGGCGCGCCGAACCCCGTCAGCAGGCCGACCTTCCCTCTCCTCAACCGGTGCAGCAAGCGACAGTATTCGGAACTGAGGTTAGGCTGTGCTAACTTCGGCGTCGGCCGTTTCGCTCAGCGGGCGGCTGCTCAACCAACCGGAGAAGGGGTTCACCGTGCCTGCCACCCGCCGCATCGCGAGTGCGTTGCTTGCCGCCAGCCTGCTCACCGTGGGCCTGGCCGCCTGCGGATCGGGCGAGGAGGACACGACGAACGGCTCCGGCCAGTCGACCGACAAGCAGATCACGGTTTACAGCGGCCGCAACGAGCAACTGATCAAGCCGCTGCTGGACAAGTTCACCGAGCAGACCGGCATCGCCGTCAACGCCCGCTTCGCGAACACCGCGCAGCTTGCGGCCCAACTGGTCGAGGAGGGCGACAAGTCCCCGGCGGACGTCTTCCTCGCTCAGGACGCCGGGGCCCTCGGCACGGTCGCCAAGCAGGGCATGTTCAACACCCTGCCGGAGGCCACCACGGCCAAGGTGCCGGCGACCTACCGTGCCGGCAACGGCCAGTGGGTCGGCGTGAGCGCCCGCGCCCGGGTGCTGGCGTACAACCCGGACCTGGTGTCGGCCGACCAGTTGCCCGCCTCGGTGTTCGACCTCACCGGGCCGGCCTGGAAGGGCAAGGTCGGCGTGGCACCGACCAACGCGTCGTTCCAGGCGTTCGTCACCGCCATCCGGGTGCAGCACGACGACGCCAAGGCCGAGGAGTTCCTGCGTGGGCTCAAGGCCAACGACCCGCAGATCCGCGACGGCAACGGCAAGATCCTTGAGGACGTGCTCAACGGGGCCACCCCGGTCGGCCTGATCAACCACTACTACCTCGGCGAGGTCGCCAAGGAGCAGGGCACCACCCCGGACGCCCTCAAGGCCAAGCTGCACTTCTTCCCCGGCGGCGACACCGGCGCCCTGGTCAACGTCGCCGGTGTGGGGGTGCTCAAGCGCGCGGCCGACAACCCGGACGTGCAGAAGTTCGTGGACTTCCTGCTCGGCACCGAAGCCCAGACCTACTTCGCCGAGCAGACCCACGAGTACCCGGTGATCGACGGCGTGCCCGGCCCGGCGTTCGTGCCCGCGCTGGCCGACCTGGCGGTGCCGCAGATCGACCTGAACGACCTGGACACCCTGGACGCCACCGTCGCCATGATCAAGAACTCGGGGCTGGTCCCCTGACCGCTCCGCCGACCGTCACAGGGCCGTCCCACACCGGGTCGGCCCTGTCCGGCGTATCCGGACAGGTGCGGCGGATGGTCCCCCGGCCCACCCTGCTGGCGGCCTCGACCGCCGCGGTGGCCGTCGCCCTGATCCCGCTGGCCTACCTGGCGGTCCGCACCGCCGAGGCGGGCTGGGACCGGATCGCCGCGGAGTTGTGGACCGAACGGGTGGGCCTGCTCGCCCTGCGCAGCATCGGCCTGGCGGCCGTGGTCACCACGGCCTGTGTGCTGCTCGGCGTGGGTACGGCATTCCTGGTCACCCGCACCGACCTGCCCGGTCGTCGGGTCTTCGCCGTGCTGGCGGCCCTGCCGCTGGCCGTACCGACTTACATCGCCGCCTTCGCCTGGGTCTCCGCGCTGCCCCGGCTGGAGGGCTTCTGGCCGGCCGCCCTGGTGCTCACCCTCTGCTCCTACCCCTACGTACTGCTGCCGGTCGCGGCCGCGTTGCGGGGGGCCGACCCGGCCCAGGAGGAGGTGTCCCGGTCGCTGGGGCGCAGCGGCTGGCAGACCTTCACCGCGGTCACCCTGCGGCAGATCCGTCCGGCCACCGCGGCCGGCGCCCTGCTGGTCGCGCTCTACGTGCTCTCCGACTTCGGCGCCGTGTCCATCCTGCGCGCGGACACCTTCACCCGGGCCATCTTCGTCGCCTTCGACCTGGGCTTCGACCGGACCGGAGCGCTGGTGCTCTCCAGCGTGCTGGTGGCGCTCACGGTGCTGCTGCTGGCCGGTGAGACCGCCACCCGTCGTCGGGGTGCCCGGTACGCCCGGCTCGGCGGCGCCCGCCGGCCGGCATCCCGGCTGTCGCTGGGCCCGGCCCGCTGGCCGGTCATGGCGGTGCTCGTCGGGGTGGCCGGGCTGGCGCTGGGCGTACCGGCGGTCAGCCTCGGGCGGCGGTTGGCCGCCGGGGTGTCCCGCCCCGGCGCCCTGCCCGAGGTGCTCGCCGCCGCCGGGAACTCACTGACGGTCTCCCTGGCCGGGGCGGCACTGACCATGCTGCTGGCGCTGCCCCTGGGGTTGCTCACCGCGCGGGCACCCGGCCCGCTGACCAGCCTGCTGGACCGGCTGGCCTACCTGGCCCACGCCCTTCCCGGGGTGGTGATCGGGCTCTCCCTGATCTTCTTCGGGATCAATGTGGCCTTCCCGCTCTACCAGACCCGGTGGCTGCTGGCTCTCGCGTACGCCACCCTGTTCCTGCCCTTGGCGGTCGGTGCGGTGGCCGGCGCGGCCGCCCAGTCCCCCGCCGGGCTGGAGGAGGTGGCCCGGTCCCTGGGCCGGGGGCCGTGGACGGTGCTGCGGACGGTCACCCTGCCCCTGACCCTGCCCGGTATCGGCGCGGGGGCCGCGCTGGTCTTCCTCACCGGCATGAAGGAACTGCCCGCCACCCTGCTGCTGCGGCCCACCGGGATGGACACCCTGGCCACCGAGTTGTGGACCAGCACCGCGGTCGGCGCCTACGCCGCCGCGGCACCCTACGCGGCACTGCTGGTGGCGATCTCCGCCCTGCCCACCTGGTGGCTGGTCGCCCGCAGCGGCCTGCTCGACAAGGAGGAGCGGGCATGAGCCGAACGATTCATCAACTCAGTGGAGGACCGGCATGAGCGAGGTCGTGCTCAGCGGGGTGGTCAAGCGGTACGGGCGGGTCACCGCGCTGGCCGGGGTGGACGTCAGCGTGCCCTCCGGTCAGTTGACCGCCGTACTCGGTCCCTCCGGATGCGGAAAGACCACCCTGCTGCGCAGCCTGGCCGGCTTCGAGCGGATCGACGCCGGGGAGATCCGGATCGACGGCAACCGGGTGGCCGGCGGTGGGCGGCACCTGCCGGCGCACCGACGCCACATCGCGGTGGTGCCCCAGGAAGGTGCCCTCTTCCCGCACCTGAGTGTCGCCGACAACGTCGGCTACGGCCTGGACCGCGCGGCCCGCCGATCCGACCGGGTCGAGGAGGTGCTGACCCTGGTCGGGCTGGCCGGGTACGGCTCCCGGATGCCGCATCAGCTCTCCGGCGGGCAGCAGCAGCGGGTGGCGGTGGCCCGGGCGCTGGCCCCCCGCCCCTCGGTGGTGCTGCTGGACGAGCCGTTCAGCGCCCTCGACGCGGGTCTGCGGGCGGGACTGCGGCACGACGTACGCGAGGCGTTGCGGGCCGACGGTGCGACCGGTGTGCTGGTCACCCACGACCAGGGCGAGGCCCTGTCGGTGGCCGACAAGGTGGTGGTGCTCCGCGACGGGCGGGTGGTCCAGGCTGATGCCCCGGCGACGATCTACCGGGAGCCGGTCGACGCCTGGGTGGCCGGGTTCGTCGGCGACGCGGTGCTGCTGCCGGCGGTCGTCGAGCGGGGAACCGCACGGACCGCCCTGGGGGCGCTGCCGGTCACCGGGACGGTGACCGAGGGTCCGGTGACCGTGCTGGTCCGCCCGGAGCAGATTCGCCTGGCCACCGGTCAGGCCGGAATCAGCGCCAGCGTTCTGCGGCACGACTTCCACGGACATGACGCGTTGATCGGGCTCCGGTTGGACGACGGCACCCGGATCACCGCCCGGATTCTCGACGGCGGTCCGCCCTGCCCGGTGGGTGATCGGGTCACGGTGCAGGTCGACGGCCCGGCCCGGGTCTTCCCGACCCAGGCCGGACCCGACTCGGCCACCTCCGTGCTGGTCGGCCTGGCGGCATGAGGCGGCCCGGCGGATCGGTGATCCGCCGGGCCGGTCTCAGGTGAGGGTCAGTTGACCACGTACAGCAGGCGGTTCGGGGAGCCGCTGCCCGGGCTGGTCACCACGCCGGTGGTGGCGTTGTTGACCAGGTAGGTCTTGACCTGGGCCGGGGTCCAGGAGGGGTTGGCCGACAGGACGAGGGCGGCGGCGCCGGCCACGTGCGGCGCGGCCATCGAGGTGCCGCTCAGGGTGCTGGTGGCGGTGTTGCTGGTGTGGTACGCCGACAGCACGCTGGAGCCCGGGGCGAAGATGTGCACGCAGGAGCCGTAGTTGGAGAAGGACGACCGGGCGTCCGTGTTGGTCGTCGAGCCGACCGTGATCGCGGTAGAGGTACGGGCCGGCGAGGAGTTGCAGGCGTTGGCGTTCGAGTTACCGGCCGCCACGGCGTAGCTGATGCCGGCGCGGATCGAGTTGGCCACCGCGTTGTCGAGGGTCGTGCTGACCCCGCCGCCGAGGCTCATGTTGGCCACGGCCGGCTTCACCGCGTTGGCGGTCACCCAGTTCACGCCGTTGATCACGCCGGTGGTGGTGCCGCTGCCGGAGCAGTTGAGCACCTTGACCGCGATCAGGCGGACCCCCTTGGCGACACCGTAGGTCGAGCCGCCGACCGTGCCGGCGACGTGGGTGCCGTGGCCGTTGCAGTCGGTGTTGTTGCTGTCCACCGTGTTGGTGCCCCAGGTGGCGCGGCCGCCGAACTGACCGTGGGTGGTCCGGATGCCGGTGTCGATGATGTACGCCCGCACGTTGGTGGCCGTGTTCGGGTAGGTGAAGGTGCCGCTCAGCGGACGGTTGCGCTGGTCGATGCGGTCCAGGCCCCAGGTCGGGTTGGTCTGGGTGGCCGCGAGCGTGATCTTCTGGTCCTGCTCCACGTACTCCACTGCCGGGTTGGCGGCCAGCCGGGCGGCCTGGGCGGCGGTCATCTTGACCGAGAAGCCGGTCAGCGCGGCGCTGAACACGTCGGAGACATTGCCCCCGTACCGCTTGACCAGGGTGCTGGCCCGGTCCGGGACGGCGGCCCGGGCGGCCGACGAGCCGGCGGCGCCGACCGCGTCGGAGCGAAGGACGACAAGGTAGCTTCCGCTGATCGCGTTCGACGCGCCGGCACCGCGGATCTCGCCGGTGGGTGCGGCTACCGCAGCGGTGGTGGTGCCTGCGGAGACGGCCGCCGCGGTGGCGACGACGGCGAACGCCCGGATGAGGCTACGCCGCGCGGGGGACCCTGAGGACATCGTCTTGCCTCCCTTACCTGGGCAGCCGACCGGTTCCTGGCCGGACGACCCGCCCGTGGATTGAGTTGCAGGAGATGCTAGCGTCAGATCGATGGATATAACAGAGATGTGCATCGATTGACTTCGGATGTCACGGGTGCTAGCAGTAGAGGGCGGTGCGACCAGGCAGGATGACAGGGTGGACGGACACGACATGCTGCTCTCCCCCGCCGGTGTCGACGCGCTGCGGACCGCGCTGACCAACGCCGGCTTCACCGCCAACGGCATCGCCACCCGGCTCGGCTCGGCGGCGACCGGCGGGGTGGCCCGCAACGACTTCCGGGCCGCCCTGCGCGCCACCACCGACCGGGATCCCCTGGCCACCCTGATCCGGGTGTTCATCTGCGAGCAGACCGAGCCGGAGGCCGCCGTGGCGGCGGCCCTCGCCCCTTTGTCGATCGCCGAGGCACTGGAGGCCGGGCTGGTCGAACGGCACGGCGAGGGCCTGCGGATGGGTCTGGACCTGGAACCGTACGACGACGACTGGTGGGTGCTGGCGGACGTGCCGGCCAGCGCCCGCCCCGGCCGCCCCCTGCACGCCGAGCACGTCCTCGGCATCGGTGGGGCCACCCAGACCATGATCGGCGCCGCCGTCCGACGGCCGGTGGAGACCGCCCTGGACCTGGGCACCGGTTCCGGGGTGCAGGCCCTGCACCTGAGCACCCACGCGCGGCGGGTCACCGCCACGGACGTCTCCCGGCGGGCCCTGCGCTTCGCCGCCACCACCGCGGCCCTCAACGGTCAGGACTGGGAGCTGCTGCGCGGCGACATGGTGGCACCAGTGGCCGGGCGCCGCTTCGACCTGGTGGTGAGCAATCCGCCCTTCGTGGTCGGACCGGGCACCACCACCCATGTGTACCGCGACTCCGGCCGGGTCGGCGACGCCATCGGCGCCGAGCTGGCCGCAGCCGCGCCGCGCCTGCTCACCGAGGGCGGCACCATGCAGTACCTCGCCAACTGGGTGCACGTGACCGGCGAGGACTGGGCAGAGCGGGTGACCGGCTGGTTCGCCGACACCGGACTGGACGCCTGGGTCATCCAGCGCGAGGTGGCCGACCCGATGGCGTACGTCAACCTGTGGCTCACCGACGTCGGTGAAGTCGCCGATCCCCAGCGGATGGCCGACTGGCTGGACTGGTTCGACGCGCACAAGGTGGAGGCGATCGGCTTCGGCATCGTCTCGCTGCGTCGAAGTGGGCACGACGACCCGGTGCTGCGGGTCGAGGATCTGCGCCAACGGGTGCAGTCGCCCCTGGGTGAGCGCATCGCCACCTGGTTCGATCGGCAGGACTGGCTGCGGGCGCAGGGCACCGAGGGCCTGCTGGCCGCCCGCTACCGTGCCGCCGAGGGGCTGCGGCTGCACCAGGAGGCCACCATGGGCGAGGACGGCTGGGGGGTGGATCGTCAGGTCCTGGCCATGCCGCACGGGTTGCGCTGGAACGAGGAGATCGACCCGCTGGTGCTGGCCCTGGTCGGCGGGGCCGACGGGCGGCTGCCGCTGCGGGACCAGCTCGCCCTGCTCGCCGTGGCGCACGACGTCGCCGTCGAGGAGTTGGCCGAGGCCGCCGGTCCGATCGTGGCGCACCTGGTGGAGCGGGGCTTCATCGAGCCGGTGGGGTCCTAGTGCGCGCGGTGGTGCAGACCGTCGGACGGGCCAGCGTCACGGTCGACGGCGAGGTGGTCGGTGCGATCACCGACGGGCTGCTGGTGCTGCTCGGGGTGACCCACACCGACACCGTCGAGACCGCCCGGACGATGGCCCGCAAGGTGCACGAGCTGCGGATCCTCGACGAGGAACGCTCCGCCGCCGAGGTCGCCGCGCCGATCCTGGTGGTCAGCCAGTTCACCCTGTACGGCGACGCCCGCAAGGGTCGCCGCCCCTCCTGGACGGCCGCGGCCCCGGCCGAGGTGGCCGAGCCCCTGGTCGAGGCGGTCGTCGAGGCGCTGCGTCAGCGTGGTGCCCAGGTCCACACCGGTCGCTTCCGGGCGCACATGCTGGTGGAGAGCGTCAACGTCGGCCCCCGCACCATCCTGCTCGACCTCTGACGAGCGCGCCGCCCTCACCTGCGCGGTGAGGGCGGCCCGGGAGGTCAGCCGAAGAGTCCTCGGCGTTGCAGGGACTGCCGCAGCCAGCCGTCGAGTCGGGCGGCCCAGTCGGTCTGGTCCAGGGTCGCGTGGTCCATGGTGAACCGGCCGAAGACGTCCCTACCCTCGGTGAACAGCCCGCCGCGCTTGTCCAGCTCCAACACCACCTGCACCTGTCGGGGGTCGGCGATGAAGGTGACCTCCAGTTGGTTCATCGCGCCGGCGTACTGCGGGGCCGGATAGAACTCGATCTCCTGGTAGAACGGCAGGGTCTGGTGCACACCGTAGATGTGCCCCCGTTCCAGGTCGGCTCGGGCGAACCGGAAACCCAACCGCAGCAACGCCTCCAGCAGCCGCTCCTGGGCCGGCAGGGGGTGCACCGCCACCGCGTCCAGGTCACTGGAGTCGACCGCCCGGGCCACCTCCAGTTCCGTACGCAGTCCCATGGTCATTCCGGCCAGGTGCCGTCCGTACAGTTCGGTAACCGGGGTCTCCCAGGGCACCTCGAAGCGGAACGGGATGTCGTGCCGCTGTCCGGCTTCCAGCCGGAAGGCCCCGGTGACGTGTTGCCGGTGGAACTCCTGGTTGGTCGAGTACTCGCTGTCGCCGCTCTCCACCTCGACCCGGGTCAGCAACCCCAGCGCCACGTAGGAGATGTCCACCGTGTGCTCTCCGCCGTTGACCGTGATGGTGCCCTCCAGTTGGCCTCCCGGCCGACAGTTCGGATTCGCCAACACCGTCTGCACCGAGGGGCCACCGACTCCCATCGCCTGCATGAGTCGCTTGAAGACCACCATTGCCTCCGTCACTCGACCGTCTCTGTCCCACCTCGGCAGACCACCTCGTCGGCCCGGCCGCAGGCACGGTAACCGGAGTCGGCAACCCGAACCCGGCGAATCAACCGAATCGACCGATGTGGTGCTGTCGGGTTCTCGATCGCCTCACTCCCGTTTTACGCCCCGACCGCCAAGCTGTGTGTCACCGGCAGAACTGGCCGCGCAACATCGCACGGACGAAACGGGGAGACGGAGATGGGTCTGCAGATGATGGAGCACCAGACGCGCGTCGGCATCGAGGCCGAGCCCGGCATCGACACCCTGACCGACCTGGACGCCACCGACGAGCGCGGCGTCTCCACCGACCTGGTCCGCGCCTACCTCAACGGCATCGGCCGTACGAAGCTGCTCACCGCCGCTCAGGAGGTCGACCTGGCGAAGCGGATCGAGGCCGGGCTCTTCGCCGAGGAGAAGCTGAGCACCTGCACTCCGGTCTCCGCCGAGCTGCGCGCCGACCTGACGGTGATCGTGCAGGAGGGTCAGGCCGCGAAGAACCACCTGCTGGAGGCCAACCTGCGCCTGGTGGTCAGCATCGCGAAGCGGTACACCGGTCGCGGCATGGCCTTCCTCGACCTCATCCAGGAAGGCAACCTCGGCCTCATCCGCGCCGTCGAGAAGTTCGACTACACCAAGGGCTACAAGTTCTCCACCTACGCCACCTGGTGGATCCGACAGGCCATCACCCGCGCCATGGCCGACCAGGCCCGCACCATCCGCATCCCGGTCCACATGGTCGAGCAGGTCAACCGGATGGTCCGGGCCCGCCGCGAGCTGTCGGTGTCGCTGGGCCGCGAACCTACCGTCGCCGAGATCGCCCGGGCCCTCGACGTGCCCGAGTTCCAGGTGATCGAGCTGATCTCGTACGACCGGGAGCCGGTGAGTCTGGACCAGACCGTCGGCGAGGACGGCGAGAGTGCTCTGGGTGACTTCGTCGCCGCCGCCGACCCCATGGTCGCCGACGAAGCCGTGCAGGGGGAGTTGCGCAACGAGGTGAGCATCGTGCTGGCCACCCTGTCCCAGCGCGAGCAGGCCGTGATCCGCCTGCGGTTCGGGCTGGACGACGGCCGCCAGCGCACCCTGGACGAGGTCGGCCGGGAGTTCGGCCTGTCCCGCGAGCGCATCCGGCAGATCGAGAAGGTGACGCTGCTCAAGTTGCGGGCCCCGGAGCGGGCCCAGCGACTGGAGGCGTACGCCTGCTGAGCGGGTGAGGTGAACTGCTGCGATGTCGGCCCCGGTGGTTTCGCCGGGGCCGACATCGTCGTGTCGGCTTGACCCCGCCCCACCGGCTGATCTACACTGAACTGTTCGACGATCAGTCGTACCCCGGCGAGACAGTGGTCGACCACGAATTCACCGAACTGGCCGGCGCACCACGCTGCGCTTCGCCACCCCCTCGGGCGGGCCACGGCACTGCGCTACCCGATGACCCGCGGGCGTCACCGAGAGCTACATCCGACTCGCCGGACTGCTGGCGACAACACCAGGAGTGAAGCTGTGAACTGGACACTGGAAGTGGTCGTCGTACCGGTCTCGGACCTCGACCGGGCCAAGGCGTTCTACGCCGACCAACTCGGTTTCACGGTCGACCACGACACCGTGGTCAACGACGACATCCGGCTGGTGCAGTTGACCCCGCCGGGCTCCGGCTGCTCGATCGTGATCGGCAAGGGCGCGGTGCCGCAGATGCCGCCGGGGTCGCTGAAGGGGCTCCAGCTCGTCGTACCGGACCTGCACAAGGCGCGGGCCCAACTACTCGAACGCGGCGTCCAGGTCAGCGAGATCCAGGTGCTGGGCGAGAACCCCAGGCCGGTACCGGACCCGCTGGACAACGTCGGCTTCATCCACTTCGCGGACCCGGACGGCAATGCCTGGGCGGTACAGCAGATCTCCAGCCGGGCCTGACCGATCCGACACCCGGTCGGATGCCGCGCGTCGACGCTTCACAGACGACGGGGGCCAGTGTCGGGGCGGGCTACCGCGGAGCCCACCCCGACACCGGCGTGCAGCACCGACAGGCCGTCCGGCCGGGCCAGCACCGGGTTGAGGGTCAGGGAGCGGACCCGGGGCTGTTCGTCGGCCAGCCGTCCGACCCGCAACAGCAGGTCGATCAGGGCCGACCGGTCCACCGGAGCGGCTCCCCGGTGCCCGTGCAGCAGTGGTGCCGCGCGCGGCGCGTCCACCAGCTCGGCGGCGTCCCGGTCGGTCAGCGGAACGGCCCGCCAGGCCCGGTCGCCGAGCAACTCGGTGGCGACCCCACCCAGCCCGAATCCGACCACCGGACCGAACGCCAGATCCTCCACCACCTCGACCACACAGGCCACCCCGGGCGGGACCATCGGTTGCACCAGCACCTGGGTGCCGAAGGTCGTCGCCAGTTCCGCGTAGGTGCGGCGTACGGTGGCGGCGTCGGCCAGGTCCAGCCGGACCGCGCCGAGGTCGAGGCGGTGCCGCAGGCCAGCGGCGGCGGCCTTCAGGGCCACCGGGAAGCCGAGCCGGGTCGCCGCCTCGACCGCCTCCTCGGCCGAACCGGCCGGCACGGACTCGACCACCTCGATGCCGTACGCGGCCAGCAGGGCCGCATTGTCGGCCCCGTCCCCTCGCAGCGCCGCCTGCACCGCCTGGGGGTCGATGTCGGGCAGTTCGGGCAGCACCCCGGGGGGTCGGCGCAGCCAGTCGGCGTACGCGGTGACCCGGGCGAGGGCGCGGACGGCCTCCTCCACACTCGGGTAGGCGGGCACTCCGGCCGGTGTCCGGCCGACCAGGAAGGTCGCCACCGCAGGCTTGTCGGCCGTCAACGCCACCGGCAGGGCGGCCGCGAAGTCCGCCTCCGTGCCGGTCAGCTGGCCGGGCAGGGGCGGGGCGAAGAGGGCCACCAGGGCGTCGACGTTCTCGTCCTGCGCAGCGGCGGCCAGCGCCTCGGCGAAGTCGAAGGCGCTGGCCCGTGGCCCGACGTCCCGGGGGTACCCCACCGCGACGGTCAGCCCGGCGGACGTGCAGGCGGTGGCCGCCAGCCCGGTCAACGCCGAGGAGTTGCCGACGATGCCCACCCGGTCACCGGCCGGCAGCGGCTGGTTGGCCAGCAGCACCCCGACGTCGAGCAACTCGGCCACGGTGTCCACCCGGATCACCCCGGACTGCGCGAACAGGGCGCTCACGGCCGCCTCGTCCGGGCCGACGGAGTCACCCACCCCGGGCGGGCGGGCCGGGGAGGCCAACGCCACCACCGGCTTGTCCCGGCCGATGCGCCGGGCCAGCCGGGCGAACTTGCGCGGGTTACCGAAGGTCTCCAGGTACAACATGATCACGTCGGTGGCCGGGTCGTCCTGCCAGTACTGCAACAGGTCGTTGCCGGACACGTCGGCCCGGTTACCGGCCGACACGAAGCTGGACAGGCCCAGGCCACGTCGATCCGCCTCGGCCAGCAGCGCCACCCCGAAGGCGCCGGACTGACTGAAGATGCCGACCCGACCGGGCACCGGCAGCCGGGGGGCCAGGGTGGTGTTGAGGCGTACCGTCGGGTCGGTGTTGGCCACCCCCAGGCAGTTCGGGCCGATCACCCGCATGCCCGCCGCGTGGGCCGCCCGGACCAGGGTCCGTTGGGCGGCCGCACCCTGCACCCCGGCCTCGGCGAAGCCGGCGGAGATGACCACCAGGCCGTGCACCCCGGCCTTGGCCGCGTCCGCGACCACCTCGGGCGCGGACTCCGGTGGTACGGCCACCACCGCCAGATCCACCGGCAGCCCCGCGTCGGCCGCCGAGCGGTACGCGGGCAGCCCGGCGACCCGGGTCGCGTTGGGATGCACCGGCACCACCGAGCCGGTGAAACCCCCGTCCCGCAGGTGCCCGAGCACGGCCGCGCCGACCCCCTGGCCGGTCGCGCTGGCCCCGTAGACGGCCACGCCACGCGGGGCAAGCAGCCGGGCGATGGAGCGGGCCTCGGTCCGCTGCTCCCGGCCGCGCTGCACCTCCAGGGTCGCCTCGGTGGGGGCGATCGGGAAGGTCAGGTGCACCACCCCGTCGGCGAACTGCTGTTGCACCTGGTAGCCGAAGTCGGCGAAGACCCGCAGCATGGCGCCGTTGGCCGGCAGCACCTCGGCGACGAAGTTGACGATGCCGGCCCGGCGGGCGGCGTCGGCCAGGTGTTCCAGCAGCACCGAGCCGATCCCCCGCCCCTGGTAGGCGTCCTCCACCACGAAGGCCACCTCGGCGTCGGGTGCGGCCGGGCCGAGCCGCTCGTAGCGGCCGACCGCGACGATCCGCTCGCCGGCCAGCACCACGAAGGCCTCCCGGTCGACATGGTCGACGTTGACGAACCGCTGGAGGTCCCGCTCGGGAATGCGGGGGTACGGCGAGAAGTAACGCAGGTAACGGGTGCGCTCGGAGAACCGGGCGTGCATGGCGACGATCGCCGGGGCGTCCGACGGTTGGATCGGTCGCAACTGGACCGTTCGGCCATCGCTGAGCAGGACGTCGATGGCATGTTCTGCTGTGGTCACCTCGGGCGGCCCTCCCCTGGCCGGCTCAGTCGCGCGGATCGTGCGGGTCGAGGCCGAGTAACGGGAAGACCGCCTTGCGGGTCGCCGCGATCGCCCGGTCCACCGGGTTCGGCTCGCCGGTGGGCTGCCACGGCTCGTACCCGGGATCGACGTCGTCGGTCATCCGCACCGGCACCTCCGTGCCGGGCCGACGCTGGGCGGCCAGGGCCCGCCAGGCCGGTGGGGTCAGGGTGGCCGGGTCCAGCGGCGCCCCGGTGGCCACCGCCAGCAGGTGGGTCCAGGCCCGGGGCACCACCTCCACCAGGGCGTACCCGCCGCCGCCGGTGGCCACCCAGCGTCCCTCGCACAGTTCGTCGGCGAGGGCCCGCAGGGCCAGGTAGGTGGCCCGCTGACCGTCGACGGACAGATGCAGGTCGGCCAGGGGATCGCTGCGGTGGGCATCCGCGCCGCACTGGGTGAACAGCAACTGGGGGCGGAACGCACGCAGTACCGACGGCACGATCGCGTGGAAGGCGCGCTGCCAACCGGCGTCGGAGACACCGGGCGGCAACGGGATGTTGACCGCGGTGCCCTCGGCACCCGGGCCGCCGGTCTCGTCGGGAAAGCCGGTGCCGGGGAACAGCGCCAACGGGGTCTCGTGCAGGCTGACGGTCAGCACCCGGGGGTCGTCCCAGAAGATCTGCTGCACCCCGTCGCCGTGATGAACATCGACATCGACGTACGCGATCCGCTGCGCGCCGAGGTCGAGCAGGCGGGCGATGGCCACCGCCGGGTCGTTGTAGACACAGAACCCGGCCGCCCGGGCGGCCATGGCGTGGTGCAGGCCGCCGGCCACGTTGACCGCCCGGCGGGCCTGCCCCCACCACACCGCCTCGGCGGCGGCCACGGAGGCACCCGCGATCAACGCGCTGGCCTCGTGCATCCGGTCGAAGACGGGGTTGTCCGAGGTGCCCAGACCGAAGCCGGAGAAGTACGGTTCGCGGGGGGCCATCCGGACCGCGTCCAGGTAACGCTGGTCGTGCACCCGGGTGAGCAGCGCCTCGTCGGCCGGCCACGGCCGGACCAGCCGTACCCCGGGCCGTTGCAGCACACCCAGTTCCCGGGCGAGTGCGATGGTCAACTCCACCCGTACCGGGTCAAGCGGGTGGTCACCGAGGTCGTAGGCGAGCAGGGACTCGTCCCACACCACCACCGTGTCTTCGGACATCTGACCATGGTCGCACGCAACCAGCCGGGCGTCAGGGGTCGGCTGGCGCGGTCAGGGGCCCGACGGAGGGGTGACCGCGACCGGCCGCTGCGGGTCGGCCACCCAGTTGCTCCAGGAGCCGACATAGAGCGCGGCGTCCGGTCGACCGGCCAGATGCAGCGCCAGCACGGCCTGCGCGGCCGTCACCCCGGAGCCGCAGTACGCCCCGACCGGCGCGCCGGGACTCACCCCGGCGGCGATGAACCGGTCGCGCAGGGCCGCAGCAGAGCCGAACCGTCCCTCGGTGACGTACTCCGGGGCGGGCAGGTTGACCGCACCGGGGACATGCCCGGCGACCGGATCGATCGGCTCATGCTCGCCCCGGTACCGGGGTGCGGCACGCACATCGAGCAGGACCCCCTCGTCGGCGGCGGCCAGCCGGGCGGCGCCCGCCGCGTCCAGCACCGGCAACGCGCCCGGCGTCAGGGTCACGTCCCCCGGTACCGGGTCCGGCTCGTCGGTGCTGACCGGCAGACCGGCCGCCGCCCAGGCCGGGAAGCCGCCGTGCAGGAGGCGTACCGGACGGTGTCCGGCCCACCGCAGGGTCCACCAGGCGCGGGCCGCGGCCATGCCGTCACCCCCGTCGTACACCACCACCGGGTGACCGGCCCGCACCCCGGCGGCCCGCAGCGCGGACTGCAATGCGGCCGGGTCGGGCAGGGGGTGGCGACCTTCCGGTCCCGGCGGGCCGCACAGGGCGGTGTCCAGGTCGACGAAGACCGCGGTCGGCAGATGTCCTGCCGCGTAGTCGGCCCGGCCCGGCGGACCGGTCAACCGCCAGCGGACGTCGAGCAGGGTGGGCGGGTCGGCTGCGGCGAGTTCGGCGGCGAGTTGCTCCGCCTCCACCAGAAGATCATCGGTAGCGGACATGTCGCTCAGTCAACACCATCGGTGAGCCCTGGCTGCGGTTCGGCGACAGTTGTCGAAGGTGCGGGAGGGTACCATCGATCATTGGAGGGCCGCTGACACCATGAAGTCTCACGACCTGGTCGATACGACCGAAATGTACCTGCGTACGATCCTCGAACTCGAGGAAGAGGGCGTACCGCCGCTGCGCGCCCGGATCGCCGAACGGTTGCGCCAGAGCGGCCCCACCGTCAGCCAGACCGTCGCCCGGATGGAGCGCGACGGCCTGCTCACCGTCGAGGGCGACCGCCACCTCAGCCTCACCCCGCTGGGCCGCAGCACCGCCGTCTCGGTGATGCGCAAGCACCGGCTCGCCGAACTGCTGCTGGTCAACATCATCGGGATGCCCTACGAGGAGGCCCACGAGGAGGCCTGCCGCTGGGAGCACGTGATGAGCGACGCGGTCGAGAAGCGGGTCTACGACCTGCTGAACCGGCCTACCAGGTCGCCGTACGGCAACCCCATCCCCGGGCTGGAGGATCTCGGCTCGCCGGGCGAGACCGAACCGGAGCCGGTCGAGGGCGAGCGGAACCTGGCCTTCCCGGGCCTGACCGGGCAGGTGGTCGTCCGGCGGATCTGCGAGAGCGTGCAGACCGACGCGGAGGTGCTCCGGCAGTTGCACGCCGCCGGGGTGGACCCGGGTGCCACCGTCACGGTGGCCCAGGAACGCGACGGGGTCTCCATCGACCGTTCCGGAGAGAGCATCCGGCTGCCCCGTGAGGTGGCCTCCCGGGTGTTCGTCGCCGCAGCCTGAGGCCTGCCTCAGGTCACGTACGGACAGTGCCGGCAGCCCCGGCCACAACAGGTGCCCCGCCGGGCCAGATAGCCGGCGGTGAGCACGAACAGGCCGGTGGCCGGGTCCAGGTACCCGGCCTCACCAGCGGCCAGGGCGGCGGCGTGGGCGGCCAGGATCCGCTTCCGCTCCGGATGCTCCGGCGACAGCCGGGACGGATGCGGTTCGGTCAGGGGCCGCCCCGCCAAGGGCCGTCGCTCTCCGCTCATCGCGGCAGTCTAGGCAGCCGTACCGGATGCGCTGCCTGGTGCGGCCGTGCCCTGTCGAGTTGAGCGCGTAGGCGGATCGGTGGAGATCTTTCCGCCCGGACCGGTTCACGCTGGCCTCCCGCGCCGGTTGCGCCGAGGATGAACAGCGATCCAAGGAGGACTCATGCCCGAATACGCAGTGCTGATCTACTCGCCGGCACCGGCCGACCCGATGGAGCTGACCCCCGACTACGTCGCGTTGCTCGAACAGTATCCGGCGAAGGTGACCGAGTTGGGCGGGCGGATCGTCACCGGCTTCGCGCTGCAACCGAGCACCACCGCCGCCGCGGTACGCGGGGACCTCGTCACCGACGGCCCGTTCATCGAGGCCAAGGAGGTCGTCGCCGGGTTCTACGTACTGGAGGCACCCGACCGGGAGGCGGCACTGGAGATCGCCAAGCTGAACCCGGCCACCATCCACGGCGGGGTGGAGGTCCGACCCCTGTTCATCGCCCCGACGGAGTGAACGAGGGCGCAGAGCCCGCCGTGTCCGACGGTGCCACGCCGTGCGATCCCACCGGCGCCACGCCGCACGATCTCAGCGGCACCGGTCAGGCGCTGGTCGACGCGCATCGCCGGGAGTGGGCCTTCGTGCTCGCCGCCACCGCCCGGGTCGCCGGTGACCTGGACCTGGCCGAGGAGTGCGTCCAGGAGGCGTACGTCGCGGCGCTGGGCTCCTGGACCAGGGACGGCGTACCGGACAAGCCCGGTGCCTGGCTGACCGCCATCGCCCGCCGCAGAGCCCTCGACGTACTGCGCCGGCGGCAGGTGTTCCGCACGAAGCTTCCGTTGCTCGTGGAGCCGGAGCCGGTCGAGCCGGACGCGCCCGACGAGGTAGCCGTACCGGACGACCGGCTACGCCTGGTCTTCACCTGCTGCCATCCGACCCTCCCCCGGGAGGCGCAGGTGGCCCTCACGCTGCGTCTGGTCTGCGGGGTCAGCACCCACGACATCGCCCGGGCGTTCCTGGTCTCCGAGTCGACGATGGCGGCCCGACTCACCCGGGCCAAGAAGAAGATCTCGGCGGCCCGGATCCCGTACCGGGTACCGGACACCGCCGAACTGCCCGAACGGCTGGACGCGGTGCTCACCGTCGTACACCTGCTCTTCACCACCGGGCACACCGCGCCGACCGGCGGTGACCTGGTCCGCGCCGACCTGGTGGACCGGGCGCTGCACCTGGCCCGGATGCTGCGGGAGCTGATGCCCCACGAGCCCGAGGTGGGCGGACTGCTCGCCCTGCTGTTGCTCACCGACGCCCGCCGGGCCACCCGCACCGACGATCAAGGTCGGCTGCTCCGACTGGAGGACCAGGACCGTTCCCGCTGGGACCGGACCGCCATCGGTACGGGTCATCGGCTGGTGGTCGAATCCCTGCGCACCGGACGGGCGGGCCGGTACGCCCTACAGGCCGCCATCGCCTCGCTGCACGCCCACGCGCCCAGCTACGCCGCGACCGACTGGCCGCAGATCCTCCGGCTCTACGACGCGCTGCTGACCCGCTGGCCGTCCCCGGTGGTCGCCCTGAACCGAGCCGTGGCGGTGTCCATGGTGCAAGGTCCGGAGTCGGCCCTGGCAGAGGTCGACACCCTGGCCCGCGACCCCCGTCTGGCCGGCTACCACTACCTACCGGCGATCCGCGCCGACCTGCTCCGCCGTCTGAACCGCCCGACCGAAGCCGCCGACGCCTACCGCGCCGCCCTGGCCCTGACCGACAACACCACCGAACGCACCCACCTGACCACCATGCTCACCACCCTCCCCCACCCCTGACCCCGCACCCCACCCTCGCCCCGCCGCGCCGCCGGCCGCCGCGCCGATCTTGCACTTTTGGTCGCTAAAAAGACCTGCTATGCACCTTTTGTTGCGACGAAAAGTGCAAGATCGCGGAGAAGGGGCGGGAGGGGGTGGGGTGTGGATGGGGTGGCGGGTGGGTTGGAGGGGAGGTGCGGCACCATCGCCCGCCGCCACGCCATCCGGGTCAACCGGGGGCCAGGGTGACGGCGACCGCCCGGCCTCGGGTGCGAGGCCGGGCGGTCGGGGTGGGGTGGGTCAGCTGCAGCCGCTGGTGGAGCCGCAGCCTTCGCAGACGTAGCAGCTGCCGGCGGGACGCATCTTCGTACCGCAGGTGAAGCAGAGCGGCGCGTCGGCGGCCTTGCCGATCACGGCTTCCAGCAGCTCGGTGCTGGAACCGACCGCCGGGGCCGGCTTGACCGCGGCGACCTCGGCGAGTTCCTGGGCCGGCTGGGCGATCGGCCCGGCCTTCGGCTCCTCCGGCCGGTTCTCCACCGGGGCGGAGGCGGCCATCGCGGTCAGATCCGTGCCGTTGGCCTCCGCCTCGGCTTCGGCCGCCAGTTGGGCGGCCCGCTCCTTGGCGGTGAAGATGCCCAGTTCGGCGCGGCGGTCGTACGGCAGGAAGTCCAGTGCCAGGCGACGGAAGATGTAGTCCATCACCGAGGCGGCCATCCGCACGTCCGGGTCGTCGGTCATGCCGGCCGGCTCGAAGCGCATGTTGGTGAACTTGCTGACGTACGTCTCCAGCGGGACGCCGTACTGCAGGCCGATGGAGATGGCCACCGAGAAGGCGTCCATCACCCCGGCGAGGGTGGAGCCCTGCTTGGACATCTTGAGGAAGACCTCGCCCAGGCCGTCGTCCGGGTAGGACGAGGCGGTGAGGTAGCCCTCGGCGCCACCGACCGAGAAGGAGATGGTCTCCGAGGGACGCTTCTTCGGCAGCCGCTTGCGCACCGGGCGGTACTCCACGACCTTCTCCACCACCGGCGCGACCGCGGTGGTCGGGGCCGGCTCGGTGGTCTTGTTGGGCTTGGCCACCGACAGCGGCTGGCCCACCTTGCAGTTGTCCCGATAGATCGCCAGGGCCTTGAGGCCGAGCTTCCAACCCTCGAAGTAGATCTTCTCGACGTCCTCCACGGTGGCCTGCTCCGGCATGTTCACCGTCTTGGAGATGGCACCGGAGATGAACGGCTGCACCGCGGCCATCATCCGTACGTGGCCCATCGGGGCGATGGACCGCTCGCCCATCGCGCAGTCGAAGACCGGGTAGTGCTCCGGCTTGAGGCCGGGGGCGTCCACCACGTGACCGTGGTCGGCGATGTGCTCGACGATCGCCTCGACCTGCTCCTCCGGGTAGCCGAGGCTACGCAGGGCGCGCGGCACGGTCTGGTTGACGATCTGCATCGAGCCGCCGCCGACCAGCTTCTTGAACTTGACCAGCGCCAGGTCCGGCTCGACACCGGTGGTGTCGCAGTCCATCATCAGGCCGATGGTGCCGGTCGGGGCGAGGACGCTGGCCTGCGAGTTGCGCCAGCCGTTCTTCTCACCGATCTTGTTGCCCTGGGTCCACTGCTTGGTCGCCTCGCGGACCACCGCGGTGGCCACCGTACCGCTGGGCTTGATCTCGTCGTTGGCGGCGGCGTGCTTGCGCATCACCCGCTTGTGCGGCTCGGCGTTGCGGGCGTAGCCGTCGTACGCCCCGACGATCCCGGCCAGCTCGGCGGAGCGGCGGTACGCCGTGCCGGTCATCAGCGAGGTGATCGCGGCGGCCAGGGAGCGGCCCTGGTCCGAGTCGTACGGCAGGCCGGAGGCCATCAGCAGGGCACCCAGGTTGGCGTACCCGATGCCGAGCTGCCGGTAAGCCCGGGTGGTCTCGCCGATCTTCTCCGTCGGGAAGTCGGCGAAGCAGATCGAGATGTCCATCGCGGTGATGACGAACTCGACCGACTTGACGAACTTCTCCACCTCGAAGCCACCGTCGGCGCGGAGGAACTTCATCAGGTTCAGCGAGGCCAGGTTGCACGAGGAGTTGTCCAGGTGCAGGTACTCCGAGCAGGGGTTCGAGGCGGTGATCCGACCGGTCTCCGGGCAGGTGTGCCAGTCGTTGATGGTGTCGTCGTACTGGAGGCCGGGGTCGGCGCACTCCCAGGCGGCCTGGGAGATGGTGCGGAACAGCTTCTTCGCGTCGATGGTCTCGATGGTCTGCCCGTCGAGCCGACCCCGCAGGTCGAAGCCGCCGCCGTTCTCCACCGCGGTCATGAACTCGTCGGAGACCCGGACCGAGTTGTTGGCGTTCTGGTACTGCACGCTGACGATGTCGGCGCCGCCCAGGTCCATGTCGAACCCGGCGTCACGCAGGGCGCGGATCTTGTCCTCCTCGCGCGCCTTGGTGACCACGAACTCCTCGATGTCGGGGTGGTCGACATCCAGGATGACCATCTTGGCCGCCCGCCGGGTGGCGCCGCCGGACTTGATGGTGCCGGCGCTGGCGTCCGCGCCGCGCATGAAGCTGACCGGGCCGGAGGCGGTGCCGCCGGAGGAGAGCAGTTCCCGGGAGGAGCGGATCCGGGAGAGGTTGACCCCGGAGCCGGAGCCGCCCTTGAAGATCAGCCCCTCCTCCTTGTACCAGTCGAGGATGGAGTCCATCGAGTCGTCGACGGCCAGGATGAAACACGCGCTGACCTGTTGGGGTGAGGGCGTGCCGACGTTGAACCAGACCGGGGAGTTGAAGCTGAACACCTGGTGCAGCAGCATCCAGGTCAGCTCGTGGGCGAAGATCTCGGCGTCGGCCGGGGAGGCGAAGTAGCCGTACTCCTCACCGGCGGTGCGGTAGGTGGTGACCACCCGGTCGATCAGCTGCCGCAGCGACCACTCCCGCTCCGGGGTGCCCACCGCGCCCCGGAAGTACTTGGTGGTCACGATGTTGGCCGCGTTGACGCTCCAACTCTCCGGGAACTCCACCCCCCGCTGCTCGAAGTTGATCGAGCCGTCCCGCCAGTTGGTCATCACGACGTCGCGCCGCTCCCAGGCGACCTCGTCGTACGGGTGGACACCGTCGGTGGTCCAGACCCGCTCGACCTTCAGAGCTGCGCCGGCCTTGCTTCGTACCCTGCTTGTTGTCACGCCATCCCCCGGCATCTCATCCGCCCCCTCGTCCGCGCGGCACCGCGCGATCCGACTGTCACTACCGCTGAAAAAAGTTCACTGCGCGGGGCCGGCGGCGCCGGCCGTCTCGGCCTCGGCACCCTGCCGGGCCAGCGCGGCGGCCCGCAGCGTCTCGATCTCCCGCTCGAAGTCGGCGAGCGAGTCGAACGACCGGTACACGCTGGCGAACCGCAGGTAGGCGACCTCGTCCAGGTCCCGCAGGGGACCCAGGATGGCCAGCCCCACCTCGTGGCTGGGGATCTCGGCGGCCCCCTTGGCCCGGATGGTCTCCTCGACCCGCTGCGCCAGCAGGGCGATCGAGTCCTCGTCGACCGGCCTGCCCTGGCAGGCCTTGCGCACCCCACCGATGATCTTCGTACGACTGAACGGCTCGGTCACCCCGCTGCGCTTGACGACCGCGAGCACGGCCTCCTCGACCGTGGTGAACCGTTTGCCGCACTCCGGGCAGGAGCGTCGGCGACGGATCAGCTGGCCGTCGTCGGCCTCCCGCGAGTCGACCACGCGGGAGTCGGCGTGCCGGCAGTACGGACACCGCATCGCCCGACCTCCTTGATCGACAAAGGGCACGCCTACGGCCGCCTCCGGGCACGATTCAGCGCGACGAACCATCCTGAAACCGATGGCCGCCGACCTGACTGTACGGGAGTGCGGTCCGTAGTCGAACCCAACCTGTAGGCGAGTTACGCCCATGTGACTACTACATCTAGGGGTTGAACCTAAGCCGCTGGCGAACCGCGGTCAAGTTGACCGGCGTGTCCGGCGCGTCGCCTGACAGCCCACCCGACCGGCGACTCCGGCGCAACCCGAGAACCCAACGCACCGGGGTGATACCGGTTACCGCCCAAGGGGATCGGATCTTCAGAAAAGGCATCGGATCGAACATCCGTTCGAGCAGACGTATCATTTATCAGAACAGGCGTACGACTGTCACCGTCAGGCGTGTCGACACGCGGAGAAACCTCGTACAGATGTTTGAAAATGACTGATCTCACCTATACGGTCTGAACAGCCGGAGGTGACCATGGTCGACCTGCTGTCCGGCAGACCACCGCACGCACCACGAGCCGCCGAGGCACCCAGCGCCGACCAGGGAGGACGGACGTGACCCAGGACCGGGCCAACCGGCCACACAGCCCGCAGCAGAGCAGCGAGGCGGGGCCGCCGCCCACCCGACGCCGCAGTGTCACCCGCGCCCGGGCGGCACAGCCCGCGGTACGCCCGGTGGCCCCGGTGACCAACAGCTTCCCGGACCCGGCCACCGCCGACCTCACCGCCCGGCAGCGGCGCATCCTGGACTTCATCCGTACCTGGGTGGAACGGCACGGCTACCCGCCGAGCGTGCGTGAGATCGGCGAGGCGGTCGGGCTGGTCTCCCCCTCCAGCGTCGCCTACCAACTCAAGGAGTTGGAGAAGAAGGGCTTCCTGCGCCGGGACCCGAACCGACCCCGGGCGGTCGACGTCCGCCCACCCGCTGACCTCGACGACGAGCTGAGCCGCTCCCAGCGACCCACCCCGGCGTACGTGCCGATGCTCGGCCGGATCGCCGCCGGTGGGCCGATCCTCGCCGAGCAGTCGATGGAGGACGTCTTCCCGCTGCCCCGCGAACTCGTCGGCGAGGGCGAGGTCTTCATGCTCCAGGTCAAGGGCGACTCGATGCTCGACGCGGCCATCTGCGACGGTGACTGGGTGGTGGTCCGGCAGCAGCCGACCGCCGACTCCGGGGAGATCGTCGCCGCCATGCTGGACGGCGAGGCGACCGTGAAGACCTACCGGCACCGCGACGGTCACGTCTGGCTGATGCCGCAGAACCCGGCATTCGACCCCATTCCCGGTGACGACGCCACCATCATGGGTCGGGTGGTGGCGGTACTGCGCCGGATCTGACCGGCACCCAGCCACCCCATCTCGACGGTGCCCAGGGATCTACCTGGGCACCTACCGGTGCTGGGCCGTGCCCAGGAACCGCCCTGGGCACCGACCGGTGCTCACGGCCCGGTGCTGGCCACGGCCGGATCAGTACCGGTCGCCCCGGTAGCCGTAGGTGCCGCCAGGCGGTTGGCCGTAGGGCTCGGAGTTGTCTTCGCGGTAGCGACCGGAGCGTCGACCCCGATAGTCGTTCTCGGCCGGGCCACCGCCCCGCCGCGGCGGCTCGGCACGCCCCCCACCGCGTGGCGGCTCCGCGCGCGCGTCACCCCGTGGCGGTTCCGCGCGGCCACCGCCGCGTGGCGGCTCCGCTCGGCCACCGCCCCGGGGCGGTTCGACACGTGCACCACCTCGCGGGGGCTCCGCGCGACCGCCGGCGGGTGGTGGGCCGCCGGACCGGGCCCCGCCGCCGTACACCCCGCCGCCGGGTCGACCGCCGTTACCGGGGCCGGCCTCGCCGGCACGGCCCCCACCGCCGTAGACACCGCCACCACCCGGACGGGCACCGTTGCCGCCGGTACGCCCCCCGTAGACCGGCCCGGAACGGGCCACCCCGGGGCGTTCACCGTCCGGTGAGCCGCCACCGTAGACCCCAGCGGCACTGCCACCACCGCCGTAGACAGCACCGGAGCGGGCGCGGTCCTTCGGCGTACCGTCGTCGCTACCGCCGGTGGGTCCGGGGCCGCCGTCGTCGCGGTCGCCTCCCTTGCCCGCGGGTGGCCGCCGCTTGCGGGCCCGCAGGATGCCGAAGATGCCCGCGCCGACCAGCAACGCACCGAGCACCCCGACGGAGGCGATCAGGTACGTGATGTCGTCGAGGGTCAACCCGTCCAGGAACGACTGGCCGGTCGACTTCTTGGCCGCGTCCGGATCCTCGGCCAGGTTCTTCGGGCCCTCCGTAGAGGGGGTGTAGCTGAGGATGTCGACCGGTTCGTCGTCGTCCAGGTGACCGGCGTCGGAGACGGTCAGGAAGGTCTTCCCGTCGGTGGAGTACGAGATCGCCTCGCCGAACGGGTCGGCCAGGGCGGTGACCCGAGGGCTGCCGTTGGTCAGGGCACCGACGATGTCGCCGTTCTGGACGTCGTACTCGAAGGCGTCCGCGTAGGTGCGCAGCACCACCCGGGAACCGTCCGGGGACCGGGCCGCACCGGTGATCGCGACCCGCCCGAAGGTGCTCAGGGGGTTCTCCGTGTCCGTTTTCGGCAGGGTGATGTCGCCGAGCTTCTTCATCGGCACCGGCTCGGTGTCACCGGTCTTCAGTGCCCCGTCCGGGGCGAAGATCTCGGCTTTGCCGGCGGTGACCTTGGTGATGATCAGCGGCAGGTTGTCGTCGCCGATCAGCAGGGCCTCGGCGTCGCGGGGCTTGCCGTCCGGGTACGCCAGCCGGTGCAGCTTGGGCTGCTCACTGCCGTTGACCGGCATGCTCCAGACGGCCACCCGCTCGCGGCGCTGCCGGCTGGTCACGTTGTCGCCGGTGTCGGCGATCCACAGCTTCTTCTTGTCCGGCGAGAGGGCCAGATCCTCGGTGTCGAAGGGCCCCGCACCGGAGAAGCCCACGTCGCGGACGACCTGGCAGTCCTTGTTGAGGTAGAAGACCCGCTTGCGGTCGGCCTGGTCGGTGCTGTCGTTGATCACGATGTACCCGTTGCGGGTGACCACCAGACCGGACATCTCCCGCAGGCGCGGATCAGTGACCGTGCACTGCTTCTTGCCCGCCTTGGCCAACGGCGAGCCGAGGGCCGCCGGCAGGACCGTGCTGGGCGCCGCCGCCCGGCCTGTCACCGCGACGGCCGACGCAGCGGAGGCAGGCTGCGGTACCGGCGCCGCCAGGACGGCACCGGCGACAGCCACGGTGGCCCCGAGCAGGCCGAGTGCCACCGTGACCGGGGAAGCAGTGCGGAGCATGAAGGAAGTGTCGCATGCCGCAGGTTTCCGCCGGGTCACGTGGCAGCCGCGTTACCGGGCGGTACGGATCGTCTCCGCCGTGTCGTGGTACGGGGCCAGTTCGGCCGCCAATGCCTCGTTGACCCGTACGTGCAGCATCGTGCCCTCCGCCAGGTGGGCGGTGCTGAGCACCTCACCCTGTCGATGTACCCGGGCCACCAGATCACCCCGGTCGTACGGCAGCACGACTCGCACGTCGACCGCCGGACGGGGCAACCGCTGCTCGATGGTGGCGCGAAGGTCCTCGATGCCCCGCCCACTGTGCGCGGAGACGAACACCGCATCCGGCCAGATCCGCTTGAGCTGGAGCAGAGTCTCCTCGTCGGCGGCGTCGGTCTTGTTGACCACCAGCAGTTCGGGCAGCCGGTCGGCGCCGACCTCGCTCAGCACCTCCCGCACGGCCCGGACCTGCTCCTGGGGATCGGGATGGGTGCCGTCGACCACGTGCACCACGAGATCGGCCTCGGCGACCTCCTCCAGGGTCGAGCGGAAGGCCTCGACGATCTGGTGCGGCAGGTGCCGAACGAACCCGACCGTGTCGGAGAGGGTGTAGACCCGTCCCTCGGCCGTGGTGGCGCGGCGGGTGGTCGGATCCAGGGTGGCGAACAGGGCGTCCTCCACCAGCACACCGGCCCCGGTGAGCCGGTTGAGCAGGCTGGACTTGCCGGCGTTCGTGTAGCCGGCGATGGCCACCGCCGGGACCGCGTTGCGGGAGCGACGTGAGCGCTTGGTCTCGCGTACGGTGCTCATGGCCTTGATCTCCCGGCGCAGCCGGGCGATGCGGTGGCGGATCCGTCGCCGGTCGGTCTCCAGCTTGGTCTCACCCGGACCACGCACACCCACACCGCCGCCGGCGCCCCCACCGCGACCGGAACCACCGGTTTGCCGGGACAGGGTCTCACCCCAACCGCGCAGCCGGGGCAGCAGGTATTCCAGCTGGGCCAACTCGACCTGGGCGCGGCCCTCCTTGCTCTTGGCGTGCTGGGCGAAGATGTCCAGGATCAGCGCGGTGCGGTCGACCACCTTGACCTTGGTCCGCTGCTCCAGATTGCGCAGCTGGGACGGGGACAGCTCACCGTCGCAGATCACCGTGTCGGCACCGGCGGCGAGCACCATCGCGCTGAGGTCGTCGACCTTGCCGCGACCGATGTAGGTGGCCGGGTCGGGCCGGGTGCGTCGCTGGATGAGCCCTTCGAGCACCTCGGAGCCGGCGGTTTCGGCAAGCGCGGCCAACTCGGTGAGGGAGTTCTCCGCGTCGGCCTGGGTGCCCTCGGTCCAGACCCCGACCAGGACCACCCGCTCCAGTCGCAGCTGGCGGTACTCGACCTCGGTGACGTCCGTCAGCTCGGTGGAGAGGCCGGGGACCCGTCGCAACGCCTGCCGCTCGGAGAGTTCGTACTCACCGGTGGTTGTCTCGATGTCGTCGTCGAGAACGTAGGTCTCCTGGTCTCGCAAGCGCTTCTCCTGTCCGAACTGTTGCTGTACGAAGTAATCCTGTCACGTGGCAACGCCGGTCGCACCCGCTATATGCCCAGCACACAAAGCAGCACAATTGGGGGTGGCTGCCAGAGGCCCAGGTAGAACGGGTAGAAATTCCATGAGCCGTTCGCCGCCGCCGGAGGGAATTGCGTGGCCATCACCCGACTGCCCAGTGCTGGATTTTCGATCACGGTCCGTATCGCCGTGCCCGCCGATGCCTCCTCGATCGGTCGTCTCACCACCTCGGTGGGCGAGGCGGGGGCCATCGTCACCGCATTGGACGTGGTCGATTCCGACCCCAACCACGTGATCGTGGACCTCACCTGCGACACCGCCGACGCGGGCCACGCCGACCAGGTGGTCGACGCGCTGCGGACCCTCGACGGGGTCGACGTACGCAAGGTCTCCGACCGCACCTTCCTGCTGCACCTCGGCGGCAAGATCGAGGTGAGCCCGAAGGTCGCGCTGCGGACCCGTGACGAGTTGTCCCGGGCGTACACCCCGGGGGTGGCCCGGGTCTGCCAGGCGATCGCGGACAACCCGGCCGACGCCCGCCGGCTGACCATCAAGCGCAACACCGTGGCCGTGGTCAGTGACGGCTCGGCCGTGCTGGGGCTGGGCAACCTCGGCCCGGCGGCCTCCCTGCCGGTGATGGAGGGCAAGGCGGCCCTGTTCAAGCGCTTCGGTGGGGTGGACGCCTGGCCGGTGGTGCTCGACACCCAGGACACCGACGAGATCGTCGCCATCGTCAAGGCGATCGCGCCCGCGTACGGCGGGATCAACCTGGAGGACATCGCGGCGCCGCGGTGCTTCGAGATCGAGGCGCGGCTGCGTGCGGCGCTGGACATCCCGGTCTTCCACGACGACCAGCACGGCACCGCGATCTGTGTGCTGGCCGCGCTGACCAACGCGCTGCGGGTGGTGGGCAAGCGGCTGGCGGACGTGCGGGTGGTCGTCTCCGGGGCCGGCGCGGCCGGTACCGCGATCATGAAGCTGCTGCTGCGCCAGGGCGTCGGCGACATCATCGCGTACGACCGCCAGGGGGCCCTGCACCGCGGCCAGCCCGACCTCAACCCGGCCTGGCAGTGGCTGGCCGAGAACACCAACCGGGACGGCTACTCGGGTGACCTGCCCGGGGCGCTGGAGGGTGCGGACGTCTTCATCGGGGTGAGCGCCCCGAACCTGCTCACCGGCGACGACGTCGCCCGGATGGCCAAGGACTCGATCGTCTTCGCGCTGGCCAACCCGGATCCGGAGGTCGACCCGCGGGAGGCGCGCAAGCACGCCGCCGTGGTGGCCACCGGCCGCTCCGACCAGCCGAACCAGATCAACAACGTGCTCGCTTTCCCCGGCGTCTTCCGCGGCATGCTCGACGCGCACGCCGAGGAGTTCACCGAGGAGATGGCGCTCGCCGCCGCCCAGGCCATCGCCGACGTGGTCGGCGAGGAGAAGATCAACGCCACCGTCATCGTGCCGAGCGTCTTCGACTCCCGGGTGGCCCCGGCGGTGGCCGCCGCCGTCCGCGCCGCCGCCCAGAACCCCGCCAGCACTCCCCCGCCGGCCGCCGACCCCGGTCCCGCCGACCTCCCCGAGATAGCCGCCAACGCCTCCGCCACCCCCTGACGCGCGGAACACGCCCGCACACCTCATCGCCCGCGCGCCTAGCCAGGCGCGCGGGCGACGCGGATCGCTCCCACTCCTCGTGCAGCAGGAGTCCGCCCCGCGCCCCGACCACCCACCCTCACCCCCGCGCCTTACCCAGCCCAGGCCCGCACCGCGCACAGCCGCGCGCCCCGCGCCGCCCAGCCCGTCCCGCACAGCCCAGCCCCTCCCGCACAGCCCAGCCCGTCCCGCACAGCCCAGCGCGGCGATCATGCACTTTTGGTCGGGACAGATGCACCCCAAAGGGGCATTTCGGCGACCAAAAGTGCAAGATCGGCGGGCGAGGGTGGGGCGGCGTGGGGTGGGTGCCCGGGTGGGGGTGGGGTTTAGGGGGTGGGGTGGGTGAGGGTGCCGGTGGCGATGAGGATGGCGGGGCCGGAGAGCCAGCAGGAGTCTGCGGTCAGGGTGACGGTGAGTCGGCCGCCGGGGAGGTCGACGGCGACTGTGCCGGTCTCCCGGGCCAGGTCGCGCAGGGCGACCGCGGCGACGGCGCAGGCGCCGGTGCCGCAGGACAGGGTCTCGGCGGAGCCGCGCTCGTAGACCCGCATCAGCACGTGCCCGTCGACCCCGTCGAGCGGGTCACCGGCGGTGGTGAACTCCACGTTCACCCCGGCCGGGAAGATCGCCGGGTCGTAGCCCGGTGCCCGGGTCAGGTCGAGACCGGCCAAGTCGAGCCCGGCCGGCAGTGGGCAGACCAGGTGGGGGTTGCCGACGTCCACCGCCGTGCCGCTGAGGGCCAGTCCGCCCAGGGCGGCCGTCGAGGTCGCGTACAGCTGCGGGCGGCGCATCTCGACGGCGATGTCCGCACCGTCGAGGCGGGCCCGCACCAGTCCGGCCCGGGTGGCCACCGGCAGGACACCGTCGACCGGGGTGGCCAGTCCGTTTTCGAGTAGGAAGCGGACGAAGACCCGGGCGCCGTTGCCGCACATCTCCGCGAAGGAGCCGTCGGAGTTCCAGTAGTCCATGAACCACTCGGCGTCACCGGCCAGGGCCGCCCCATCGGGGTGCTTGGCCGCCCGGACCACGCGCAGCACGCCGTCACCGCCGATCCCCCGTCGCCGGTCGCAGAGCGCGGCCACCAGGTCGGGGGTCAGGTCCAGCGCACCGTCCGGGTCGGGCAGGATCACGAAGTCGTTTCCGGTGCCATGCCCCTTGGTGAAGTTCACGCCTCCATCATCGCGCAGCGTCACCGACGATCCGCAGGGCATCCTCGACCAGGGTCGGCGCGGCCGAGTCCAGCCACCGCACCCGCAGGTCGCGCCGGAACCAGGAACGCTGGCGGCGGACGAAGCGCCGGGTGGCCCGTACGGTGTCGTCGCGGGCCTCGGTCTCGGTCAGCTCCCCGGCCAGCATCCGCAGCACCTGCTGGTAGCCCAGCGCCCGGCTGGCCGTACGCCCCTCGGGCAGGCCCCGCCCGACCAGCCCTTCGGTCTCGGCGACGAGTCCGTCGGCCCACATCCGGTCCACCCGGACGGCGATCCGCTCGTCGAGCAGAGGGGTGTCCAGGTCGACGCCGATCTGCACGGCGGGATAGTACGGTGTCGGCTCGGGCAGGGCCGCGGTGAACGGAGCCCCGGTCAGCTCGATCACCTCCAGCGCGCGGACGATCCGCCGGCCGTTGCCGGGCAGGATGCCGGCCGCCGCCGCCGGGTCGGCCTCACGCAGCCGCGCGTACAGGGGTGCCGGGCCCTCGGTGGCCAGTTCCTCCTCCAGCCGGGCCCGCAGCACCGGGTCGGTGCCGGGAAACTCGAACTGTTCCAGTACCGCCCGCACGTACAGCCCGGAACCGCCGACCAGCAGGGGCACCCGCCCTCGGGCGAGGATGTCGTCGACCGCCGCCCGCGCCAGCCCCTGGTACTCGGCGACACTGGCCGCCTCGGTGACCTCCCAGATGTCGAGCAGGTGGTGCGGTACCCCCTCCCGCTCGGCGACGGTGAGCTTGGCCGTCCCGATGTCCATCCCCCGGTAGAGCTGCATCGAGTCGGCGTTGACCACCTCGCCGTCCAGGGCGTGGGCCAGGGCGATGCTCAGCGCCGACTTCCCCGCCGCCGTGGGTCCGACCACGGCGAGCACCGTGCCCGGGGTCACTGCCGTTCCCAGTTGGCCACGAAGTAGGCCACTCCGTAGGGGGCGGCGTGGTAGCTCAGCTCACCCCGCCAGGAACCGCCGGCGGCCCGGGCCGCCCCGGCCAGCACCTGCCACGGGGCCCGGCCGGCGACCCGCAGCTGCGCCGAGAGTTCCGGGTCCAGGTCGAGCAGGGCGTCGAGGTCCGCGTCGGTCAGGGCCTCGGCGACCCCGGCGTCGTACGCCTCGGCGCGGGGATCCGCGTAGCCGGGCGCCCCCTCACCCCGGCAGGCCGACCCGTCACCCATCACCAGCAGTGCCCAGTCCCCTTCGCCACCGAGGCGGGCGCCGAGTTCCGCGCAGGCGACCGGGTCGGTCTCTCCGGCAAGGGCGTACATGGCCGACACCGCAGGGGTCGATTCCGGGCGGGCCCGGCCCAGCAGCCAGGTGCCGATGGTCAGGCTCAACGGCAGATCGGGACGGCTACCGGCGGGCAGCCGACCGAGGGCCGGTTCGACCGGCAGGCCGAAGGAGGCGAGCGAGCCGTGAAAGGGCGGTTCGTGACGCAGCGTCTGCGGGCCCTCACCGACGACCAGCACCTCGGCGGCGCCGGAGTCGAGCAGCCGGGTGACCGCGGCGTGGCAGGCCCGCCGGAGATCGTCCAATTCCGCGGCGGCGGCACCCGCGACCTCGGGAATCAGCAACGGCGGGTGTGGGCAGACGGCGGCGGCGACCAGTGGCACCCGGCAACCGTATCGGTCCGGCGCGGCCGCCCGTGCACCCCAGGTCGCCACCCTGCCCACTGAGCTGGGGCGTCAGTTCCGTGCGACGCCGGTGCCGAACGAGCCGACCGGCGCGGTACGGCACGCCGGTCCGGATGATGCCGCCGAGTGCCTAGGACACCGTATGGTCACGGTCGGCGATAGGCGCTCGACGCGGACCGGGGCGTACCTGTGACAATGCCCGGAGAAACTTGGCTGCGCCGTGGCGGTGCCCGGGAGAGAGTTCTCCCAGGGCACCGGGAGAACGAGGATGGGCACATGAGCGACTGGACTGCCTTCGGACGGGTGGACGCGGACGGCACCGTTTACGTCAAGACCGCCGAGGGCGAGCGGGTGGTCGGATCCTGGCAGGCGGGAGCACCGGAGGAGGGGCTGGCACACTTCGCCCGCCGCTTCGCCGACCTGGTGACCGAGGTGAACCTGACTGAGGCACGGCTCAACTCCGGCGCTGCGGACGCGAACCACTCCCTGGCCACCGTACGACGGATCCGCGCCTCGCTGGCCGAGGCGCACGTGGTCGGTGACATCGACGCGCTGGCCGCGCGACTGGACCGGCTCGCCACGGTGGCCGAGGAGAAGGCCGGCGAGGCGAAGGCCGCCAAGGAGGCGGCCCGCAGCGAGGCCCTGGCCCGCAAGACCGCACTGGTGGAGGAGGCGGAGAAGCTGGCCGCCGAGTCGACCGGCTGGAAGACCGCCGGCGACCGGCTCAAGGAGATCCTCGACGAGTGGAAGACCATTCGGGGGGTCGACAAGAAGACCGACGGTGAACTCTGGAAGCGGTTCGCCGCCGCCCGGGACGGCTTCACCCGTCGTCGGGGTGCGCACTTCGCCTCCCTGGACGCGCAGCGCAAGCAGGCGCAGACGGTCAAGGAGGAGCTGGTCGCCGAGGCCGAGAAGGTCAAGGACTCGACCGAGTGGGCCTCGGCCGCCAACCAGCTCAAGGAGCTGATGAACCAGTGGAAGGCCGCGCCGCGTGCCTCCAAGGAGGCCGAGCAGCGGCTGTGGGAGAAGTTCCGGGCCGCCCAGGACGCCTTCTTCACCCGGCGCAGCGAGGTCTTCTCGGCGCGGGACAACGAGCAGCGCGCCAACCTGGAACGCAAGCAGGCGCTGCTGGCCGAGGCGGAGGCCCTCGACATCGAGGGTGACCCGAAGGGCGCTCAGGCCAAGCTGCGCGAGATCCAGGCGCAGTGGCACGAGGCCGGGCGGGTGCCGCGGGAGGCGGCCGCCGGGTTGGAGCGCCGGCTGCGCGCCATCGACGAGAAGGTCCGCGAGGTGATGGACTCCGCGTGGCGTCGGACCAGCCGGGAGGACAACCCGCTGCTGGCGCAGATGCGGGCCCAGGTCGCCGAGGCCGAGGAGCGGCTGAGCCGGGCTCAGGCCGCCGGGGACGCCCGCCGGATCAAGGAGGCGGAGCAGGCGCTCGCCTCCAAGCGCCAGTTCCTCGCCCTGGCGGAGCAGGCCGGCTGAGTCACCGCTTGCGAAAAGCCCCCGGTTCCGCCTGGAACCGGGGGCTTTTTCGGTTGTCGCGCCCCTGGTCACGGCGATGTTAACGTTCGACATTTACATCGACGTCGATCTGTGATTATCTGAGGAAAGCGGTTGCCCTTTCGGGGTGGGCATGGGAGCCGTTTCCGACCAGTTCCTCCGACGGCAGGGCGCAACTCTGCGACCGCCACCGGCATCGCTGCCGCTGGGCACGGCAGCCTCCGATGTCGGGGCGTACCCCTGCCGACCACACGCCGATGACGCCTCCAGGCGTACGCCGCGACGCTCCACCACCATCCACGGTCGCCGCGGCCACCCGCGTCACGGGCCCTCCGCCGCCGGTGCCGGCAGCTGCGTCCGTGACGCCCTGACGCGCGTCGTCCGACCCGTTCCGCGTACCCAGAGGATGAGGAGATTGACCGTGCATGCACTCGTCACACGTCGCCTGACCCGGCGACTGGCGGTCATGGCCGCGACGGCGGTCGTACTGCCCGCGGCGGTGGTGGCGGTGGCGGTGACCCCCGCTTCGGCGGCCACCGTGGACACCAGCGCGCAATACGTGTTCGTCAACCGCAACAGCGGCAAGGCGATGGATCTGTGGAACTGGTCCACCGCCGACGGCGGTGAGATCCGGCAGTTCACCCGTGCCGACGGCAACAACCAGCAGTTCCAGTTCGTCGACGTGGGCAGCGGCTACTACCAACTGCGCAACCGGCACTCCGGCAAGGTCGTCGCCATCCCGAACTCGAACGACGGCGTGCAGGTCACCCAGGTCACCGCGAGCAGCGACACCAAGCAGCACTGGCGGCTCGCGGACTCCGCCAACGGCGACGTCCGGTTCATCAACCGGCACAGCAGCAAGGCCCTGGAGGTGTGGCAGTGGTCCACCGCTGACGGCGGGATGGTCTCGCAGTACGCGGACCTGGACGGCGCCAACCAGCGTTGGCAGTTGATCAGGCTGGGCAGCGGCGGCACCACTCCCCCGCCCAACCCGGCCCCGCAGACCGGGCTGGTCGGCTGGGCCACCCAGAACGGCGGCACCACCGGCGGCGGCAACGCCGGCACCACCACGGTCACCAGCGCCTCGGCGCTGACCAGCGCGTTGAACTCCAGCAGCGCGGCGGTGATCCGGGTCTCCGGCACCATCAACTGCTCGGGGATGCTGCGGGTGCGGTCCAACAAGACCATCCTCGGCAACGCGGGGGCCACCATCGTCGGCTGCGGCTTCACCATCAACGGGGACCGCAACGTGATCATCCGGAACCTGACCTTCCGGAACTGGGGCGACGACGCGATCAACATCGAGCAGTCGGCCACCAACATCTGGGTCGACCACAACACCTTCAGCAGCGGCTACGACGGCGCGGTCGACATCAAGCGGGGGTCGGACTTCATCACCGTGTCCTGGAACCGGATCTTCAGCCACGACAAGGCGATGCTGCTCGGACACAGTGACAGCAACGGCAGCCAGGACACCGGCAAGCTACGGGTCTCCTACCACCACAACTGGTTCGACGGCAGCAACCAGCGCAACCCGCGGGTCCGCTTCGGCAACCCGGTGCACGTCTACAACAACTTCTACAGCAACGTACGCGGCTACGGCGTGGTGTCCACGATGAACGCCGGGGTACTGGTCGAGGGCAACTACTTCGAGAACACCCCGGACCCGTTCCACCGGGGTGAGGGCGACTCCGGGCCGGGTTCCCTGGTGGCCCGCAACAACCACTTCGTCAACTCCGGCAGCGGGCAGAGCGGCGGCAGCGTGGCTGGCATCCCGTACGGCTACACCCTGGACAGCGCCAGCAGCGTGAAGTCCATCGTGACCGGCGGCGCGGGCGCCGGCCGGATCTCGGTCTGACCCCAGGACGGTCGGGGTCCGGTGCCACCGGGCCCCGACCGGCTCGATTCAGTGCGAGACGGCGCAGCCGGTCGTCGGCGCGGGCGCCGCGGCCGGCGCACCGATGGTGGGCAGACCGAGCAACACCCCGGGGGTACGCGTCGCACGCCCCGCCTCGGCCGCGTCACCGGCCCGGGTCCGCCGGTGCGACAGCGGCTCCCCGTCGGCGTTGAGGTGATGCGGCGCGGCGTAGGTGACCACGGTGTGCACGATGTCCCCCGGGCGGATCGCCCCGGCGTACGACCCGGCGTCGAAGTGCACCAGGCGACCGTCGCGGGCCCGCCCGGACAGCCGGCCGGTGCGCTCGTCCTTGCGGCCCTCCCCGACGGCCACCAGCACCTCGACCGCCTCGCCGACCAGCTTCTTGTTCTCCGCCCAGGTGATCTCCTCGACGCAGGCGATCAGCCGCTCGTAGCGCTCCTGCACGACCTGTTTGGGCAGTTGACCGTCCATGGTGGCGGCCGGGGTGCCGGGGCGCTTCGAATACTGGAAGGTGAAGGCGGAGGAGAACCGGGCCGCCCGGACCACCTCCAGGGTGCGCTCGAAGTCCGCCTCGGTCTCGCCGGGGAACCCGACGATGATGTCGGTGGTGATGGCCGCGTCCGGCATCGCCGCCCGGACCTTGTCGATGATGCCGAGGTAGCGCTCGGCCCGGTACGACCGGCGCATCGCCCGCAGCACGTCGTCCGACCCGGACTGCAACGGCATGTGCAGCGAGTGACAGACGTTCGGGGTCTCGGCCATCGCGGCGATCACGTCGTCCGTGAAGTCCTTCGGATGCGGGCTGGTGAACCGCACCCGCTCCAGCCCGTCGATCTCCCCACAGGCCCGCAGCAGCTTGCCGAAGGCGTACCGGTCGCCGAACTCCACCCCGTAGGAGTTGACGTTCTGCCCGAGCAGGGTCACCTCCAGCACACCCTCGTCGACCAGGGCGCGTACCTCGCTGAGGATGTCGCCGGGGCGTCGGTCCTTCTCCTTGCCCCGCAGAGACGGCACGATGCAGAACGTGCAGGTGTTGTTGCAGCCCACCGAGATCGACACCCAGCCGGCGTATGTCGACTCCCGCCGGGTCGGCAGGGTGCTCGGGAAGACGTCGAGGGATTCGAGGATCTCCACCTCGGCGGCGGCGTTGTGCCGGGCCCGCTCCAGCAGCACCGGCAGCGACCCGATGTTGTGGGTACCGAAGACCACGTCGACCCAGGGCGCCTTGCGGACGATGTCGCCCCGGTCCTTCTGGGCCAGGCAGCCACCGACCGCGATCTGCATCCCCGGATGCCGGTCCTTGACCGGACGCAGATGACCGAGGTTGCCGTACAGGCGGTTGTCGGCGTTCTCCCGGACCGCGCAGGTGTTGAACACCACCACGTCCGGAGAGTCCTCGGCCTCGCCCGCGCGGACGTAACCCGCCTGCTCCAGCAGGCCGGAGATGCGCTCGGAGTCGTGCACGTTCATCTGGCAGCCGTAGGTGCGCACCTGGTAGGTGCGCGGGCTGCCCGCCGCTGCGGTAGTCATGACATGCACAGCGTATCCGGCACCCTGTGGTCGGACGGAACTAGGAGGAGCCGTGTGCCGAAGCATCAAGACCCTGCGTGAGCCGTACACCCCGGAGGTCACCGACGCGGACGTGCAGGCCGCGGCGTTGCAGTACGTCCGGAAGATCTCCGGTTTCCGCGCACCGGCGCCGCACAACGCCGCCGCCTTCGACGCCGCGGTGACCGCCGTGGCGGCCGCCACCCGCACCCTCCTGGACGACCTCGTCGTCCGCAGCCGGTAAACAAGGGCCCCTTGCCGCTGAGGCGGCCGGGTGCGCTCAGGCCGGGCCAGGGTTGGCGCTCACCGGCTGGGTGGCGCTCAGGCCGGTTGGGTGAGGCTCAGGCGGCGGCCAGGGCGGGGTTCACCGAGTCCGGGGCCCAGCGCGACCGGTGGCAGCGCGACCAACCCCGGCACCGGGGGTCGGCCTCGGTGCACAGCCGCCGGTCGCTGAGCACCTCGCCTTCGTCGGTCTCCCGCACGTCGAAGTGCACCGGGCGGATGCTGCCGTCCGGTGCGACCAGCAGGTGCCGGGTCTCGTCCAGGGTGTCGTCCCGCAACAGGCAGTTGCGGGCCAGCAGCCGGGCCAGTGCCGCGATGCTGGGCAACTCGGGCAGCCCGTCAGGAACTCCGTAGCAGTCCACGATCGTGGCGAACTCCCCGGGCGCCTGCCACACGTCGCAGACCACCGCGTAGGTGGGCAGTCGCGCCGGGTCGGCGACGGCCAGGGGCATCACCACCCGACCGAGCGCATCGGCCAGTGCCGGGTAGACCTCCACCGGTCGTACCTGGTCGATTCTCCAGTTCCACAGCTCGGTCATGCCGCCTCCTCGCTGTGCTCGTCCCAGGGGCCTCGGGAGCGGGCCCTACCCACGATGGTGGGGGGCATTTGCCCTCAGGCGGGGGCAAGTTACCGGTCTGTGACCATTCTGGGCAATTTTCCCCATGCCACGTTGCTGTGAGTATCGGGAAGGTGACAGATTATCGGGTATCGTGCGCGCGGGTAAGCACGGCACGCCGCAGCCCGAGCACCTCCCTGCGGCCCGAGCGCGACTTCGGGTGGTCAGCGCAGTACGACCAGGTGCTCGCCGCGAGGCAGCAGCTCACCGATCACGGGTGCGCCCGGAATCTCCCCGGCCACCAGCAGCCCGCCGGAGGTCTGCGCATCGGCCAGCAGCAACCGGTCGATCTCCCCCGCCGCGTCCAGGTCGGTCCAGGGGGTGACCCACTCCAGGTTGCGGCGCGAGCCACCGCTGACGTACCCCTCCCGGGCCGCCTCCCGGGCACCGGACAGGTACGGCACCCGGTCGATGTCGATGGCCACCGTCAGCTCGCTGGCCCGGGCCAGCTTCGAGGCGTGGCCGAGCAGGCCGAATCCGGTCACGTCCGTGCCGCATCGCACCCCGGCCGCCACCGCCGCCTGGGCCGCCTCCCGGTTGAGGGTGGTCATCGCCGCGACCGCCTCGGGGAAGGTCTCCCCGGTGTTCTTGTGCCGGGTGTTGAGGACCCCGACGCCGAGCGGCTTGGTCAGCGACAGCGGCAGTCCGGCTCGCCCCGCGTCCAGGGTGATCAGCTCATCGGGATGGACCAGCCCGGTGACCGCCAGGCCGTACTTCGGGCCGTCGTCGTCGACGCTGTGCCCGCCGGCCAGGTGACAGCCGGCCTCCCGGGCGACGTCGCGCCCGCCGCGCAGCACCTCTCGGGCCAGCTCCAGCGGGAGCACCTCCCGGGGCCAGCAGAGCAGGTTGAGGGCGACCAGGGCTCGGCCGCCCATCGCGTACACGTCCGACAGGGCGTTGGTCGCGGCGATCCGGCCCCAGTCGTAGGCGTCGTCGACGACCGGGGTGAAGAAGTCGGCTGTGCTCACCACCCCGGTGTGCGGGTCCAGCCGGACCACGGCGGCGTCGTCGCCATGGTCCAGCCCGACCAGCAGATCCGGCGAGCTGACGGCCGGGCCCAGCCCGGCCACCATCGCCTCCAACTCACCCGGCGGGATCTTGCACGCGCATCCGCCACCCCGGGCGTACCTGGTCAATCGCACCTGCTCTGCCATTCTGACATGATCTACATCACCGCTCGGAATCGCCACCAGGAGCGGGCAATTTCGGACGCTGGGACGCGATCCGCCAGGGTGTTACCGCCTCGTGACCATCTGGGTTGTGTTCTGCCACGTCACCCCGCCTACAGTGGCCGTCATCCGGGGGTCGACCGACCCCGAAAGCAACGAGGGGGACGGTGGACGACGTGACGACGGGCGAACCGCTCATCGTGCTGGATTCGGTCAACAAGTGGTTTGGGCCGCTGCACGTGCTGAACGACGTCTCGCTGTCGGTGGGTCGGGGTGAAGTGGTCGTGGTCATCGGCCCGTCCGGCTCCGGCAAGTCGACCCTGTGCCGCACGATCAACCGACTTGAGCCGATCAACTCCGGCACCATCACCTTCGACGGGCAGGTTCTGCCGGCGGAGGGCAAGGCACTGGCCAAGCTGCGCAGCGAGGTCGGCATGGTGTTCCAGTCGTTCAACCTCTTCGCGCACAAGACGATCCTGGAGAACGTCACTCTGGGCCCGATCAAGGTGCGCAAGGAGAAGTCCGCCGCAGTACGCGAGCGGGGACTGGCCCTACTCGACCGGGTGGGCATCGCCAACCAGGCCGACAAGTTCCCGGCCCAGCTCTCCGGCGGGCAACAGCAGCGTGCCGCGATCGCGCGGGCGCTGGCCATGCAGCCCAAGGCGATGCTCTTCGACGAGCCCACGAGCGCCTTGGACCCGGAAATGGTCGGCGAGGTGCTGGACGTCATGACCTCGCTGGCCCGCGAAGGCATGACCATGGTCGTGGTGACCCACGAGATGGGCTTCGCGCGGCACGCCGCCAACCGGGTCATCTTCATGGCAGACGGCAAGCTCGTGGAGGACGCGACTCCGGCGGAGTTCTTCGCCAACCCGCGTAGCGAGCGCGCCAAGGACTTCCTCTCCAAAATCCTCACGCACTAAACCCCTTAGCGGAGTGTGCCGTGACCCGGCAGGCTCCCGTTCCAGAAGGAGAAACACCTATGCGAATGAAGCGCATGGCGGCCGTTGCCGCCGCTGCCGGTCTCGCGGTCACCATGGCCGCCTGTGGCGGCGACAGCGACGAGGGCGGCAGCAGCACCGGCGCCACCGGCATCGTCGGCAAGGCCGAGAGCCAGAAGAAGCTGGTCATCGGCGTCAAGGCCGACCAGCCCGGCCTGGGTCTGCAGACCGGCAGCCAGTACGAGGGCTTCGACATCGAGATCGGCAAGATCATCGCGAAGGGCCTCGGCGTCGACGCGGGCAACATCGAGTGGAAGACCACCGTGTCGGCCAACCGCGAGCCCTTCATCGAGCAGGGCACCGTCGACCTGGTGGTGGCGACCTACACCATCAACGACGAGCGCAAGCAGAAGATCAACTTCGCTGGCCCGTACTACATCGCCGGCCAGGACCTGCTGGTCAAGGCCGACTCCACCCTGACCGGCCCGGACCAGCTGGCCGGCAAGACGGTCTGCTCGGTCAGCGGCTCGACCCCGGCCAAGCGGATCCAGGAGAACTACCCGGACGCTCGGCTGCAGCAGTTCGACTCGTACTCCAAGTGCCTGCCGCTGCTCGACGGTGGCCAGGTTGACGCCGTCACCACCGACGACATCATCCTCGCCGGCTACGCCGCGCAGGACCAGTACGCCGGCAAGTTCAAGGTCGTCGGCAGCACCTTCTCCGACGAGCCGTACGGCATCGGCCTGAAGAAGGACGACACCACCGGCTGCGAGAAGATCAACGAGATCCTCAAGGCTGCCGCCGCCGACGGTAGCTACAAGGCCGCCTGGGACACCACCCTGGGCAAGAGCGGCACCCCCGCGCCCGAGCTGGACACCACCAAGCTGACCCACTGCGGCGCATGACCGGTACCGGAGCCGGCATCCCGCGTGGGTGCCGGCTCCGGCCTGTCACCGGCCGCCAACACGTGCCCCGGGAGCCGAAGCATGCACGTATTCTCTGATCCGAAGAACTTCGACGCGTACGTGTCGGGTTTCCTCTGGATCCTCAAGCTGACCGGCGCGTCAGCGGCCACCGCGCTGGTGCTCGGCGTGTTGCTGGCCGCGATGCGGGTCTCCCCCGTACCCGTACTGCGCGGCTTCGGCGCAGCCTGGGTCAACATCTTCCGTAACACCCCGCTCACGCTGGTCGTCTTCTTCTGCTACTTCGGCCTGTTCGTCACCCTCGGGCTGAGCCTGTCGCAGGAGCTGGACCTCAACGTCTTCTGGCTCGGCGTGATCGGCCTGTCGACCTACACCTCCGCGTTCGTCTGTGAGGCGGTCCGCTCCGGCATCAACACCGTGCCGACCGGGCAGGCCGAAGCGGCCCGGGCCATCGGGCTGACCTTCGGGCAGACCCTGCGGATCGTGGTCCTGCCGCAGGCCGCGCGTTCGGTGATCGCGCCGTTCGGCAGCATCCTCATCGCGCTCTGCAAGAACGCCACGATCGTCGGCACCATCGGGTTGATGGAGTCCTCCAACGTGATGAAGGACCTGATCAACTTCAACGGTGACGCCGTCATCCAGATCTTCCTGGTCTTCGCCGGCACGTTCGCCGCGCTCCTCATCCCCACCGGCTACTTCTTCGGCTGGCTGGCCAACAAACTGGCGGTGAAGCGCTGATGAGCACCAGCAGCGTCCTCTACGACCACCCGGGGCCACGCGCCAAGGTGCGCAACACCGTCCTCAGCGTGGTCTTCGGTGTCGCCCTGCTCGGGTTGGTCTACTGGATCTACACCAAGTTCGACCAGGCGAACCAGTTGGAAGCCTGGCTGTGGAAGCCGTTCACCGAGCCGAAGACCTGGACCCAGTTCATCGTGCCGGGCCTGTGGGCCACCCTCAAGGCGGCCGGGGTGGGCATGTTGCTCTCCCTGGCCTTCGGCATCATCTTCGCGGTCGCCCGGCTCTCCGACCACTTGTGGATCAGCATTCCGGCCGGTGCGATCGTGGAGTTCTTCCGGGCCGTACCCCTGCTGTTGATGATCTTCTTCATCTTCTACGGCCTGCCGTACGTGATCAACGGGCCGGTGAACGCCTTCTGGGCCGTGGTGATCGGTCTGACCCTCTACAACGGATCGGTGCTCGCCGAGGCCTTCCGCGCCGGCATCCGGTCCGTGCCCGGTGGGCAGGCCGAGGCGGCGTACGCGATCGGTATGCGCAAGAGCCAGGTCATGCAGCTGATCCTGATCCCGCAGGCGGCCCGGGCCATGCTGCCGATCATCGTCAGCCAGCTGGTGGTGCTGCTCAAGGACACCGCACTGGGCTACATCGTGGCCTACCCCGAGCTGCTCCAGCGGGGTGTCAACGACCTCGCCGCCAACTACGGCAACATCATCCCGGCGGCGATCGTGATCGCGGTGATCTACATCATCATCAACTCGCTGCTGACCGCCTTCGCCGGTTGGCTGGAGCGCCGCACCGCCACCCGTCGGGCGCGCAAACCGCGTAACAACCAGGCCCCGGCCAACGCCACCACGGTCGAGCCGCAAGGCTGAGCGAACCTCGACGTACGCGACAGGGCCGGCCCATTCGGGCCGGCCCTGTCGTTTCAGTCTGTGGTGGTGCGCCCCGAAGGCGTGCCCCGCCGCGCCGCTGGTGTGCCCCGCCCCGCCGCTGCGGCCGGGCCCTCGGTCAGCGGGCGATCTCGGTGACCCGGGACTCGCGGACCACGGTCACCCGGATCTGACCCGGATAGGTCAGCTCCTCCTCGATCTGCTTGGCCACGTCCCGGGCCAGCACCGCCGCGCCGATGTCGTCCACGTCGTCCGGCTTGACCATCACCCGGATCTCCCGACCGGCCTGCATGGCGAAGACCTTCTCCACACCGAGCTTGCCGGCCGCGATCTCCTCGATCCGCTCCAGCCGCTTCACGTACGCCTCCAGGCTCTCCCGCCGTGCCCCCGGCCGACCCCCCGAGCAGGCGTCCGAGGCCTGGGTCAGCACCGCCTCGACGGTCTGCGGCGGCACCTCGTTGTGGTGCGCCTCGATGGCGTGCACCACGTCCTCGCTCTCGCCGTACTTGCGGGCCACGTCGGCGCCGATGATGGCGTGGCTGCCCTCCACCTCATGGGTGAGCGCCTTGCCGATGTCGTGCAGGAAGGCCGACCGCTTGATCAGTGGCACGTCCAGGCGCAGTTCGGCGGCCATGACGCCGGCGATGTGCGCGGTCTCCACCAGATGCTTGAGCACGTTCTGCCCGTACGAGGTGCGGTAGCGCAGCCGCCCCAACAGGGTGACCAGCTCCGGGTGGATCTCGGTGATGCCGACCTCCACCAGGGCGTCCTCGGCGGCCCGCTGGCACAGCTGGTCCACCTCCTGCCGAGCCAACTCGTGCACCTCCTCGATGCGGTGCGGATGGATCCGCCCGTCCAGCACCAGCTTCTCCAGGGTCAGCCGACCCACCTCCCGACGTACCGGGTCGAAGCAGGACAGCAACACCGCCTCGGGGGTGTCGTCGATGATCAGGTTGACCCCGGTGACCGACTCGAAGGCCCGGATGTTGCGGCCCTCCCGGCCGATGATCCGACCCTTCATCTCGTCACCCGGCAGATGCAGCACACTGACCACGCTCTCGGCGGTCTGCTCACTGGCCACCCGCTGGATCGCGTCGACCACGATGTGCCGGGCCCGCTGTTCCGCGGTGGAGCGGGCATCCGACTCGATCTCCCGCACCAGCAGCGCTGCCTCCCGCTTGGCCTGGCCCTCGATGGTCTCCACCAGCTCGGTCCGGGCGGCGTCGGCGGTCAACCCCGCCACCCGCTCCAACTCGCGCCGCCGCTGGCTCTCCGCCTCGGCCAGCTCCGCCTCCCGGGCCGTCAGGGCGGCCTCCCGGGCGGCGAGAGCGGCACTGACCGCGGTCAACTGCCGCTCCCGCTCGGCGAGTCGCTCCACCTCCTCGGTGTGCATCCGCTCCCGCTCGTCCATCCGGGCCGCCCGCCGCTCCACCTCGGCCGCCTGCTCCCGGGTGGTCGCGGCGAGCACCGCCACCTCCCGCTCACCACTGCGCCGGGCCGCGTTGCGCAACTGCTCGGCGTCCGCCTCGGCCTGCTTGTGCGCCCGTTCCAGCACGGTGTCCGCCTCGGCACGGGCGTCGTCGAGGACCCGCCGCGCCTCCGCCCGGGCCGCCTTGGCCTCAGCCCGGGCCGCCGCCGCCTCAGCCCGGGCCGCCGCCGCCGCGGACTTCGCCACATCAATGGTGCTGTTCGCCTCGTCGGCGGCCGTCCGCAGCGCGGCCAGGGACTGCTCCTGGCGGTCCTTCTCGGCGATGTACGCCGGATCCTCCGGCACCGGTCGCGTCTGTAGCCCGCGCAGCACCCGCGCCCCGAAGACCGCCGCGGCGAGCACCACCACGGTCAGCACCAACACGACGATCAGGAGTACGACGTCCAGTGCCCTCATGCCGGCACCCCGCCCTGTCGAAGGGCCGCAGAGCCCGACCTGTCAGCGCCCGGCCGCAACACCGGATCCGGGTGCCCGGAGCTCTGCTCATCCTCGTCGGCGGCGCCGGAGTCCGCGCCGGCCCGCCCGCCACGCTCGCTCATGCCGGCCACCTGGTGAACCTCTGTCGCCCCGCCATGGCGCGCCTCCCCTGAACGTCGCGCCGTAGGACCCGCCGGTGGGCGTGCTCCTACGGCTCTGGACGCCCGACCGGAGCGCAGGCCGCGGATAGCTCTCCCTGCCGACGGGGCCCGTGGGACCGTCGGCAGGCCAGGTGCAGTTGTCGCCTCGGCCTCGGACCGGCCTGTCCGAAGCTGGCGTCAGTGGCCGTTGACGCTGGCCAAAGTGATGCTGTTCTGTTACGCGATCTATGTTGTGCGCTTAGCCTGCGCTTGGTCGGGCAATGTGAGCCTTTATGGCGAGGCTAGGTCTCCGAGGGCCTCCGGTCAAGAAGTCATGATCAAACCACCCAGACGGAGCGAAGTTGTGTCGTGACGCTGCGCTGAGCACGAGTCGGTCAGACCGACACAATCGAGACGATTATCCACCCGGATCCCCGGCCACGGCCCAGCGGCCCGGGTCAACCGGCACCCAGTGCGGCGGCGGCAGCCACCAGAGCGACGTTGTCCGGCGCCGGCGACCCGTCCGGCAGCCGCAGGGTGTCCTCCAGCCCGATCCGGGTGGCCAGGCCCCGCCGGACCGCCTCCGTCAACACCGCCCAGACCCCGGCACCCTCGGCGTGCAACAGCACCGCAGGCCCTCCCGGCGGGAGCGCGTCGAGCATAGCGGCCGCCTCGGCCAGGGCATCCTCCGGCGCGGGCGCCATGCACTCCACCAGCACCCGGCCGACCGGCACCCGCCAACCGAGGTAGGCCTCGACCGCCGGGACCGTCCAGAGCCCGGCCTCCACCATGACCCCCCGCTCGTGCAGGGCCCGCGCCACCGCCTCCGCCCCGGGCTCGTGCGCGTTGACCGAGGCGAAGTCGGGCAGCACCGTCCAGGACTGCACCGCCGCCACCCGGGCCTGCGGATCCGGTTCGATCCACGCCCCGGTGCTCACCCCCACCAACAGGCCCGGCACCGCCGCGCGGATCGCCACGAGGGCATCAGCGACGACCCCCGGCCCCAGGGACTCCACCCCCTCGGCGGTACGCGGATGGACGTGCACCGCAGTGACCCCCAGCCCGGCGCACCGGGCCACGTCGGCCGCCAACTCGGCAGGGCTCAACGGCACGGCAGGATGGCTGTCGCGGCCACGGTTCCCGTTGAGGCAACCCTGCAACATGCTCGCGCCTCCTGTCGGCCGGGCGGTCACCCCTCGGTGTCGGCCAGGGCGTCCGCGTCGATCTGCTCGGCGAACTCGGCCGCCTCGGCGCTCTGCGCGGCCAGGGCCTCCTTGACCGCCCGGATCGCCACCCCCGGTGGGTAGCCCTTGCGAGCCAACATGCCGACCAGCCGCCGGAACACCGCCTCCGGCTCACCCCGGACGGTACGCAGCTTCCGCTGCACCAGAGCACGGGCCGTCTCCGCCTCGGTGTTCTCGTCCAACTCCTCCAGGGCCGCGCTGGCGGTGTCCCCGTCCACCCCGCGTTGCCGCAGCTCGTTGGCCAAGGCCCGGCGGGCCAGCCCACGACCGGAGTGCCGACTACTCACCCAGGCCCGAGCGAACGCGGCGTCGTCGATGATGCCGACCTCGTCGTAACGGTCGAGAACCTCGCCGGCGGTCTCCTCGGAGATGCCCCGCCGGGCCAGCGCGGTGGCCAACTCGGCGCGGGTGCGGGGGCGGACCGCCAGTTGCCGCAGGCAGATCTCCCGAGCCACCTCGGCCTCGTCCCGAGGGGTGGCAGCCGCCTGGTCGGCCTCGTCCCGCCCGGCGGCACCGGGGCCCGGTGTGGGCTCGTCGCCGGACGTGCGGCGGCCCCGGCGCGGACGCGGTGTGGAATCGCCCGTGCGGGGCGGACTGGCATCCCAGCCCCGCCCCGTACGGGCACGTCGTCCAGTCACTGATCAGATCAGAAGTCGACCGGCGGCAGCTCCGGGCCACCGGCGGCATCGCCCGCGCCGACCCCGACGCCGAGCTTCTCCAGGATCTTCTTCTCGATCTCGGCGGCCACGTCCGGGTTCTCCCGGAGGAACTCGCGGGCCTTCTCCTTGCCCTGGCCGAGCTGGTCGCCCTCGTAGGTGTACCAGGCGCCGGACTTCCGGATGATCGCCTGCTCGACACCGACGTCGATCAGCGAGCCCTCGCGGGAGATGCCCTTGCCGTACATGATGTCGAACTCGGCCTGCTTGAACGGAGAGGCGACCTTGTTCTTCACGACCTTGACCCGGGTGCGGTTACCGACCACGTCGGTGCCGTCCTTCAGGCTCTCGATGCGCCGCACGTCGAGCCGGACCGAGGCGTAGAACTTCAACGCCCGACCACCCGTGGTCGTCTCGGGACTCCCGAACATGACCCCGATCTTCTCGCGGAGCTGGTTGATGAAGATCGCGGTGGTGCCGGTGTTGTTGAGCACACCGGTGATCTTCCGCAGCGCCTGGCTCATCAGCCGGGCCTGGAGACCCACGTGGCTGTCGCCCATCTCACCCTCGATCTCGGCGCGCGGCACCAGCGCGGCCACCGAGTCGATCACGATGATGTCCAGCGCGCCGGAGCGGACCAGCATGTCCGCGATCTCCAGCGCCTGCTCACCGGTGTCCGGCTGGGAGACCAGCAGGGCGTCGGTGTCGACACCGAGGGCCTTGGCGTACTCCGGGTCGAGTGCGTGCTCGGCGTCGATGAAGGCGGCGATGCCGCCGTTGCGCTGGGCGTTGGCCACCGCGTGCAGGGCGACCGTGGTCTTACCGCTGCTCTCCGGGCCGTAGATCTCGATGACCCGCCCCCGGGGCAGGCCACCCACGCCGAGGGCGACGTCGAGGGCGATGGAACCGGTGGGGATGATCGCGGTCTGCACGACCGGCCGCTCCCCCAGCCGCATCACCGAGCCCTTGCCGAACTGTTTGTCGATCTGAGCGAGAGCAAGGTCGAGCGCCTTCTCCCGGTCGGGCCCTGCCGCCATCGTTGCCACCCCTGCCTTCACCGGCGTCTTTCCTGAGCTTCGCGTCACGCGACACACGCTAGGCGCTAGGTCCGACAGAAAACCAGCCGACCGGCCGTGACCTGTGGACGAGCACCTCGCTGTGGACAATAGCCGAACAGGTGTACGAGTCGGCAACAGACACGCGGAAGTAACGAATCGGCTGCTCAGCGTAGCCGGGTCGGCACCCGGTCGGGATAGGCGGCGACCACCGCACGCCACACCACGTGGGTCTGCTCACCGTCGGCGAGGGCCTGCTCGATGGTTCGCCCACCGAGCTGCGACAGCACCTGGTCGCGGGCGATGCTGGCCGCGTAGCCCGGCCCGAAAGCCTCCTCCAGCCGCGTCCAGAAGTCCGTCAGCCGCACTGTGCCCGCCCTTCCTCCTCCGGTACGCCCGGCCGCACCGGACGCAACGCTAGTGCCAGCAGCGGTGCCACCGCGACCGCGGCGAGCAGGCTCAGCACCGGATAGCCCGCCCACTCCATGACGAAACCGCTGACCGCCCCGGCCAGGGCACCGGCCAACCCCATCAGCAGGTCGGACAGGCCCTGGGCGTGCGGTCGTACCGCGTCCGGCACCGACTCCGACAGCAGGGTGGAGCCGGCCACCATGGTCGCCGACCAGCCCAGCCCGAGCAGCACCAGCCCGACGGCGAGCCGGAAAGTGCTGTGCCCGGCGGTACCGGCGACCGCGCAGGCGGCCAGCAGCATGCCGACCCCGCCGAGGATGACCCCGCGCCGACCGAGCCGGTCGGCCAGCCAGCCGACCAGCGGCGCCAACGCGTACATGCCGGCGATGTGCAGGCTGAGCACCAGGCCGACCACCGGGAGCACCTCCTCGACGGGATAGTGGTCCCGCAGGTGCACCGGGGCCATCGCCATCACCGCCACCATCACCAGGTGACCGACCGCCACGGCGGCGACGCCGAGCCGGGCGGCGGGCTGGGCGCGTACCACCAGCCAGCCGGCCCGCAGGCCCGCGCCGCGCCCGGCCGACGGCGCGGTGGGCAACTTGACCGGCGTCCCCGCACCGGCCTCGGCCGGCTCGGTGGCGGGGTTCGCGGCGGCCCGGGCCGCCGCGAACCGGCGGGCGGTGAGCAGCGGGTCCGGTCGCAACCACAGCAGCAGTACGCCGGCGGCCAGCAGGAACGCCACCGTGCTGAAGGCGAACGGGCCGGACAGTGGTGGCAGTCCCCAACCCCCACCGGCCCGGTCGGCGAGCGCGGCGAAGTTCGGTGCCGCCACCGCGCCGACCGTGGTGGCCCAGACGATCAGTGACAGTTGCCGGGCCCGGCGGTTCGGCGCGGCGAGATCGACCGCGGCGTAGCGGGCCTGGAGATTGGCCGCGGAGCCGCCACCGAACATGAGCATGCCGAGAAAGAGCAGCGGGATCGACCCGCTCGCCGCGGCGAGCACCACCAGGGCCCCGCCCACGGCGCCGACACCGTACGCGAAGGCCAGGCCCGGGCGACGGCCGTGTCGGGTGATGATCCGGGTGACCGGGATGGCGAGCAGGGCACCGCCGACCACGGAGGCGCTCAGCACCAGGCCGGAGACCGCGGTGCCGGCGATCTCGGCAGCGAGCAGCCCGCCCACGGCGATGCCGATGGTCACCCCGATGCCACCGATGATCTGGGTGCTGAACAGCAGGCGCAGGGTACGCCGCTGGATCGGCACGATGTCGGGCGGCGCGGATGCCGTGATGGTCAGATCGGTGGTCAACGCTCTTCCTCGGCTTCCGTCACAGTCCCAGGCCGCACCCGAAGATCTCTTTCTTGATCTCGATCGACCACGGACCGGCCGCACCGCCGTCCCCTGTGGGCCTGGCAGGCATGTCGGGGGCGACCCATCGACACTCCGCAGGCAGCGTACTCGTGTCCACCAGCAGGGGCGGGCACCCCGCAGCCGGGGCCGAGTTCCGGGCAGTGGCCGGGTTTACCGGGCAGTGGTCAGGTGAGGGCACGCGCGGCGACGGTCAGGTCGGCGACCAGTCCTTCGTACGCCTTGTCCTGGTCGTCCGCGCGGAGCACGGCGGAGGGGTGGATGGTGGCCAGCAGGCGGGCCGACGGCGCGTCGGTGGTATCTCCGGCGCTGTCCACCGGTACCCGTTGAAAGTCCTCGGGGTGCTGGGCGGCGGCCGGCCAGGGCAGCAGTTCGCCACGCTGGCGGGTGACCCGGAAACCCGGACCGAGCAGGGCCTTCGCAGCGGTAGCGCCGAGCACCACGATGACCTGCGGGTTCAGCTTGGTGAACTCGGCGACCAACCAGGGTCGACAGGCGGTGATGTGCACCTGGTCCGGGGTCTGGTGAATGCGTCGCCTGCCGCGCAACTCGAATCGGAAGTGCTTCACGGCGTTGGTGAGGTAGATGTGGCCGGGGTCGAGCCCCGCGTCGTCGACCGCGCGACGCAGCAGCCGGCCCGCGGGGCCGACGAAGGGCAGCCCCTTCTGATCCTCCATGTCGCCGGGTTGCTCACCGACGAAGACCAGCCGGGCGGTGGCGTCACCCCGGCCGAAGACGGTCTGCGAGGCGTCCCGGTACAGCTCGCAGCCCCGACAACCGGCAGCGGCCGCGCGCAGGTCGTCGAGGGTCTCCGCCTGCGGTGGGATGAACTGCTGCGCCCCGGGCGCAATATCGACCATGCCCACCTTTCTACCCGCCCCACCCACCCCAGTCCCCTCCACCCCGCCACGCCACCCCGCCACGCCACCCCCGAGAACCCCGAGCACCCCGAGCACCCCGAGCACCCGCGCCGATCACCCGCGCCGATCATGCACTTTTGGTCTCCCTTTTGCACACGAATACGAGGTATGCCCCGACCAAAAGTGCAAGATCGCGGGGGACGGAGGGCGCGGCGGGGCGCGGCGCGCGGGGCACGCGGTGGGGGTGGGGTGGGTGGGGTGGGTTAGGTGGTGAAGTGGGGGGGTGGGGTGGGGTGGGCGGCTTGGGTGAGGGTTTGGGTCAGGGGGTGGAGGTCTGGGTCGGTGAGGGGGCTGACGGTGAGGCGTAGGGCGGGCGGGCTGGCGATGCGGAAGAGGGCGCCGGGGGCGGCCAGCCAGCCGGCGTCGCGCAGCACGGTGGAGGCGACGGTTTCGTCGGTCACCGGGATCCACACGTTGAGCCCACTGCGGCCGTGTGCGGTCAGGCCGCGTTCGGCGAGGGCCTCGACGAGTCCACGTCGGCGGCGTTCGTAGCTGTCGGCGGCCCGTTCGATCAGGGCGGTCACCGCCGGGTCGCGCCACAGGGACAGCACCAGCCGCTGCGCCACGGTGGAGACCCAGCCGGTGCCGACCCGGGTACGGCCGGCCACCCGGGCCACCGTGGTCTCGTCTCCGGCCAGCACGGCCAGGCGCAGGTCGGGGCCGAAGGGTTTGCTCACCGAGCGGAGGAAGGCCCAGTGGGCGGTCGCCCCGGCCAGCGGGTGCAGCGGTACCCGGGCCAGTTCGGCGGCGTGGTCGTCCTCGATCAGCAGTACGTCGGCGCGACCGGCCAGCAGGTCACGCAGGGCGGCGGCGCGGTCGGCGGAGACGGCCGCGCCGGTGGGGTTCTGGGCGCGACTGGTCACGATGAGCGCCCGGGCCCCGGCGGCGAGCGCGGCGGCCACCCCGGCGACCAGTGGGCCGTCGTCGTCGACCGGTACGCCGATCGGGCGCAGGCCCAGGGCGGCGATGAGGTCGAGTTGGTTGGCCCAGCCGGGATCCTCCACGGCCACCGCGTCCCCGGGGCGCAGCCAGGTGGTGAGGAGTCGCTCGATGCCGTCGAGCGCGCCGCCGCTGAGGGTCAGGTCGGTGGCGGGTACGCCGTCGGCGGCCAGCCGTTCACGCGCCGCCTCGGCGAATTCGGGCAGGGTGCCGGCGTCGGAGTAGCTGGTCGCCGGGCCGATGGTGTCGGCCAGCGCGGCCAGGTGGGGGCCGAGCGGTGGCAGCAGCCGGAGGTCCGGTTCGCCTCGGGACAGGTCGCGCAGTCCGGCGCCGGATGGCGGGTGCAGGGCGGACCGGCGGGCGGCTACCGGTGGGCGGGGGCGTACCCGGGTGCCGTGCCGGCCGGCGGTGACGATGAGTCCACGTCGGCGCAGTTCGGCGTAGGCGCGGGAGACCGTGGCCGGGCTGACGGCCAGGGCGGCGGCGAGCACCCGCACCGGCGGCAGGGGGTCGCCGGGGGTCAGGGCGGCGTCGCGGATGCCGGACTCGATGCTGGCGGAGATCTCGGCGGCCGTCGCACCGGTCACCTGATATCGTGCTGACACAAATTCAGTATTGTACTAGAACAAAGGCGGGAGCATGTACGCGCCGACTGCCCGAACCACCGCCAGCCGCTCCCGGGAGCGGATGAGCTACGACCGGGACGCCGCCCACGCCGTGCTGGACGAGGCGTACCACTGCGCCCTCGGATTCACCGTGGACGGCGAGCCCCGGGTGCTGCCCACCCTGCACGTACGCCTCGGCGACACCCTCTACCTGCACGGCTCCACCGGCAGCCGGCCCCTGCTGGCCGCCCGGGGTGAGGGGTTGCCGGTCTGCGTGGCCGTCACCCTGCTGGACGGCCTGGTCTACGCCCGCTCGCAGTTCCACCACAGCGCCAACTACCGCTCGGTCATCGCGCACGGCACCGCCCGGCTGGTCACCGACGCCGCCGAGAAGGCCGAGGTGCTGACCGCCCTGGTCGACAAGGTCGGCCCCGGCCGCGCGGCGGACAGCCGGCCGCCGAACCGGCGGGAACTGGCCGAGACCGCCGTGCTGGCGTTGCCACTGACGGAGGTCTCCGTACGCGCCCGCGCCGGTGGCGTCAACGAAGACCCGGCCGACCACGCGCTGCCGCACTGGGCCGGGGTGCTCCCGCTGCGGTTGACCGCCGGGCTGCCGGAGCCGGACCTCGGGGTCACCGTGCCGGTGCCGCCCTATCTGCGACCGGTCCACACCCCCTGGCACGAGCCCGTGGTGCTGGGCGGCGAGCACGTACTGCTGGAGCCGCTGGACCTGACCCATGCCGAGGACCTGTTCGGCGCCACCGCCGACCCGCAGGTGTGGCAGCATCTCGGCGCCCCTCAGCCGGTCACCGTGGACGAGTTGAGGACCGCCGTCGGGGCCTACCTGGCCGCCGGGCGACGGGGTGAGCAGGTGCCCTGGGTGCAGCGCTGCGCGGTGACCGGCGCGGTGGTCGGCACCACCTCGTACTACGAGATCGATCCCGAGCGGCGGTCGGTGGCCGTCGGGCACACCATCCTGGGTCGACCCTGGTGGCGTACCGGGATCAACACCGAGGCCAAGCTGCTGCTGCTGGAACGGGCCTTCGGCGAGTTGGAGGCGGTGCGGGTGGTCTGGCACACCGACATCCGCAACGAGCGATCCCAGCGCGCCATCGAACGGCTCGGCGCGACCCGGGAGGGGGTGCTGCGCAAGCACCGCCTGCGTCCGGACGGCTCCTGGCGGGACACCGTGCAGTATTCGATGACTGTCGAAGAGTGGCCGAATGCACAGGTCAGGCTGCGGGAAATGCTTCGCGCGCAGGCACCCTCGGCCTGATGATGTCCAGCGTGCTGGGGATCACCGACATCTGGACGTACGTGCTGGGCACCGTGGCCATCGTGCTGCTGCCCGGACCCAATTCGCTGTTCGTACTCTCCACCGCCGCGCAACGCGGGGTGGGCACCGGCTACCGGGCGGCGGGTGGGGTGTTCGTCGGCGACGGGGTGTTGATGTTCCTCTCCGCCGCCGGGGTGGCCTCGCTGCTCAAGGCGTATCCGCCGATCTTCCTCGTGATCAAGTACGTGGGTGCGGCGTACCTGGGCTATGTCGGGTTGACCATGCTGCTCGCGGCCTGGCGGCGCTGGCGGGACCGCAACGATCCCGCCACCCCGCGCCTCATCGACGCCGCCCGGCCGGCGGAGCTGCGCAGCCCCTTCCGCAAGGCGCTGGTGATCAGCCTGCTGAACCCGAAGGCGATCCTGTTCTTCGTCTCGTTCTTCATCCAGTTCGTCGACCCGACCTACCCCTGGCCGGCGTTGTCGTTCCTGCTGCTCGGCCTGATCGCCCAGGTCACCAGCGCGCTGTACCTGACCGCGTTGATCTTCGCTGGGACCTTCCTGGCCGCCCAGTTCCGGCGGCGGCGCCGGCTGTCCGCCGGTGCCACCTCGGCCGTCGGGGCCCTCTTCATCGGCTTCGGCCTCAAGCTCGCCCAGGGCTGAGATGCAGGAAGGCTCAGGTGCCGTCGCCGCCGGTGCCGGAACCACCGGCCGTGCCACCCAGTCCGTAGCCGGGCGGGACCGGCTCGTCGGGCGGGCGGCTGACATGGGCGGACTCGTTGATGGTCGCCGACCAGTCGGCGTGAGCCGCGGCGGCGGCGTGCCGGTTGATGGTCTCGCGTAGCCAGCCGTCGACCGTGGAGATCCAGTCTCGTTCGTCGGCGCCGACATGCCAGACCCGGAACCGGCTGATGCTGGTGTGGGTGATGCCGGCCAGCGCCAGCCGGCGATCGCACCAGAGGATCACCTCAAGGCCGGCGGAGTCGGCCACGAAGATCACTTCCAGTTCGGTGATCGGCCCGGCGTAGAGGGGGCCTACCCAGAAACCCCAGCGCTGGTGCAGGGGCAGGGTCTGCGCCACCCCGGGCAGCCGACCGTCGATCAGCCCGGCCTGACGTGCGCTGAAACCGAGGGTGTCCAGGGCCGCCAGGACATGCTGCTGGGTGGGCAGAGGGTGGACGAAGACCGGCACCATCGCGCCCTGGTCCAGCGCCGGTTCGATGGCCACCTCGGTACGCAGCCCCATCCGCAGGCTGAGCAGCGGTACGCCGCCGAGGGTGGTCAGCGGAGTCTCCCAGGGCAGCGGGAACTCGAAGGGGATCGTGCGGGCCCGACCCGCCCGCAGAACCAGGGCGTCGGAAACCTGCGCCTGGTGGAACTGCACCAGGCGGCGGGGGGCCTCCGGGTCGTCCGGCTCGACCGTGCTGACCAGGCCGAGCCGGACGTGGTAGACCGGCACGTCGACGGAACCGGCGATCAGGTTCACCCGCCCCGGCAGTCGTAGGCCGGGGCGGGTGCTCGGATTGGCCAACGTGGTCTGCACCGTCAGGCCGGTACCGCCCGGTGACACCCCCGTCAGCCGCATCCGTGTCGCTCTTACCTGAGTCGGCGCATCACGCGCGGGATCGGGTCGGTCTCGTCGTCGAACTCCCCGATGACCTCCTCCAGCAGGTCCTCCAGGGCGACGAAGCCGACCGGCCGGGTAGGCCCGGCACCGTTGCGGACCATGGCCAACTGCGACTGACGGGCCCGCATCACGGCCACCGCCTCGTTCACCGTCGCCGTGTCGGGCAGGGTGATCGCCTCGTTCATCAGATCCGCCGCGGTCGCCTCCGGCCGGACGGCGGTGGCTCGCACCGCCTCCCGTACGTGCACCAGGCCGACCACCTCACCGGCGGAGTCCAGCACCGCCAGCCGCGACCGGCCACTGTCCTGGCTGACCTGCTCGATCCGGTCGACCGGGTCGTCGTGGCGGACCGTCACCATCCGGTCGAAGGGCTCCATCACCTGGGCCACCGTGGTCCCCTGCAACGCCAGCATGCTGGTCAGCAGTTCGTGCTGGGCGGCACCGAGCAGGCCGTGCTCCCGGGACTGCTCCAGCAGCATCCGCAGCTCGTCCGGGCCGTGCACCTGAGCCAACTGGTCCTGCGGGTTGACCTTCACCAGCCGCAGCATCGCGTTGGCCAGCGCGTTGAGCGCGGACAGCACCGGCCGGGCCACCCGGGCGAAGGCCCGGAACGGCAGGGCCAGCAGCAGGGCGGACCGCTCCGGATGGGTGATCGCCCAGGACTTCGGTGCCATCTCGCCGACCACCAGGTGCAGGAAGGTGACCAGGCTCAGCGCGAAGATCAAGGCGATCACATGGCTGGCGCCCGAGGGCAGGCCGACGGCGTGCAGCAGCGGCCCCAACAGCCGTTCGATCGCCGGCTCGGCCAGGGCACCGAGGCCCAGGGTGCACAGGGTGATGCCCAGCTGTGCGCCGGCCAGCATCAGCGACAGCTCGCGTACGCCGTCGAGCGCGGCCTTGGCCGCCCGACCACCGCCGACTGCCGCCTGCTCCAGGCGGTAGCGCTTGCTCGCCACCAGCGCGAACTCGGCGGCGACGAAGAATCCGTTGAGCGCCAGCAGGATCACCGAGGTGATCAGCGCGAATCCGGTGCTCACGCGCTCACCTCCTCACGCCCGCCGGCGAGTTGCAGGCGAACCGAGTCGGCCACGTGCCGGTCGACCGCGAGCACCTCGACCAGGGCCCGCGGGCCGTCCTCGGTGTTGTCACCGTCGGCCGGCAGGCCGATCTCCAGTCGATCGCCGACCTCCGGCACCCGGCCCAGCTCCCGCATGACCAGCCCGGAGAGGGTGTCGTACTCGGGGTGTTCGGGCAGCGCGATGCCGGTGCTGTCGGCGACCTCGTCGATACGCCAGCGCGCCGGTACCACCCAGGAACCGTCGTCCTGTCGGGCCGGGGCCCGCTCCGGCGGGTCGTCCTCGTCGCGGATCGGGCCGACCAACTCCTCGGCGATGTCCTCCAGCGTGATCACCCCGGCGAAGCCGCCGTACTCGTCGACCACGCAGGCCAACTGCCGGTGTCCGGAGCGCAGCCGGTCCAGGACGATCGGCAGGGGCAGGGTCTCCGGCACCAGCAACGGTGCTCCGGCGACCTCGCTGATCGGAGTGGTGGCGCGCTGCGCCGGGGGTACCCGGAGCACGTCGGAGATGCCGACGACACCGATCAGGTCGTCCACCCCTTCGGCACCGCGTACCGGGAACCGGGAGCGGCCGGTGTCGAGCAGTTCGACCACCCGGCTGATGGTCTCGTCGGCGCGTACGGTGTGCACGTCGACCCGGGGCACCATGACCTCGCCCGCAGTCAGCTCACGGAAGTCGAGCCCTCGGTCGAGCAGTGCGGAGGTCTCCGCGTCGAGGTGACCTTCCAGGCGGGACTCGGCGATGATCCGTTCCAGGTCCTCCGGGGTGGCGCCGCTGGGCAGCTCCTCGATCGGCTCGATACCGAGGCGCCGCAGCAGCCGCACCGCGGCCCGGTCGAACAGTTTGATCAGTGGCCCGGCGAGGGTCATGTAGAGGAGGGTCGACCGGGCCAGGGCCCGGGCGACCCGCTCGGGCTCGGCGATGGCCAGGTTCTTCGGGGCCAACTCGCCCACCACCATCTGCACCACGGTCGCGATGACCAGCGCCAGTACGACGGAGAGCGGCAGGGTGACGCTGCTGGAGACCCCGGCCAGCCCGAGCAGCTCGGCCAGGCCGGCACCGAGGAACGGCTCGGCGACGTAACCGACCAGCAGGGCGGTGACGGTGATGCCGAGCTGGGCACCGGAGAGCATGAACGACAGCCGGGCGGTCACCTCCAGGGCCCGGGCGGAAACCTGGTCCCCCTCGGCGGCGCGTTGCTTGAGCTTGCCCCGGTCCACGGCGACGTAGCCGAATTCCTGCGCGACGAAGTAACCCGTCGCGACGGTCAGAAGGGTGATCAGAAGAAGACCGACGAGGATCAACACGGGACGCTCAGGGCTCCCGGGGCCGTCGGGTCGGGGGAATGCCGGGGCTTACCCGGCTGGCTACTGCTGCCCTCCTGGGCAGAAGAGTCGATCATGCGAGCCATTCTACCGGCCGAATCCGGCCCGTTGCTGAGGCTGCACCGTGTGCCCTGCGACGGTGTGGCGCGCCCGTCATCGCCACCTCCGCAAGCGCCGTCACCGCAGGTACCAGCTTCCTCAACAGCCCTCTCCGGTCACTCAGCGGTCGGCCAGTTCATCGACGTCGAGCAGGTCCCGATTCAGCCGGCCGGAGCGGTAGGCGGCCCGACCCACCATCTGGGCGGCGACCGGGGCGGTGGCCAGCTGGAAGACTCCGACCAGGGCGACCATGCCGAGATCAGCGGGGGTACGCAGCCGCAGCGCCACCCCGAGCAGCAGCAACAGCACGCCCAGCACCTGCGGCTTGGTGGCGGCGTGCATCCGGCTGAGGGTGTCGGGAAACCGCAGCACCCCGATGGCGGCGGCCAGGCTCAGCAGGGCCCCGGCGACCAGGCTGGCCGCACCGAGCCAGTCGGCCACCTCCGCCAGGGTGGGGCTCCAGTCGAGGGCCATCACCGCGCCGGCCTCCCCCGGCGCCGCCGCCTGGGACACCGCCTCGGCCGACCCGGCGGGCGGCGGTGTCACGGCTGGTCCCGGACGGCGAAGCGGGCCAGGGCCACCGAGCCGACGAAGCCGAGCAGCCCCAGCACCACCAGTACGGGCAGGGTGCTGGCATGCCGGTTGAGCGCCGCCTCCGCGCCCACCGCGCTGACCATCGTGGCGAGCAGCATGTCGGCGGCGACCACCCGGTCCAGCAGTGAGGGCCCCCGGTAGAGCCGCACCAGGGCGAGCAGGGCGGTCACTGACAGCAGACCGGCGATCACCAGGACCAGGACGAAGTTCACCAGGACTCCTTGTCTACGGAAACGGAGCGCACCTGACGCAACTCGGCGTCCGAACCGACCGCCGCGACGATCCGCCGCTCCACGATGCGGATCTGCCGGCGGGCGGCGACGAGGTCCGCCGGGCCGTGCACGTCGAGCACATGCACGTAGAGAACGGCGGCCTCCCGGTCCGTCTCCACGATCAAGGTGCCCGGTACGAGGGACAGCACCTCGGCGGTGAGCGCCAGGTTGAGGTCGGTGGGCACCCGCAGCCGGACCGCCACGACGGCCGACCGGGGCACATAGCCGGGCTGCACCGCGATCCGGGCCACGTGCAGGCTGGCCCGGACCAGTTCGGCGACGAACCGCACCCCGAACACCAGCAGGCCGGGCAGCCGCAGCCGGCCACCGAAGGTCACCGGCGGCAACGGGAAGAACAGCAGCACCGCGGCGGCCACCAGCAGGCCACCCAGCAGGTTCCCCCAGCTGAAGTCGCCCCAGAACAGGTTCCAGGCCAGCACCAGCCAGCCCACCGCGATCAGTCGGTCACGTCGGCGTCCCCGCCCGGCCGGTACCCCCTGCGGCCCCGCCGACCCCGGCCCGGTCACGGCGGCCCGCCCGGCAGGACGGCCTGGATGTACGGAGTGCGTTCCCGCAGGTCGACCGCCGCCCCCCTGGTCACCTCGAACAGGGGTCCCGCGACCACGGTCAGGGCCACTCCGAGGACCACCAGGGCGGTGGTGGCACCGACCGTCAGACCGGGCAGCGGGCCGCTCGGGTGGACGGTCTCGCAGGGGGCACGCCAGAACGCCAGGCTCCACACCCGGCTGGCCACGTAGAGGGTCAGCAGGCTGGTCACCGTGCCGACCGCGACCAGGGTCCAGGGCAGCACCCCTCCGACGGCCACCCCGGCCTGGAGCAGCCCGAGTTTGCCGAGGAAGCCGGAGAAGGGCGGGATGCCGGCGAGGTTCATGGCCGAGACGAAGAAGAGCAGCCCGAGCAGGGGCGCCACCCGGGCCAGTCCTCCCAGCCGACGCAGATCGGTGCTGCCGGTGCGTTGTTCGACCAGGCCGGCGACCAGGAAGAGGGTGGTCTGGATGGTGATGTGGTGCACCACGTAGAAGATCGCTCCGACCAGCCCGGCGACCGTGCTGAGCCCGACCCCGAAGATCATGTAGCCGATGTGGCTGACCAGGGTGAAGGAGAACAGTCGTTTCATGTCCGACTGGGCCACCGCGCCGAGGATGCCGACCAGCATGGTCAACCCGGCCACCACCAGCAGCAGGGTGCCCGCCTGGTCGCCGGGGAAGAGCAGGGTCTGGGTCCGGATGATCGCGTACACCCCGACCTTGGTGAGCAGTCCGGCGAAGACCGCGGTGACCGGGGCCGGGGCGGTCGGGTAGCTGTCCGGCAGCCAGGCCGACAGGGGGAAGACCGCCGCCTTGATGCCGAAGGCCAGCAGCAGCATCAGTTGCAGGCTCAGTCGGACCCCGTCAGGCAGGGCGTCCAGTCGGGCGGCGAGCTGGGCCAGGTTGAGGGTGCCGGTCGCCGCGTACACCAGGCCCACCGAGATCAGGAAGATCATCGAGGCCAGGACGTTGACCACCACGTAGGTGGAGCCGGTACGGATGCGCAGCCGGGTGCCGTTCAGGGTGATCAGGACGAAGCTCGCGGCGAGCAGCATCTCGAAGCCGACGTACAGGTTGAACAGGTCACCGGCGAGGAAGGCGTTGGTCACGCCCGCGGTCAGCACCAGATAGGTGGGGTGGAAGATGGCCAGCGGGGCGCTCTCGCCGGTCTCCCCCTGCCCCTGACCGATGGAGTAGAGCAGGACGCACAGGGTCACCGCCGAGGAGACGACGAGCATCAGCGCGGCCAGTTGGTCGGCCACCAGCACGATGCCGACCGGGGCGGGCCAGGCGCCGATCTCGACGACCAGTGGTCCGTGCCGGTACGACCGCACCAGCAGCAGCACCGCCACCAGCAGGGTGGCGCCCAGGCAGCTGACGCTGACCAACCGCTGCGGCAGCGGCCGGTTCGCCAGCAGCAGGGTCAGGGCCGCCCCCAGCAACGGCAGCAGCACCGGCAGCGGTACGAGGGCGTTCATCGCCGGCACCCGCTCTCGCCCGGCCCGGGCCGGCTCATCCCGGTCCCTGCCGGCGTCGCCAGGGTGCCGGCGCGTCGAGTTGTTCGGGGTCGGCCTCCGGCGGTTCCTCGCTGAGGTCGACGGTCGAGACCTCCTTGCGTGCGGCACGGTGCTTGATCCGCTGGTCCTCGATGTCGTCGGGCACCTCGTCGTCGCCGTCCAGGTACCAGCTGCGGTAGCTGACGGCCAGCAGGAAGGCGGTGAACCCGAAGGTGATCACGATGGCGGTCAGCACCATGGCCTGCGGCAGGGGGTCACTCATCGCGGCCGGGTCGGTGACCCCGACCACCGGGGCCCCGCCGGGGCGGCCACCGAAGATGATGAGCAGGTTGATCCCGTTGCTGATCATGATGACCCCGAGCAGGATGCGACTCAGGCTGCGTTCCAGCAGCAGGGTCACCCCGCAACCCACGAGCATCCCGATCGCGATGAAGGACACCAGGTTGGCGCCGGTACCGGTCACCTGGGCCCTCCCCGACGTCGGACGGCCAGCCCACCGGTGGACCCGCCGGACGCCTCGATGTTGCGGTCGACCTCGGCGCCGAGACTGCGCAGCACGTCCAACGCCAACCCGATCACCACCAGGTAGACACCGATGTCGAAGAAGAGCGAGGTGACCAGGTAGAAGTCGCCGACCAACGGCAGCCAGAAGTCGACCTTGGTGCTCCGCAGTGCGGCGCCGCCGTCCAGCAGGGTGACCATCGCGGAGCCGACCGCCACGGCCAGGCCGGCCCCGAGCACGGTGCCGGCGCTGACCGGGGCGGCCTCGGCCAGTTCGTACCGCCCTCCGGCCAGATACCGCATGGTCAGGGCCAGGCTGGCGACCAGCCCGCCGGCGAAGCCGCCACCGGGCGCGTTGTGGCCGGAGAACAGCAGATAGAACGAGAACAGCACGGCGGTGTGGAAGATCAGCCGGGTGATCACCTCCAGCACCAGGGAGCGGTTGCGTTCCCGCAGGGTGGCACCCCCACGCAGCCAGATCGGCCGGCCGTCGACCACCTCCCGACGGTCGATGTTCAGCCGACGGGGCCGGGGACCGGTGCGGGAGCGTTGGAAGACCAGACTGGCCACCCCGGTCGCGGCGACCACCAGTACGGACAGCTCACCCAGGGTGTCCCAGGCGCGGATGTCGACCAGGGTCACGTTCACCACGTTGCGACCGTGTCCCTGCTCGACGGCGAGTTGGGCGAAGTCCTCCGAGATGCTGCGTGCCTGGCGGGCGGTGGCGGCGGCGACGGCCAGTCCGCCGACGGTCACCCCCACGATCGCCCCGATCGTCCGTCGCAACCACCGGCTGCTCCACAGTGGCCGGACGGAGAACCGGCGCGGCAGGCGGCGCAGCACCAGCACGAAGACCGCGATCGTCACGGTCTCCACCAGGAACTGGGTCAGTGCCAGGTCGGGGGCGCCGTGGAGCACGAAGAGCATCGCCGTGCCGTAGCCGGTCACCCCGACCAGCAGCATCGCGGTCATCCGGCGACGGGCCCCCACGGCGAGCAGTGCGGCCACACTGATCACCAGCAGGACCACCGGCTGGACCGGGGTCACCCACGGCGCGATCGGTTGCTGCCAGGGCCGGATCGTCAGCAGCACACCACCGGGCACGGCGGCCAGCACCAGCAGGATCAGGCCGAGGTACTGGGGCAGGGAACCCCGCTGGGTGACGCTTGTGACGTCCACGGCGATCCGGTCGAAGCGGTGGGTGACCCACTCGTACCCCTGTCGGCCGCCGACCGGGGCACGGAGCCAGGCCAGCACGGGGGCCAGCGGGCGGCGTGCGAGGAACAGCACCGCCCCGCCGGCCAGGGCCAGCGCGGAGAGCCCGAGCGCCAGGTTGAGGCCCGGCCACAGGGCCAGGTGCCCGTGCAGCGGTCCGAGGCTTTCGGCGTACGGCCGCAGCAGGTTCTCGACCGGGCCCGCGGCCGTACCGGCGACCAGCCCGGCCAGGGCCAAGGCGGCCGGCGGCAGCAGCATCGCCGAAGGGATCGGCCCCAGGGTGGTCGGCGGGGTCTGCGGGCGGGTGCCGAAGGCGCCCCAGAGGAAGCGCAGGCTGTAGGCGACCGTGAGGACCGTGCCGAGGACCAGCACGGTCAGGACCACCGGGCGGTCGGTGAAGGCGGCGAAGATCGCCTCCTTGGCCACGTAGCCGAGCAGGGGCGGCACCCCGGCCATCGACGCGGCGGCGAGCACGGCCACCCCGGCCAGCACCGGTGCGGCACCTCCCAGCCCGGACAGGCGTCGCAGGTCCCGGGTGCCCGCGCCGTGGTCGATCACCCCGACCACGAGGAACAGGGTCGCCTTGAACAACGCGTGCGCGGCCAGCATCGCCAGGCCGGCCAGGGCGGCGTCCGCGGTGCCCACCCCGACCGCCACCGCGAGCAGGCCGAGTTGGCTCACCGTGCCGTACGCCAGCAGCAGTTTCAGGTCGTTCTGCCGCAGCGCCGCCCAGCCGCCGAGCACCATGGTGGCCAGGCCGCAGACCAGCACCACCGGGCGCCAGGGCCCCACCCCGGCCAGCACCGGGGCGAGCAGACCGAGCAGGTAGATACCCGCCTTCACCATCGCCGCGGCGTGCAGGTACGCGCTCACCGGGGTCGGTGCCGCCATCGCCACCGGCAGCCACGAGGTGAACGGCAGCAGCGCCGACTTGGACAGGGCGCCCAGCAGGATCAGCAGCACGGCGACGACCAGGTACGCGCCACCGGGCAACGGCCGCTCGGCCAGCTCGGACCACCGGTAGGTGCCGCCGTGGTGGCCGAGCATGATGAATCCGACGAGCATGGCCAGGCCGCCCAGGCTGGTCACCATCAGCGCCTGACCGGCTGCCCAGCGGGCGGAGCGTCGCTCGGTGCTGTGCCCGATCAGCAGGTACGACAGGACCGTGGTCAGTTCCCAGCAGACGTAGAGCAGCAGCAGGTCGTCGGCGAAGACCAGGCCGAGCATCGCCCCGGCGAAGCCGACCATGACGCCGGCGTACTGGGCCGTGCCTACGGCCTCCGGCGGCAGGTAGCGGGCGCTGTAGATCAGCACCACCGCGCCGACCCCGCCGACCAGCAGGGTCATCAGCCAGGACAGGGTGGTCGTCCGGAACGCCAGATCCAACCCCAACTGCGGAATCCACCGGTACGTCTCGACGATCGCCCCGCCGTGTGCCACCTGCGGGGTCTGCACCAGCGCCCAGCCGAAGGCGGTGGCGGGGGCCAGGGCCAGGGGGTAGCAGGCGCGCGGACCCCAGCGGCGCACCAGCAGCGGCGCCGTGATGGCCGCCGCGAGGTGCAGGGTCAGCAGTGCGAGCACGCGCGCTCCCGGTCGAGGTGGGGTAGCGGCGCCCGTGTCGGGTGCCTGGCGCCTGACAAGGATCAGACGACAGTTCAGGGCCCTAATGTGCTAGTTCGCCGAAAAAGCCCCATATTCACCTTCGGTGTGGCCGGGCATCACCGCAGCGCGGCCCGGGTCCCCCGGGTCGGTGCCGGGTCAGCGGTGGGGGGCCGGTGGGACCGGGTCGCGCCCGGGACGGGGGTCCACCATCAGGTCCGGTCGGCCGATCCGACGGGCCACCTTGTTGACCAGCCCCTGGGTGGCGGTCAGGGAGCGCACGGACAGCAGCCGACCCCGGCTCTCCCGACGCAGCACGAAGTAGTGCACGGCGACCCGCACCTGGGCCCGATCGGCCGCGCTGGCCTGTGCGGTGACGAGGACCAACTCCCGCAGGCAGTCGGCGAGCCGCTCGGCCAACTCCAGGTCGGCGCCGCGCAGCCCGGCACGCAGAGCCACCACCCGACTGTCGACCTTGCGAATCAGGACATCGGTGCCGGAGGTCCCTGGGCCCCGCTGCTCGACGGCCATCCGATCTCCTCACCCCTGGAGCACACCGCGGGTGAAGTTACTTTATGTTGCCTAGCCTAAGCAAGCAGTTAAGTGAGACTTAACGGATTAAGCGCTCAGACAGTAGCGAAAGCCTTAATTGCTGTATAACCACCAGGCTGCGGGTCGGCAGACGCCCAGGGTCCGGTGCAGGATGGGCTGGTGGCAACACCAAGTGCGGCCCCGGCAGGCGGGGCGACCCTCTCCCGGTTCGGTGCGGCCACCCGGGAATGGTTCGGCGCCGCCTTCGAAGCACCGACGGCAGCCCAGGCCGGTGCCTGGGCCGCGGTCGCCGCCGGACGCAACGCTCTCGTGGTGGCGCCGACCGGCTCCGGCAAGACCCTCGCCGCCTTCCTCTGGTCCCTGGACCGGCTGGCCCGCGACCCCGCACCGGCCGACCCCCGACACCGGTGCCGGGTGCTCTACGTCAGCCCCCTGAAGGCGCTGGCGGTGGACGTCGAACGCAATCTCCGGGCCCCGCTGGCCGGCATCCGACAGGCCGCCAGTCGGCTCGGACTTCCCCCACCGGAGATCACCGTCGGGATGCGTACCGGCGACACCCCGGCCGACGAGCGCCGGGCCTTCGCCCGTACCCCACCGGACATCCTGATCACCACCCCGGAATCGCTGTTCCTGCTGTTGACCTCCGCCGCACGCGACTCGCTGCGCGGCGTCCAGACGGTGATCCTGGACGAGGTGCACGCGGTGGCCGGCACCAAACGCGGCGCCCACCTGGCGCTCTCCCTGGAGCGGCTGGACGAACTGTTGCCGGCGGCGGCGCAGCGGATCGGACTCTCCGCGACCGTTCGACCGATCGAGGAGTGCGCCCGGTTCCTCGGCGGCGCCCGACCGGTCGATGTGGTCGCCCCGACCAGCGCCAAGACGATCGAGGTCAGCGTCCAGGTGCCGGTGGAGGACATGACCCGCCTCGACGATCAACCGGGCCCCGAGGAAGGGCTCGACGGCCCGCGCACCGCCTCGATCTGGCCCGCCCTGGAGGAACGGGTGTACGCCCTGATCCAGGCACACCGCTCCACGATCGTGTTCACCAACTCCCGACGCAGCGCCGAACGACTCTGCGCCCGCCTCAACGAGCTGGCCGCCGAGGAGTCCCCCCAGGAGCCATCGGCGGCACGACCGACCGACGGCACCGCCACCCCGGCGCGGATCATGGCCCAGGCCGGTGCGGTGGCCGGGGCCCTGCCGGTGATCGCCCGGGCCCATCACGGCAGTGTCTCCCGGGAGGAACGCCGGCACATCGAGGAGTCACTCAAGGCAGGTCAACTGCCCGCCGTGGTGGCCACCTCCAGCCTGGAACTCGGCATCGACATGGGCTCGGTCGACCTGGTGGTGCAGATCGAGGCACCGCCGAGCGTGGCCGCCGGTCTCCAGCGGGTGGGCCGGGCCGGGCACCAGGTCGGCGCGGTGTCGCGGGGGGTGGTGCTGCCCAAACACCGGGGGGATCTGCTCTCCTGCGCGGTGGTGGCCGAGCGGATGAGCGAGGCCCGGATCGAGGAACTGCACCATCCCCGCAACCCACTGGACGTGCTCGCCCAGCAGATCGTCGCGATGGTCGCCCTGGACGAGTGGCGGGTCGAGGACCTGGCGGCCGTGGTCCGCCGGGCGGCACCCTTCGCCGAGTTGCCCGACTCGGCCCTGCACGCCGTACTGGACATGCTCTCCGGGCGCTATCCCTCTACCGCCTTCGCGGAGCTGCGTCCCCGGCTGGTCTGGGATCGCGTCACCGATGTGCTGACCGGCCGCCCGGGGGCCCAGCGGCTGGCGGTGACCAGTGGCGGCACCATTCCGGACCGGGGACTGTTCGGCGTCTTCCTGGCCGGGGCGGAACGCGCCGCCCGGGTCGGCGAACTGGACGAGGAGATGGTCTACGAGTCCCGGGTGGGTGACGTCTTCCTGCTCGGCTCCTCCTCCTGGCGGATCGAGGAGATCACCCCGGACCGGGTGCTGGTCTCCCCCGCCCCCGGGCAGGCGGCCAAGATGCCCTTCTGGAAGGGCGACCAGCCGGGCCGCCCGGTGGAACTGGGCCGGGCGATCGGGGCGCGGATCCGGACCCTGCTGCGCAAGGGCGACGAGGAGGCCACCGCCGCGCTGCGGGCCGCCGGGCTGGACGACTGGGCCGCCGGGAACCTGCTGGCCTACCTGCGCGAACAGCAGACCGCCACCCGCTCCCTGCCGGACGACCGGACGGTCGTGGTCGAGCGGTTCCGCGACGAGCTGGGTGACTGGCGGCTGGCCGTACACAGTGTGCTCGGGGCCCGGGTCAACGCGCCCTGGGCCCTGGCCATCGGCCGGCGACTCGCCGAACGCTACGGGATGGACGCCCAGGTCCTGCCCTCCGACGACGGCATCGTCGTACGCCTGCCGGACACCGCCGACAGCCCGCCCGGCGCCGACGTGGTGGCCTTCGACCCCGAGGAGATCGCCCAACTGGTGGAGGAGTCCGTCGGCGCCTCGGCACTGTTCGCCGCCCGGTTCCGGGAGTGCGCCGCCCGCTCGCTGTTGCTGCCCCGCCGCGACCCCCGCCGCCGGCAGCCGCTGTGGCAGCAGCGGCAACGCGCCGCCCAACTGCTCGACGTGGCCCGCGAGTACGCCGACTTCCCGGTCACCCTGGAGGCGGCCCGGGAGTGCCTCCAGGACGTGTTCGACGTACCCGCCCTGGTCCAGGTGATGCGCGACCTGGCCGGCCGTCGGGTCCGGCTGGTCGAGGTGGAGACCCCCCGACCCTCACCCTTCGCCCGCTCCCTGCTCTTCGGCTATGTCGGTGCCTTCCTCTACGAGGGTGACGCCCCGCTGGCCGAGCGGCGGGCCGCGGCCCTGGCCCTGGACTCGGCCCTGCTGGGTGAGCTGCTGGGCCGGGTGGACCTGCGCGAGTTGCTCGACCCGGCGGTGCTGGCCGAGTCCGAGCGGCAACTGCGCTGGTTGACCCCCCAGCGCCGGCCCCGCGACGCGGAGGACGTGGTCGAGCTGCTGCGCCAGGTCGGCGACCTGAGCACCGAGGAGCTGGCCGAACGTGGGGTGCCGCTGGACTGGCTGACCGAGCTGACGGCCAGCCGCCGGGTGCTGCCGGTACGCGTCGCCGGGCAGGACCGCTGGGTGGTCGTGGAGGACGCCGGTCGGCTACGCGACGCCCTCGGGGTGGCCCTGCCGGTGGGGGTGGCCGAGGCGTACCTCGAACCGGTGGCCGACCCGCTGGGGGATCTGGTGGCCCGGTACGCCCGCACCCACGGTCCGTTCGCGGCGGCCGGCTGCGCAGCGCGGTTCGGGTTGGGGGTCTTCGTGGTGGAGCAGGCGCTGCGCCGCCTGGCCGCCACCGGGCGGGTGGTGTCCGGCGAGTTCACCCCGGAGACCGTCGGCACCCAGTGGTGTGACGCGGAGGTGCTGCGGCTGCTGCGCCGCCGGTCCCTGGCCGCTCTGCGCCGGGAGATCGAGCCGGTGCCGCCCCGGACGCTGGCCACCTTCCTGCCCCGGTGGCAGCAGGTCGGCTCCTCGGCCCGGGGGGTGGAGGCCGTGGCCGCCGTCGTGGAGCAGTTGCAGGGGATGTCCGTGCCCGCCTCGGCGCTGGAACGGTTGGTGTTCCCGGCCCGGGTGGCCGACTACTCCCCCGCCCTGCTCGACGAACTGTGCGCCAGCGGCGAGGTGCTGTGGGCCGGTGCCGGTGCGATCTCCGGCGGGGACGGCTGGGTCAGCCTGGCCTACGCCGACCTGGCACCCCTGCTGCTCCCGGCGCCGGACGAGACACTGGCCCGTACCCCCTTGCACGACGCCGTGCTCGACGCCCTCGGCGAGGGACAGGCGTTGTTCTTCCGGGCGCTGGCCGACCGGGTCGGTGCCACCGACGACGCCGATCTGACCGGGGTCCTCTGGGATCTGGTCTGGGCCGGGCACCTCACCAACGACACCCTGGCCCCCCTGCGTGCGGCGCTGGGTGGTGGCGGCGCGCACCGGGCCCGACCGACGGCGGCCCGCAGTCGGTACCGGCGTCCGGGCCGGGTGGCCCTGCCCAGCCGGGGCGGCCCGCCGACGGTGGCCGGCCGCTGGTCCCGGCTGCCCGAACGCGACACCGATCCGACCCGACGGGCCGCGGCCCTGGCCGACGTGCTGCTGGAACGACACGGCGTGCTGACCCGGGGGGCGGTCGTGGCCGAGCAGGTGTCCGGCGGCTTCGCGGCGGTCTATCCGGTGCTGGCCGCGATGGAGGAACGCGGCGCCGCCCGACGTGGCTACTTCGTCGACGGGCTGGGCGCGGCACAGTTCGCCGTGCCCGGGGCGGTGGACCGGATCCGTGCCCTGGCCGAACCGCTGGACGCCCCGAAGACCCCCGGTGGCCCGGCCCTGGTGCTGGCCGCCACCGATCCGGCCAACCCGTACGGCGCGGCGTTGCCCTGGCCGGAACGGGTGGTCGACTCCGGCGACCCGGCCACACCGGGCACCGGCCACCGGGCCGGGCGCAAGGCCGGCGCCCTGGTCGTGCTGGTCGCCGGTGACCTGGTGCTCTACGTGGAGCGGGGCGGGCGGACCCTGCTCTCCTACACCGACGACCCCGAGACCCTGGCCGCTACCGGTAAGGCCCTGGCCGGTGCGGTGGCCTCCGGCGCGTTGGGGCCGATCTCGGTGGAGCGGGCCGACGGCCAGTCGGTGCGCTCCTCCGCGCTGCGCGACGCGCTCACCGCCGCCGGCTTCCGGGCCACCCCCCGCGGCCTACGCCTGCGCGCCTGATCCTGCCGACCACACCGAACGGCAGGGTCACTCGGCGACCGACCACGCCGCGCGCTCAGTGCAGGTCGGCGAGGGCCTTCTCGTAGCGGGGTCGGTCACCATTCGGGGTCGGCCCCTGCAGGTAGTTGAGCACGATGGTGCCCCGGCGGTGGGAGGCGCCGCTCCACACCTCGGCAATGTCGATGGCGCTGCTCTCGTCGGGGAAGACGTACACCGCGATGTTGTCGGTGACGATCAGCTCGGAGCAGCCCAGCCCCAGACCGTCCGGCCCGCACTCGACCGAGCGGTTGCGCGAGTTGGCCACCTTGAGACCGGCCTTGCGGAAGGCCGCTACGACCTCCCGGGCGCTGGGTGCCCCCGGCTGGCGGGGCGGCAACTCCACCGGCGGTGGGCTCAGCGGCAACCGTGGGGAGGTGCTCTCCGGCCCGGGCTTCGCCTCCTTCGGCGCGGGTGGGGCCGGCGGGACGGCGGCGCTCGGCGTGGTGGCGGGCTCCGGGGCGGCGGCCGAGGTGGTCGGTCCGGCCGAGGACGGCGCCGGTACGGCCGGGGTGGCCGCCGGTAGGGAGGTGGACGGCGCCGGGGCGGCCGTGGACGGCCGATCCGGGTCACCACCGCAGCCGGTCAGCGCGACAGTGGCCGTGAGCAGGACGACGGCGGGGAGGATCATCCGTTGGTTCACTCCTGGCAGTCTGCCCAACTCGGCGCAGACCGGGCAGTGGCCGGTCGGCCAGTGCACCTGTCACCTATCCGGCAGGTGGCCGCGGTGGCACCGGTGCCGGTGGACCGCACGTACCATCCGATGCCGTGACCAGCAGTGCGCACCTCACCGGGTCGACTCAGATCGTCTCCCTGACCACCGACTACGGCCTGGCCGACGGCTTCGTGGCGGCCTGCCACGGGGTGATCGCCCGGCTGGCCCCGACCCTCCGGGTGATCGACGTGACCCATCTGGTGCCACCGGGAGACATCCGTCGGGGCGCGGTGGTGCTCGCGCAGACCGTGCCGTACCTACCGGTCGGGGTGCACGTGGCGGTGGTCGACCCGGGTGTGGGTACGGCCCGCCGGGGCATCGCCCTGGCCACCCCCGGGGGCCTGCTGGTCGGGCCGGACAACGGTCTGCTGATCGACGCCGCCGCCGCGCTCGGCGGGGTCACCGAGGCGGTGGAGCTGACCAATCCGCGGTGGCTGGCGGAGCGGGTGTCGGCCACCTTCCACGGTCGGGACGTCTTCGCTCCGGTCGCGGCCCGGTTGGCCTCCGGCGCCCCGCTGTCCGAGGCCGGTGCGGCCGTCGAGGTGTCGACCCTGATCCGGCTGCCCGAGCCGGTGGTCGAGGTGCGGCCGGACGGCTTCACCGCCGAGGTGTTGACGGTCGACCACTTCGGCAACGTCCAACTGGCCGCCCCGGCCGACCTGCTGCTGGCCCTGCCGGCCCGGGTCCGGATCCGCCCGGTCGGCGAGCAGACCTGGGAGCATGTCGTGGTGCATGGTCGTACCTTCGGGGACGCTTCGCCCGGTGCCCTGGTGGCACACCCGGACTCGGCCGGTCGGGTCGCCCTGTCGGCCAACGGTGGCCGGGCGGCCGAGGTGCTCGGCGTCGCTGCCGGTACGCTGCTGCGGGTCGATGGGCTCGCCGACTGCTGACCGGTCCGGCGCCACACGCACGAAACCTCCATTGTGGAAGGCTGTCGGAGTGGAAGATCGCTGGGTGCCTGCCGCCTGTCCCTGCTGCGCGTCGCGTACCGGCGGCGGCACCTGTCCGGTGTGTTTCTGGACCGACGACGGCCAGGGTGAGGCCGACGCCGAGGTGGTGCGGGGCGGCCCGAACGGCGAGCTGAGCCTGACCATGGCCCGGCTCAACTTCGCCGTCTACGGTGCCTGCCACCCCCGCTACCAGGATGCGGTACGCCCCCCTCGGCCCGAGGAACTGCCCTGACCCTGTGGGCCGCCGGATCGCGGCCGGGTCGGGTCGAGGTGATCTGACCCCGACCCGACCGCACTCAGCAGGCGGGCACCGAGTCGCCCCAGACCGCCGAGATGTACGCGTGGCTGACGAACTGCCCGCCGGCCAGTCGATTCCACCGGTTGGTGGTGCGGTACGGGCCGGTCACGGTCTGCCCGGTCACGTAACACTGGATCGGCACGCTGGCGTACTGGGCGGCCAGGCCCCGGGTGGCGTAGCTGGTGCCCGGGCCGGTGCGGATGTTCAGTGGGCCGTCACCGACCACCCCCCGGGTGCCGGTACCCGTCCACAGGTAGGCCACGTCGACCCAGGCGTTAGTGGTCAGTTGCAGCCCGTCGAAGAAGGTCCCGTCGGCCAGGTCGATGCCGGCCGGGTTGAGCACCACCCGACCGAACTGGTCCCGCCCGCCGTTGTAGCCGGACTGGTAGGCGGCCTGCGCCTCCGGTCGGCCCTGTGGCAGATCCTTCCAGTTCTCCCGCACCCCGCTGAGGTTCCAGTAGTCGTCGCGGGTGTTCCACGGGCCGATGTCCCAGACCGGGGCGTACTCGCACCGGCTGCCGGTGGTGGTGCAGACCCGGACGGTGTAGTCCCCGCTGTTGCGGGGCGACAGGGCGCGGCCGGAGGGCAGGGCCACGAAGTGGTCACGGGCCACGATGACGTGCCCGTTCGCGGTCGTGTTGCCGACCAGACCGATCCGGGTGGCGAACACCCGGAAGGTGAGGCCGGGGGTGGCCGCGGTGATGGTGGGGATCTGGTCGGCGGTCAGTCGGACGGACCGGACCTGGGCGCTGGCGCCGGAGCGGCCGGCGGTGAGCGTCACCCGGGTCTGCACCCGGGTGACCGGGCCGTCGAAGACGGCGGCCGGGCCGGCCGCACGCCACTCGGTCCAGCCGCTGGCCCGCCAGCCTCGGACCTGGACCGTCGCGGTGGCCCCCGGCCCGGCGGTGGCGGTGACCTCGGCCCGGACCCGGGTGGCCTGCGCGGCCAGGGTCCGGGCGGGGGTCACCAGCATTCCCTCGGCGACGGCGCTGTGCCGCGCCGGGGCCGTGGATGGGCGGGGATCGGCCAGTCCCAGACCGGCCCGGGTGTGCCGGACGTTGACGTCGTCGGCGTCCACGACGGACAGGTCGACCTGCCACCGGTCGACGCGGGCGGCGGAGGCGGGTGTCGGATGCAGGGTCACCGCGAGCACTGTGGTCAGGGCCATCGAGAGGAACGGAATGCGGAGAGAATTCATGTCAATCCTCCATGTAGTCGACTAATCCTGCCCAGATCGGCACAGCGATGAGAAGTGCGATACAGATAGCGATACATGTGAATTGCGCTCGAAAGGGGGGATAATGGCGGGATGCCCGAGGGTGACACCGTGTGGAACACCGCCCGTCTCCTGGCTCGCGCCCTCACCGGAGCCCGGCTGACCGGCAGCGACTTCCGGGTGCCCCAGTTGGCCGCCACCGACCTGACCGACTGGCGGGTGGCCGACTGCGCCAGCCGCGGCAAGCACCTGCTGATCCGGCTGGCGGAGCCGACCGGCGGCACACCCTGGACCCTGCACTCACACCTGCGGATGGACGGCACCTGGCGGGTGTACGCCCCGGGGCAACGCTGGACCGCCCGTCCGGCCCACCTGATCCGGGTGGTGCTGACCACCGCTACCGCCACCGCGGTCGGCTACCACCTGCACGAGGTGGCGCTGATGCCGACCGCCGAGGAGCACCGGCTGGTCGGGCACCTCGGCCCCGACCTGCTGGGGCCGGACTGGGACCCGGCCGAGGCGGTCCGCCGGTTGGCCGACCGTCCGGCGGAGAGCATCGCGGAGGCCCTGCTGGACCAGCGCAACCTGGCCGGTGTCGGCAACCTCTACAAGTGCGAGCTGCTGTTCCTGCGCGGAATCAACCCGCGCACCCGGGTGGACGCCGTGCCCGACCTCGCGGGCCTGGTCACCCTGGCGCACGACCTGCTGGCCGCCAACCGGGGCCGATGGACCCAGAGCACCACCGGGTCGCTGCATCGGGGCCAGACCAGTTACGTGTACGGACGGCGGGCCCAGCCGTGCCGGCGGTGCGGCACCGCCATCCGCAAGGAGGAACTGGGCGAACGGGTCACCTACTGGTGTCCCCGCTGCCAGCCCGCCCCGACCTGATCGCGGCGGGGTGGCGGGCGACAACACGCCGGATGAGCAGCAAATTGACACGATTGGGTACTAGCTTGCCGGCCGGTCAGGTCGCATGCTGCGGTTGAGCGCTCACGGATAGTCAACGCAGCGTGATGCGGCCGACCACGTCGGAGTGGTGACCGCCGCGCCCCGATCACCGGGAGAGCCATGGCCGTCTTCCGTAGACTCCGGTCGACCTGGCTCGACCGGGCCACCCGCAGCGATCAGCCGGCCCCGCCCGCTACCCTGCCCAACGCCCGTACCGACCCGACGGCGGATGCCCTGGCCGGTCGTACCGATTCCGCCGGCACCCCGGCAACGGCGAGCCTGGACCCGGCGGCGGCACCGCGTTGCTTCGGCCCGGTACCCAACCACGCCCACAGTCCCCTGCCGGTGCTCGACGACACCGGCGCGGTGCTGGCCGGTACGGGAATCCGCAAGTTCCTCGACCCGCTGCCCGGCCTGGGCCCGCAGGGGCGTACCCCCCTGGGTGCCGGACTTCCCGTGGCGCTGCCGGACACCATCAGCCATCCCGGTTGCGACTACTACGAGATCGGGCTGACGGAGTACACCCAGCGGCTGCACCGGGACCTGCCGGCGACCCGGCTGCGCGGCTACCGGCAACTGAACCTGGGCACCGACGCCGACGGACACAACACCCTCGCCCCGCCGCCCCGGGCCTGGTATCTGGGCCCGGTCATCCTGGCCCGCCGGGGCCGACCGGTACGGATCAAATTCATCAACCAACTGCCCACCGGCCCGGCCGGCGAACTCTTCCTCCCGGTGGATCCGACCCTGCCCGCGACCGGCCCGGGCCCCCTCGGCGGACCGGCACCCTACCCACAGAACCGGGCAGTGCTGCATCTGGCCGGGGCGCACACCGGTTGGATCAGCGCCGGCAACCCCCACCAGTGGATCACCCCGGCCGGCGAGATCACCCCCTATCCGACCGGGGTGGGCCTGAGCCACGTACCGGACATGCCGCCTCCCGGGCCGGGGGCCACGACTCTGTACTTCCCGAACGAACAGAGCGGACGGCTGCTCTGGTTCCACGACAACACCATCGGAATGTCCCGGCTGACGGTCTATTCCGGGCAGTCGGCGCTCTGCCTGCTCACCGACGAGGCACAGGACCGGCTGGTGGCCGAGGGCGTGCTGCCCGGCGACCAACTGCCCCTGGTGTTCGAGGACAAGACCTTCGTACCGGACGACGCCCAACTCGCCGAACAGGACCCGACCTGGGACCGGCACCGCTGGGGGGCCCGGGGCAACCTCTGGCACCCGCACGTCTACCAGCCCCGACAGAACCCGTACCAGCCCGACGGCGGCAACCCCACCGGTCGCTGGGACTACGGCCCCTGGTCCCGTACCGCTCCGGCGGCCGGACCGGAGACCGGGCCGGTGCCCAACCCGCGCCACGACCCGGACGGCGAACCGGAGGAACCCCCGGAGGTGCCCGGGGTCCCCCACCCCAGCGCGGTACCGGCCGTCTACGGCGACACCGTGCTGGTCAACGGTGCCGCCTACCCCTACCTGGAGGTCGAGCCCCGGGTGTACCGGTGGCGGATCCTCAACGCCTGCACCGACCGCTGGCTGAACCTCCAGCTCTACCGGGCCGGCTCGGACGAGCCGATGTGGAGCCCGGAGGGTCGGCTGGCCGATGCCGAGGCCGGTGAGGTGCCGATGGTCGAGGCGGTACGGGCACCGGGGCGGCCGGCGGGATGGCCCACCGACGGTCGTCCCGGCGGAGTGCCCGACCCGCAGGCCAGTGGCCCTTCACTGATCCGGATCGGCAACGAGTGCGGTCTGCTGCCGGCCCCCGTGGTGATCCCCAACCGGCCGGTCGGGTTCCGCTACGACCGACGCGATCCCGGGGTACTCAATGTCGACGGACACGCCCTGCTGCTGGCCCCCGGCGAGCGGGCCGACGTGCTGGTGGACTTCGCCACGGTAGCCCCGGGTAGCACCCTGATCCTCTACAACGACTGTCCCGCGCCGTTTCCCGCCTTCGACCCCCGCTACGACCAGCACACCGGTGCGGCCGACCGGACCGCCGAGGGCGGCCCGCCACCCACCGTGCCCGGCTACGGTCCGAACACCCGGACCCTGGTGCAGGTACGGGTCACCGGCACCCCCGCGCAGCCGTACGACCTGGACCGGCTGCGCGAGCGGCTGCCGACGGCGTACGCGGCCAGTCAACGCCCCCCGATCGTGCCGGACCCGGCGTACGACCCCTGCTTCGGTACGGTCACGGCCGGGACGACCCGCATCCCGGTGCACGCCCCCGGGGTCGAGTTCCTGCCCGCCGGTGCCGCCGCACCGGTCACCCTGCCGCTGACCGTCAAGGCGGTGCGGCAGGTCTTCGAGGCCGGACACGGCCGGCTCACCGGGCGACTGGGGGTGGCGCATCCGCACGCCGGGCCCCGCGCCGAGACCCTCCTGCCGCTCGGGCCGACCGACCCGGCCACCGAGGTGCTGCACGTCAGCGACCCGGCGGTGCCGGTCGGTGCGCCCGGCGACGGCACCCAACTGTGGCGGGTGTGCGGCACCGGTCGACAGAGCCATCCGGTGCGCTTCGACGGGCTGGACGTGCAGGTGGTCGGCCGGGTCGGCCGCGACGGCGCGATCCGCCCACCGGATCCGGGTGAACTGGGCTGGAAACAGATCGTCCGGGTGGACCCGGGCGAGGACGTGATCCTGGCGCTGCGCCCGGAGGCGCCGGCACTGCCGTTCAAGATCGGCGACAGCATACGGCTGCTCGACCCGACCCGGCCGGTCGGCGTACCGGTCGGGTCCACCCCGGTCAGTCCGCTCGACGGGCGCCCGGCCTCAGTGGTCAACCAGCTGGTCAACCTGGGCTGGGAGTACCGCTGGTGCAGCGGCGCGGGTGGGTACCGCGACCAGGGCATGAGCCGCCCTCTGGTGGTGCGGGTGTCGCCCCGGGCACCCAGCGGGCTGACCGCCACCGCCGCGCCCGGTTCGGCCACCGTCCTACCGGCGATCAGCCTGACCTGGACCGGCAACGGCAGCCGCCCACCGGCCACCAGTCACCTGCTGCAACGCGCCACCGACCCGACCTTCACCCAAGGGTTGACCGAGTTGACCGTGGCGGCCACCGCCACCCGGTACACCGACGCCACCGTCACCCCCGGGGTCACCTACCACTACCGCATCCGGGCGGAGAACACCGTGGGCTGCTCGGCCTGGTCGAACAGCGTCCCGGCCTCGGTGCAACTGGCCGCACCGACGAAGCTGACCGCGGCGATACCACCGGCCGCGCCGCTGCGGGTGGCGCTGCGCTGGATCAACCGGTCCTTCGCCACCGGTGTCGACGTCCAGCGGGCCACCAACCCGACCTTCACCAGCGGGCCGGGCACCACCGCCATCGGCGTCGGCGACCACCACCTGGACCCCGCGGTCGCCCCGGACACCACCTACTACTACCGGGTACGCACCACCTACCTGGGTGCCGCCTCGCCCTGGTCGACAGTGGTCACGGTGACCAGTCCACCGACACCGGGGGTACCCACCTCGGTGAGCGTGGCCACCAGCACACCCGGCCCGGACACCGCCATGGTGGTGTTGAGCTGGGCGGCCGGCACCCCCGCCGGCCAGGGGGCCGGCTTCACCGTGCAGCGGGCCCTGGATGTGGCCTTCACCCGCGACCTGGCCACCTTCACCGTCACCGGTCGCGGCTTCACCAACACCGGCCTGGCCCGGGGCGTCACCTACCACTACCGGATCCGCTCCTTCAACGTGGTCGGCGCCTCCCCCTTCACCGCCCCCATCCCCATCACCACCCCGGAGTGATCTGCCCCGCCCCGCTGTATTGATCAAGAGGTTTTGGTCTGGAGTCGTCGTTCTGACGACCAAAACCTCTTGATCAGCGGGGCAGGTCGGGGGTGGGGTGGGGGCGTAGCTCGGACAGGGCGGAGGCGAAGCCGTGCAGGAGGTCCGTGGCCTCGGTCAGGCGGGCGGCGGCCGGGTGTTCGAGTTGGGGACGGTACTCCTCGGCCAGGTAGCCGGCGGCGGCCACCACCAGCCGCTCGTACGCCGCCACACCGGCCTCCAGTTGGCCGGTGAGCGCCTGGTGCGCCTCCGCCAGGGGGGTCCGGGCCTCGGCGGGGGCCAGGCGGACGGCCCGCTCCACACTGGCCACCCGGCTGGCCAACTCCCGCAGGGACTGCTCGGCCGCGCTCGCCTCGCCGACGGCCGGCTCGGCCAGGCCGGTCAGCCGACCGGTCATCCCGGCCATCGTCGCGGCGGCCCGGTCCAGCCGTTCCCAGGGCCCGGCGGCGCTGGTGCCCCGCAGCCCGGTGCGGGCCCGGGCCCGGCGTACCTCGGCCACCACCCCGGCACCGGCCGGCAGTCGTTCCACCGCAGCGACCAGGCGGGCCCGGCTGCGGGCGGCGGCCTGGGCCGGGTCCAGGGCGGGCGGGGCAGGCTGGGCGGCCAGAGCCCGCAGATCCACCCAGCGCCAGGCGGCCAAGGCCGTGGTGGCGCCCGCAGCGGCAGCCCAGGCCGCGTCGGCCAACCCGATCCCGGCGTACGGCGTCAGGATGACGGCCGCACCCCCGAACCCACCCGCCAGTACGCTCCACCGCCGGGCAGAGCGTCGCAGCCTGCCCAGCCGCCGGAAGTACCGGGTGCGTTCGTCTGCTGCCACCGTCGCCTCCTAGATCCCCCGCTCAGCCGGCGGCGCTGGCGTCGCCGGTGCCCCGGTCCCGGTTCATGGTCGCCCTGATCTCGTCCAGCCGGGCCACGGCCGGGTCGGCGGTCGCCGGCTGCGGGGCACCGACCGCGCCCTGCCCGGTGCCGGCACCGAGCTGCTCACCGGCCATGCTGGCCCGGATCTGGTCCAGGCGGGACGTGCCGGCGACATCCAAAGTGGCCTTCTGGATCTCCAGCATCCGCCCCTCGGCCGAGTTGCTGGCCAGTTCCGCGCGGCCCATGGCGTTGGCGTAGCGCCGCTCGATGCGGTCGCGGACCTCGTCCAGGCTGGGCGTGCTGCCGGGGGCGGTGAGGGCGGACATCGACTCCAACGAGGCGGCCACGCTCTCCTGCATCTTGGCCTGCTCCAGCTGGCTGAGCAGCTTGGCGCGCTCGGCCAGCTTCTGCTGGAGGATCATGGAATTGTTCTCCACCGCCCGGCGGGCCTGCCCGGCCGCGGCGAGCGCCTGGTCGTGCAGGGTCTTCAGGTCCTCGGCGGCCTGCTCGGCGGAGACCAACTGGGTGGCCAGGGTCTGCGCGGACTGCTCGTAGCGCCCGGCCTCGGCCTCGTCCCCCTTGGCCCGGGCCTGGTCGGCCAGGACCAGGGCCTGACGCGCGTTGGACTGCAACCGCTCGACGTCGGACATCTGCCGGGACAGCTTCATCTCCAGCTGACGCTGGTTGCCGATCACCGCGGCGGCCTGCTGAACCAGGGCCTGGTGCTGCCGGTGCGCTTCGTCGATGGCCTGCTGGAGCTGCACCTTGGGATCGGCATGCTCGTCGATTCGGGCGCCGAAGAGCGCCATCAGGTACTTCCAACCCTTGACGAACGGGTTAGCCATCTCCGCGGTATCCCCTCAGTAGCGTTGCTGCGCCAGCCCCCATGTCGGATGGCCCAGCTCGGCCACCGGCGATGGTGGGTCCATCGTCCCAGTCGAGCGCCAGCGCGGCATCCGTACCGGCGACGAGGGGACGTACGCGATCAACCCTACGCGGCGGTCGCCACCGGGACCATCCGCCGACGAGCCCACCCGGGGCTCAGGCGGCGCAGACCACGTCCCGGTCGGTGCGGTCGGCGGACCGGACCCGGGTACTGCGCAGGGTCGCCTTGAGTGGGGATTCCTGATGCACCGAGAGGGCCACCCCGTCCGCGCTGACCTGGCGTACGGCGCGGCCCGATGCCGCACCAACCGGGGTCGACTCGACCGTCTCGTTCGAGACGGGTACGAGCACCTCCGGCAACTGCTCGGCGAGCGCGACCGTGTCACTGACCTCACGCAGCAACTCGGAGAGGCGGGCGCCCAGCGCGTGGCAGATCGCGGCCAGCAGCTCGCTGGAGGGCTCCTTCTGGCCGCGTTCGATCTCGGACAGGTAGCCCAGGCTGACATTGGCAGCGGACGAGACCTCGCGCAGCGTGCGGTGCTGCCCCTGCCGGCGCGCCCGTAGTGCGTCACCGATCACCCGGCGTAGCAGGACCATCGCACCTCCCCTGGGGGACAGAGTACGCCTGACCGTGCGGCCCGGCGGCGGCACCGGCTCCGATCGACGGAGCCTTCCCGCAACCGTACCCGCTGCGGGCCGCCACGACATCCCTCCCCGCCCGGCTACCGGACCACGTGGCCATTCTGAAATCTGCCGCCGACCGCCGCCTCCGCACCCTCGGCAAGCTGGGCGTGCTCGGTGAGCAGGCGCAACGCCTCGGTCACGGTGGCACCCCGGATCTGGTCGCGTCCGCCGTCGAGGTCCAGCTCACGCACCTGGGTACCGTCCGGGCCGGCGACCGCCACGAAGACCAGCCCGACCGGCTTGCCGTCCTGCGGCTCAGGGCCGGCCACCCCGGTGGTGGCCAACCCCCAGTCGGCCCCGCAGCGGCGTCGTCCCCCCTCGGCCAGCGCCACCGCCACCTCGGCGTCGACCGGACCACGCTCGGCCAACAGCTGTCCCGGTACCCCGGCCAACCACTCCTTCAGCTCGGTCGCGTACACCACCAGCCCGCCCCGGTAGACGACACTGGCCCCGGCGATCTCCACGATCGTGGCGGCCAGCAGTCCCCCGGTCAGCGACTCGACCGTGGCCAGGGTCTCCCGTCGCTCGGTGAGACGGTGCACCACGGCGGCCGCCGCGCGGCCCATCGATCCTTCGGCTTCTCTGACACCCACGCCTGACATCCTTCCCGACCAGCCGGGGTTCTACTCGCCGCCGCGCGATTCCGCCCGTGCCGGAAGCGGGCCGGGTCAGCCGCGGGAGCGGCGAAGGCGCAGGGCCTGGGCGATGTAGTCGAAGCCGGTGACGACGGTCACCACCACCGCAGCCCCCATGATCCAGGGACCCACACCGGCCAGTCCGGCCGGCATCGGCCACAGGTACCAGACGATGGCCAGGATCTGGAGGGCGGTCTTGACCTTGCCGCCGCGGCTGGCGGCGATCACCCCACGCCGGATCACCCAGAACCGCAGGACGGTGATGCCGAGCTCACGAGCGAGGATGAGCCCGGTCACCCACCAGGGCAGCCGGTCGTAGAAGGACAGCAGCAGCAGGGCGGCGCCGGTGAGGGCCTTGTCGGCGATCGGGTCGGCCACCTTGCCGACCGCGGTGATCAACCCGAACCGGCGGGCGATCCAGCCGTCGACCAGATCCGTGGCCGAGGCGACCGCGAAGATCAGGCAGGCGGTGATCTGCCAACCGGGGTGGGTCATGCCCGAGAAGACCACGAAGACCGCGAAGACCGGTACGAGCAGCAGCCGCAGGGCGGTCAGCGCGTTGGCGGCGTTCACCACCGGCACCCGGGCCGCCACCGGAGCCGGTGTCGACTCGGTAGCGCCGGTCATCGGCCCACGCTCGGGCACCCCATGCTGTCGTTCCCTCTCGTCTCGCCCCGCCGTCACCGTGTCGCGCCGGGCGCCGCCGAGATCATCTCATCCGGCACCGCCACCAGATCCACTCCCTCCGTGCCGGTCACCGTGGCCCGGACCAGGTCACCCGGGCGAAGCGCGGCCAGGTCGACGCCACCGTCGTCGGGCGCGACCAGGGTGGTCGAACCGTCCACCTCCGGTGCCTGGTGCGCGGCCCGTCCCTCGACGACATCGCCGTCGATCGAGTCGACCAGCACCTCGACGGTCGTACCGAGCCGGTCCTCGGCGCGCTGCGAGCACAGTTCGTCGGCCAGCGCGCTGAGCTTGTCGTACCGGCGCTTGATGGTGGCGGCGGAGACCTTGCCGGGCAGCCCGGCGGCCTCGGTGCCGTCCTCGTCGCTGTAGTCGAACATGCCGATCGCGTCCAGCCGGGCCTCGGTCAGGAAGCGGACCAGTTCGTCGACGTCGGCCCGGGTCTCGCCCGGGAACCCGACGATGAAGTTGCTCCGGGCCCCGGCCTGGGGGGCCAACTCCCGCGCCGAGGCCAGCAGTTCCAGGAACCGGTCGGTGGAGCCGAACCGTCGCATCCGGCGCAGCACGGGCTCGCTGGAGTGCTGGAACGACAGGTCGAAGTAGGGCGCGACACCCGGGGTGGTGGCGATCGCCTCGATCAGGCCGGGTCGGGTCTCGGCCGGCTGGAGGTAGCTGGCCCGGACCCGGACGATGCCCTCGATCGCGGCCAGTTGCGGCAGCAGCTTCTCCAGAGCGCGGGGGTCGCCCAGGTCCTTGCCGTAGGAGGTGGAGTTCTCGCTGACCAGGACCAGTTCGCGGACACCGCTCTTGGCCAGCCACTCGGCCTCGGCGAGCAACTCGTCCGGGGTACGGGAGACGAAGGCACCACGGAAGGCCGGGATGGCGCAGAAGGCGCACCGGCGGTCGCAGCCGCTGGCCAGTTTGAGGGAGGCCACCGGCCCGCTGTCGAGCCGACGCCGCAGCACCGGACGCAGGTGGGCCGGGGTGTGCTCGTCGACGTCGGCGCCTCGGCCGTGTCCGGGCAGCGACACCGCGCTGTCCCGCCGGGCCACCGGGGTCAACGGCAGCAACTCACGCCGGTCGCGGGGGGTGTGGGCGGTGAACTCGCGGCCCTCGACCACGGCGTCCAGCCGGGCGGCGATCTGCGGGTAGTCGTCGAAGCTGAGCACCGCCTGGGCCTCGGGCAGGCTGTCGGCCAACTCCCGGCCGTACCGTTCGGCCATGCAGCCCGCGGCCACCACCTTGGCGCCGGTGTCGGCGGCGGCCAGCAGGGTCTGGATGGAGTCCTGCTTGGCCTTCTCCACGAAACCGCAGGTGTTGACCACCACCACGTCGGCGCCCTCGCCGTCGGTGGTCACCTGCCAGCCGTCGGCGTGCAGTCGGGCGGCCAACTCCTCCGAGTCGACCTCGTTACGGGCACAGCCCAGGGTCAGCAGGGCGACACGACGACCGTCAGAAGAGGTGGCAGACACCATCCGAGGGTACCGGGCCGCCACGCCTTCCCCGGCGGGGCGGGCGCGGTGTCCAACGGGTCGGGCGGATCAGCTCGGGACGACCGGGGCGAGGGTCCGGACCAACTGGTCGAGCAGGAACACCTCGGTGCCGGCCAGACCGACCGAGCAGAAGACCGAGATCTGGTCCGCGGCGGTGCGGCCGGGTGCCGTGCCCGCCAGCACCGCGCCCAGGTCACGCAACCGCGAGGCGTACGGCGCTTCGGCGGCCAGCATCGGCGGGACGTACGCCCCGGCCTGCGCCGGGGAGTCGGTGACCAGCACGGCGGCGGCGTCGAGGAGATCCGGGCCGAACTCCGTACGGTCACGCTGCTTGAAGCCGACCGCGTTGACATGGGTGCCCGGGGTCAGGTCGGCGGCGTCCAGCACCGGGGTCGGGCTGGTGGTGGCGAGCACCACCACGTCGCGGTCGTGTACCGCCGCGCGGGCGGTGTCCACCGCACGGGCCGGGATGCCCAGTTCGGCCCGCACCCGGTCGGCGAAGGCGGTCCGGCGGGCGGCCGACCGGCTGAACACGGTCACCTCCCGCAACGGGCGTACGGCGGCGGCCGCCCAGACCTGGGTCCAGGCCTGCCCGCCGGAGCCGATCACCCCCAGGGTGGTGGCGTCCGGTCGGGCCAGTGTGTCCACCGCCACCCCGCCCAACCCACCGGTACGCCGGGACCCCAACTCCTCCCCCACGGCCACCGCCCGCACCGCGCCGGTCCGCCCGTCGTGCAGCACCACCACCTGCTCGGCTCCCGGATGACCGAAGGTGTCGTACGACCGATAGCCGTACCACTGCCCGGTCAGGTGCCCGGCGGTGAGCACCATCCGGCCGGCGCCCAGCGGCGCGGCGGCCCGGGGCGGCGCCACCAGCCGCCCTTCGTACGCGGCCCGCAGAGCGTGGCGCATCGCCTCCACGGTGGTCGGGGCGTCCAGGGCGGCGGCGACCTCCGGATCGGAGATGAGCAGGGTCATGCATTCCATCGTGCAACGTCAAGCGAGGTTGAGGTCTACCGGAGGTGATCGGTCTCACCTGAGCCTCGGAGGCGGGGGCGGTGCTACGGTCGGTCCCGGTGGCCCATGCGGCCCCCCGGACGAGTCGTGGGCGTACCCGGTCAGGTCAAGACGCCCCGGTACTGGACCCGACTCGTCCCGCGCCAGGTGGCTCGGGCGACCGTGAAGAGGTGACCCGATGGCCTGGATCGTGCTGGTGCTCTCCGGACTGCTGGAAACGGCGTGGGCGATCGCCCTGGACCGCAGCGCCGGCTTCACCCGTCCCCTCCCCTCCGCGATCTTCGCGGTAACCCTGGTGCTGAGCATGGGTGGCCTGGCGTACGCCCTGCGGGAGATCCCGGTCGGCACCGGGTACGCCGTCTGGGTGGGCATCGGGGCGACCGGCACCGCCCTGGTGGGGATGCTCGCGCTGGGCGAGTCGACGAGCCTGCCCCGGATCCTGTGTCTGCTGCTGGTGGTCGCCGGGGTGGTCGGCCTGAAGGTCTTCCACTGACCTTCGTGCCGGGGGTGGGCGTGACGAGCCACACCAGTGGGTAGAGACCGGACGGCAGAGGAAGACTCACCATCCGGAGGCAGACATGGCCACCAGCACCGTTCGCTCGACCAGCGCCGCCCGCATCTGCACCATCGTGGGCTTCGTGTGCGCGGTTCTCGCGTTGCTGCTCAATCCGATTCTCTTCGGAGTCATCGGTCTGGTCCTCGGCATCGTCGGCGCGGTGCTCGGCGACAAGCCACTGGGCTGGTACGCCGCCGCCGCCAACGTGGTCGCCATGCTGCTCAGCATGTTGATCCTCAGCGCCCTCTGAGCCACCGACCCGTCACGGGCCCGCCGCGACACGCGGCGGGCCCGTGACGTATGCCCCATCGGCCAGTCGCCGCCGCCGGTCGATCGCCGCCGCCGGTCGGTCGCTGTCGGCGGTCAGTCCTCGTCGCCGCGCAGGCCCGCCAGGACCTCTTCCAACTCGTCCGGTTTGACCAGCACCTCGCGGGCCTTGGAGCCCTCCGAGGGACCGACCACCCCCCGGGTCTCCATCAGGTCCATCAGGCGGCCGGCCTTGGCGAAACCGACCCGCAGCTTGCGCTGGAGCATCGAGGTCGAGCCGAACTGCGAGGTGACCACCAAATCGACCGCCTGCACCAGCAGGTCCAGGTCGTCGCCGATGTCCTCGTCGATCTTCTTCTTGCTGTCCTGCGCGGGGGCCAGCACGTCCGGACGGAACTCCGGTTCGCGCTGGTCCTTGCAGAACTTCACGACGTCGTTGATCTCGCGCTCGGTCACCCAGGCGCCCTGGATGCGGATCGGCTTGGAGGCGCCCATCGGCAGGAACAGCCCGTCGCCCCGACCCAGCAGCTTCTCCGCACCCGGCTGGTCGAGGATGACCCGCGAGTCGGCCAACGAGGAGGTGGCGAAGGCCAGCCGGGAGGGCACGTTGGCCTTGATCAGGCCGGTCACCACGTCCACACTCGGCCGCTGGGTGGCCAGCACCAGGTGGATGCCGGCGGCTCGGGCCAGCTGGGTGATCCGGACGATGGAGTCCTCCACGTCGCGCGGCGCGACCATCATCAGGTCGGCCAACTCGTCGACGATCACCAGCAGGTACGGGTACGGCCGGATCTCCCGCTCGCTGCCCGGCGGCGCCTTGATCTCGCCGTTGCGGACCTTGCGGTTGAAGTCGTCGATGTGCCGGACCCCGTTGGCCGCCAGGTCGTCGTAGCGCATGTCCATCTCGCGGACCACCCACTCCAACGAGTCGGCGGCCTTCTTCGCGTTGGTCACGATCGGGGTGACCAGGTGCGGGATGCCCTCGTAGCCGGTCATCTCGACCCGCTTGGGGTCGATCAGCAGCAGCCGTACCTCGTCCGGGGTGGCCCGGGTCAGGACGGACATGAGCAGGGAGTTGAGGATGCTCGAATTGTGGGTCGGTATGTTGGCCCGGCTGGCCAGATACATTTGGCTCGGGCTGTCCACCTGAATACAGCGGACGGGCACCGACGGAACCAGCCGCACGTCGACGATGTACCGGCGGGACACCGTGGCACGGTTTTCCACCACCTGCCGACTCAGCTTTCGGCTAAGCCGGAACACCTTGTCCACTGGAGTGAAGCGAATCCGATAAGCAGTCGAGGTCGTCGGCTTCCTTCCTCCAACAGCCCTCGTTGTCATCGTCGCCTTGTAGCCAAGGCCATGGATAAGTTCGAGGGCGTCACGGGCAAGCCGCTCGTTGGTGAGCGTCAACTCCACGCCGCCTTGCTTCGAGACGGTGCCGTCAGTGTCCAGCAGACCAGCCAACAGGGCACGGCGTTGAGACTCAGAGGCTCTCAGGTACACCGAAGGGATATGTTTGTCCCCGATCTCCCGAAAGAGCGCTCGCATCGTTCGGTATGGCTGCCGATAGGGTTCGGGCGATGTCTCCGGTGCACAAACGCCCGCTGGCCGGCATTGCTTCCGAGCGCGATAGATGGCTGCCACCGACACGCCAACATGCTTGGCGGCGGCTCGCCCACCCAGTCCCTGCTCAATCAGCAACAGCGCTTCTGCGATACGTCGTTCACGGTCGGGACGGTTCGAGATGGTGTAGTGAAGTTTACTGCTCGGGTGTTTGGTCAACACGTAGCCGTCGATCCGGATCTGATCAAGAATCTCGTCGTCGGCAGTGGTGAGCATGGCAGAACCGGTCGTCCCGTCGCCCAGCCAGCATCCCAAGGTGTACGGAGCGACCGGCAGTTCCTGCTCGGGACAGCTCAGCGGGGCGGCGACATCCACGGCATGGTTGGTCCACTGTCCATTCGGTCCCACCCGAAGAGACGCGGCGATCTCAGCCGTTGTCACGCTGCCCGGGGCACGGTATTTCCTACCGACCGACCGACCGGGAGCGTGTACTCGTTGGGACAACGCCTCGTACACGTAGTGCCGGGAATAAGTGGGGACCCAACGAGTCACCACACGGCCAGCACGCTCGTACGGCACCCTGACCAGCACCGACTTCCTTGGGGCATTCCGGAGGATCCGGTACAGCACGTTCTGGAACTGTGTGCCCAGTTCCGTCAAGACCTCCCTGCTCGACACAGGGCGGTCCGGTTCCATCAACACCTCGGTCAACCGGCCAGCGATCAGTTCGCGATCCGCTGGTGACCAGTAGGACCCGTCCTTCCACCTGTGCAAACGTTGCGTGCGCTCGGCCCGGGTCGTCGTACGCCATTCGTGGTTGGCGTCAGCGACGATCACGGTGCCGTCAGAAAACTCCACTTCGTAACAAGGTCGACCGTGCATGACAGGCGTGGTGGCCACGACCGTGCATGGCTGGCCGTGCTCGTCGAACACCTGATCGCCGACACCGAGCTCGCCCATCGTGGACCAGCCATCAGGTGTGGCTATCGGGGTGTCCAGGGCCAGAGCCTTACCGGCGCCGGTGGCCCCCGCGATCAGGATGTGCGGCATCTTCGCCAGGTTGGCCACCACGTAGCCACCCTCGATGTCCTTACCCAGGGCGACCACCATCGGGTGGTGGTCGCTGGTGGCGGCGCGGGACCGCAGCACGTCGCCGAGGGCCACGTTCTCCGGGTCGGTGTTCGGAATCTCCACCCCGACGGCGCTCTTGCCGGGGATCGGGCTGAGGATGCGTACGTCCGGGGACTTGACCGCGTAGGCGATGTTGCGGGACAGCTGGGTGATCCGCTCGACCTTGACCCCGTGGCCCAGCTCGACCTCGTAGCGGGTGACCGTCGGGCCCCGGGTGAAGCCGGTCACCGCGGCGTCCACGTCGAACTGTTCGAAGACGCCGGTCAGGGCGGCGATCACCTCGTCGTTGGCCTTGCTGCGGGTCTTCGGCGCGGCCCCGCTGCCGAGCATGTTCGCCGGCGGCAGGGTGTAGTCGCCGGCCAGCCCGGTCAGCGCCAACTGCTCGGCGCGGGTGGGCGCCGGGGAGTGTTCCGGCGGCTCGGCCGGCTTGCGGCTGGCCGGCACCCGGGAGGGCGCCTTGCGGGGCAGGACGATGGTCTCCTGAAGATCCACATCGTCCAGGTCGGCGAAGTCCTCCGGGTCGACCGGCGGCGGGATGCGTTTGGCGGGGCGACGTCGGGTCGGCGGGGCCGGGGTCTCCTCGGTCTCCTGCCCACTGTGGCCGACCACACTGCCGGCCAGCAGACCGAGCCGTTCGGGGATCTTGTTGATCGGGGTCGCCGTGACCACCAGCAGGCCGAACACCAGCAGCAGGATCAGCAGGGGCACCGCGACCCAGGCGGTGACCGCCCGTTCCAGCAGGCTGCCCACCCCCGCGCCGACCAGGCCGCCGGCGAAGTCCCGCTCACCCGGGTCGCCCGGCTGCTGCCCGATGTGCAGCATCGCGGCCGTGGATACCAGCATGGAAGCCCAGCCGACCCAGCCCCGGCCCCGGTGCTCGGGGTCGCCGGGCTCGCGCATCAGCCGCCAGGCCCCGATGCCGAGCAGCACCGGCACCACCACGGAGATGGCGCCGAGGAACAGCCGGACGGTGTCGGCCAGGCGGGCACCGACCGGCCCGGCGGCGGAGAACCAGAGGGCTCCCGCGCTGAGCAGGGCCAGCCCGATCATCAGCAGCCCGGCACCGTCGCGGCGGTGCTCCGGCTCCAGGTCACGGCCCGAGGCGGCGCGTACCGCCCAGCCGACGCCGTGGGCCAGCCCCATCCACACCGCACCGACCGCCCGACCGATGTAGGCGGCCGGGCCCGGACCCCGCGAGGCGGTACGGCGGCGGGCCGGTGCGGCCTTCTTCGCCGGTTGACGGGCACGACTGTTCGCGCCAGCACGCGGCGACGCGCCGCGTCGCCGGCTCGCCTGAGAGGTACGGCCCGCCATAGCATCACCGTAACGGCGGGTCCCGCGATACGCCGGTCTTCCAGGTCGGCTCCGCGTGTCGCAACGCGGTCCCGTCACCTGTCGTGATATTCGCCTGCGAAGGGATGTCTATGGCGTCGCCGGAGTACGACGACGGTCTGGACGACCCGCTGGCCGGGCATCCGGACACCCTGCGGCCCCTGGCCCACGACCTGATCGCCACGGTGCTCGCCCACCGGGGCCACCCGGTCACCACCGAATCCGGGGGCGACCTGGTAGGACGATGGGCCGAGGCGCACATCTGGTTCCTGCGCGCCGGTGACGCCGGAGAGCTGCTCCAGGTCCGCACGGTCGCCATTCGCCCCTTCCCGATGCAGGCCGTGCCCCGGCTGCACGACTTCTGCAACGGGTGGAACCGGGACCGGTTCTGGCCCAAGGCGTTCGTCCATGTCGACGACGCCGGGCAGGCCCGGGTCTGCGGCGAGGTGATCACCGACCTGGAACGGGGGGTGACACCCCATCAGCTGGACCGGCTGCTGGACCGGGGCATCGTCACCGGTTGCCGGTTGGCCGCCGAGGTGGGCCGGCTGTCCGGGACGGCACACCGGTGAGCGGGTGGGCCACCGGCCGCCGCCACCGGCCCCGGATGTCGGCACCGGTCGACCGCCGACCGGCCGAGCTGCTGGCCGAGGCGCGGGACATGCCGGACGGTGAAGCGCGTACGGCCGAACTGGAACGGGTGGCCGCCCTCGCCGAGGCCACCGGCGATCCCGGCACGGCGCTGGCGGCCTGGTCCGAACTGGTCGAGGCCCAGGTGCTCGGCGGCCAACGGTGGCGACTCTTCGAACCCGTCCGGCGCTGCCTGGACGCGGCCCGCCGCCCGCACCGACCCGAGGACGACCCACCCCCCGTGGGGCCGGACACCGAGACCCTGCGCCGCTACCAGCGGTACGCCGTGGAGGCGTTGCTCGGCACCCCCCGCATCGGCATCGACCAGGCCCGCTCCGTGCTGGCCGACCTCGACGACCCGACCCATGACGACACCGGTTCGGCTCTGGTAGCCCAGCTACGCTGCCGCATCGCCGACCATCTCGGCGACGAGCCCACCGCCCGACACTGGCTGCGGCGTTGGCAGGCCGCCGATCCGGACCCGGCCGCCGGATGCCCCGACTGCCTGCCGGTCCGCCAGGCCGAACTACTCGCCGGATGGGGCGACTGGGATGAGGCGATCGCCCTGGTAGCACCCCTGCTCGACGGTCCGCTGCGGTGCACCGCCCAGCCCGAGGCCGCCCTGACGGGTGCCCTGCTGCCCTGGTTGCGGGCGGGAGCGGCGCAGCAGGCGGCGCAGGCGCACGTACGGGCCTACCGGCGGCACCGGGTGGCGCCGGAGGGGTTCGACCACCTCGCCACCCACCTGCGGTACTGCGCCCTCGGCGGTCACCTGGACCGGGGTCTGGCGATCCTGGTCGAGCAGTTGCCCCGGCTCGACCAACCGCACGAGGACCTGGCCGTGATGGAGTTCGCCGCGGCGGGGGCACTGGTCTGCACCCTGGCCGCCGAGGAGCACGGCGATCGGACCGTACCCCGACCGGCGTATCACGGGCGGCACGCCGCGACCGTCCCGGTGGCGGCCCTCGGCACCGAGCTGCTCGCGGTCGCCACCGAACTGGCCGGCAGCTTCGACGCCCGCAACGGCACCGGCCACCAGTCCGGTCGGATGGCCGCCTGGCTGGCCGAACGACCGTTGGCCACGCCGGTGCCGCTGCCCGCCGAGGAGCCGGCCGAGGCCGACGAGAGGTATTTCTCCGAGGCACCCGACCCGGCGGGCGAGGAGGAGTTGGCCGCCCTCTCCGTGGCAATGATCACGGCCGCGCTGGACCGGCGGGGCGACCGGTACTCCCTGGACAGCGCCGGCACGGTGCTGGGGCGCTGGGGCGAGGCGGTGATCCAGTTCCGGCGGGCCGGGGAACGGGGCGAGGTGCTGCACGCCCGGGTGGTCGCCGACCGTCGGCTGCCGGCGGCCCGCCGCGCCGAGGCGTACGCCTTCTGCAACGGGTGGAACCGTGACCGGCTGCTACCCAAGGCGTTCGTGCACGATCCCGGTGGCGGTGAGCTGGTGCTGGCCGGTGAGGTGGCCACCGACCTGGCGTACGGGGTGGCCCCGGCCCAGGTCACCGTCCTGGTGGAGGCGGCGGTACGGACCGGGGTCGCGTACGCCGAGGCGGTAGCCGCCCTGCCCTGACCCGGCGCCGACGCCTGTCCGGCGGGCCCGACCGGCGCGCAGCCGGCCGGGCCCGGCCGATCAGCGCCCGCCGCCCAGGGTGCGGAAGTTCTGCGTGGTGAGCAGGGTCAGGTTGTTGCGTTGCAGGATCTCGTTGACCGGCTGGTAGAAGGTGGTGCCGCCGCGTACGCAGTCACCCGAACCGCCGGAGGTGACCCCCTGGGCCTGGTTGCCCGAGATCCACGAGCCACCGGAGTCGCCCGGTTCGGCGCAGACATTGGTCCGGACCAGACCACTGACCAGCCCTTGCGGGTAGCGGACGGTGGCGTTGCGGGCCTGCACGGTGCCGCAGCGCACCCCGGTGGTGGAGCCGGAGCGGCAGATCGAGGAACCGACGGCCACCTCCCGGGAACCGGCGACCCGGGCGATGCCACCCCGGAAGTCGGTGACCTCCGGCAGCACCCTGGTACTGCTGTTCACCTGCACGAAGGCCCAGTCGTCCCCGGGGAAGGAGGAGGACCGGAAGACGCCCTGCAACTCCCCGTCCGGCCCGGAGGTGCGGGCCCCTACCTGGCCACAGTGTCCGGCGGTGACGTAGCCGCCGACCACCGCGAAACCGACCGAGCAGCGTCCCGCGCCGACGAAGAACGGCTCGCCGCCACGGACATCGGCGAAGAGTCGCGGTTGCTCCTCGGTGGCCATCCGGACCGCCTGGCGGGCCACCCCGGCGCGGGCGACGAAACGCCAGCCGGCCGCCTCGGCACCCGGCTGGGCGAGCACCACCAGACTGTTCGAGGCCACATCGACGTACCAGCCGGAGACCTGCCGGGCATGGGCGGCGTTGCGGTCCATCCTGGTCTTCAGCGCGTCGAGCTGCCCGACCCCACGCTCGACCACCTTCGGCACCGCCCCGGTGGCCCGGACCCGTGCCGCTTCGGCCGGGTCGGCCACCGCCACGTTCAACTGGCTGCCATCGGCGCTGAGCCAACTGCCCCCGTAGTCGGTGCCGAGTTCGGCCCGAAGCTGCTCGACCACCCCGCCGGCCCAGCGTTCCGTCTTCAGCCGAGCAGCCACCTGGGACTGGTTCAATCCCAGGTCACGACCCATCGCCTCGACCAGTTCCGGGTCGGCACCCGGCACGGCCGGTGCGGTCGAGGCGCTGGGTGGCGCGCCACCCTCACCGGCGAAGGACGGCAGTGTCACCGCCGCCGCCGCGCCCACCGCAGCCACCACGACACCGAGGGCTGTCCATTTCCTGCGGTCCATCCGCCACGCTCCTCCCGGCAGGCGCGGGCACGCCTGCCGGGTCGGAGTACGGCCCCGAGGTCCGAACGGTTCAGACCTCGACGACGGTGGGCACGATCATCGGCCGGCGCCGATAGGCGTCGTTGACCCAGCGGCCCACCGTCCGGCGGACGATCTGCTGAAGCTGGTGGGGATCGGTGATCCCGTCCGCCGCGGCCCGGTTCAGGGCCTCGGTCACCAGCGGGATCACCGCGTTGAACGCCGCGGCGTCCTCCGAGAAGCCCTTGGCGGAGACGGTCGGACCGGCGACCACCTTGCCGGTGACCGAGTCGACCACGACGGTGGTCGCGATGAACCCGCCGTCGCCCAGGATGCGCCGCTCGGTGAGCAGGGACTCGCTGACGTCGCCGACGGCCAGGCCGTCGACGTAGACGTACCGGCTCTTGACCCGGCCGACCAGGCTGGCCCGGCCCTCCACCAGGTCGACCACGTCGCCGTCCTCGCAGAGCACCACCCGGTCCGGGGCCACCCCGGACTCGATGCCCAGCCGGGCGTGCGCCCGCAGGTGCCGCCACTCGCCGTGCACCGGCATCAGATTGCTCGGGCGTACGACATTGAGCAGGTAGAGCAGCTCACCGGCCGGGGCGTGCCCGGAGACGTGCACCTTGGCCACGTCCTTGTGCACCACCACGGCCCCGGCCCGGGCCAGCCGGTTGATCACCCGGTAGACCGAGGTCTCGTTGCCGGGCACCAGCGAGGAGGCCAGCACCACGGTGTCCCCGGGGGCGATGGTGATGTGCCGGTGATCACCGCTGGCCATCCGACCCAGGGCGCTCATCGGCTCCCCCTGCGAGCCGGTGGACATCAGCACGATCTGCTCCGGCGGCATGGAGGTCGCCTCGTCCAGGCCGACCACCAGGCCGGCTGGGATGTTCAGCAGGCCCAGGTCGCGGGCGATGCCCATGTTGCGCACCATCGACCGACCGATCAGGGCTACCTTGCGGCCATGCTCGAGCGCCGAGTCGAAGACCTGCTGCACCCGGTGCACATGCGAGGCGAACGAGGCCACGATGATCCGACCCCGGGCCTTGGCGAAGATCGAGTCCAGGACCGGGCCGATCTCCCGTTCCGGGGTGACGAAGCCGGGGATCTCCGCATTCGTGGAGTCCGACAGCAGCAGGTCCACGCCCTCGGCGCCGAGCCGCGCGAAACCGGCCAGGTCGGTGATCCGGCCGTCCAGCGGAAGCTGGTCCATCTTGAAGTCGCCGGTGTGCAGCACCAGCCCGGCCGGGGTGCGGATGGCCACCGCCAGGGCGTCCGGGATGGAGTGGTTGACGGCGAAGAACTCGCACTCGAACGGGCCGAGCCGTTCCCGGCCGCCCTCGCGCACGGTCAGGGTGTACGGCTGGATCCGTCGCTCGGCCAGCTTCGCCTCGACCAGGGCCAGGGTGAACTGCGAGCCGACCAGGGGGATGTCGGCCTTGTGGGCGAGCAGGTACGGCACGGCGCCGATGTGGTCCTCGTGCCCGTGGGTCAGCACGATCGCCTGGATGTCGTCGAGCCGGTCGAGGATGGGTCCGAAGTCCGGCAGGATCAGGTCGACACCGGGCTGCTCCACATCGGGAAAGAGCACCCCGCAGTCGACGACCAGCAACTTCCCGTCGTACTCGAAGACGGTCATATTCCGACCGATGGCGCCAAGCCCACCGAGCGGGATGATCCGCAATCCGCCCTCCGGCAGCGGCGGGGGAAGTTGAGCCTCCTCGTTGTGCGCCTCGGTCACGCGCTCACCTCATTCTGCGGCGCCGTTACCCGGCGTCCGTGCGTTCGTTTGATCATTCGGGAAGTGGTAGGCCCGCTGCCGCGCAGTCGGCGCGCAACTGGGCCACCTGGTCCTCGGTCGCCGTCACCAACGGCGACCGGACCGGGCCTGCCGGCAGGCCCTGGACGTTCAGACCGGCCTTGACCAGAATCGTGCCCTGGGTCCGGAAGATCCCGGTGAACAGCGGCAGCAACCTGTGGTGCAGCGCCAACGCGGTGGACGTGTCGCCCGCGTCGTACGCCTCGATCATCTGCTTGGTCTCCGCGCCGGTGAAGTGCGTCGAGGTGCCGACCACGCCGACCGAGCCGACGGCCAACGCGGGCAACGTCAGAGAATCCTCGCCACTGTAGTACGCCAGATCCGTACGGCTGGTCACCCAACTGGTGGCGGTCAGGTCACCCTTGGCGTCCTTCACCGCGACGATGCGTCCGTGCTCGGCCAGCCGGACCAGGGTCTCGGTCTCGATCGGCACCCCGGAGCGGTGCGGAATGTCGTACAACATCACCGGCAGGCCGGTGGCGTCGGCCACCGCGGTGAAGTGTCGCAGCAGCCCGGCCTGGGGCGGCTTGTTGTAGTACGGGGTGACCACCAGCAGTCCGTGGGCACCGGCCTTCTCCGCCGAGGCGGCCAGCTCGATGGTGTGCCGGGTGTCGTTGGTGCCCACTCCGGCCACCACCCGCGCCCGGTCCCCGACGGCTTCCACCACGGTCCGGATCAGCTGTTCCTTCTCGGCGTCCGTCGTGGTCGGCGACTCACCGGTGGTGCCGTTGATCACCAGCGCGTCGTTGCGCTGCTCCACGACGAGATGGTTCGCCAGCCGTGCGGCGCCGTCCAGGTCGAGCGCACCCTCAGCGGTGAACGGGGTCACCATGGCTGTGATCAGCCGACCGAAGGGGCGGGACACCGCCCGTGCCGGGGCGTCAAACTGGTCGTGCGTCATGGTGACAACCTATCGGACACCGGAGGGAGGGCTGCCGGGGAAGGGTGGCATGCGCGCCGGGCAGGGCAGCCCCACCCGCTCAGGACTGTTCGGCGAGCGGGCTCGCCGCGACCTCGGTGCCGTCGGGCAGGGTCGAGATGACGAAATCGGCGAAGACGTTCGGGGCGACCCCCTGCAACTGCCGCAGGCACTCCACCGCCAGTTCGCGGATCTCCACATCGGCGTGCTCGGTGGCCCGCATCGCGATGAAGTGCCGCCAGGCGCGGTAGTTGCCGCTCACCACGATGCGGGTCTCGGTGGCGTTAGGCAGCACCGCACGGGCCGCCTGACGGGCCTGCTTGCGCCGCAGCGTCGGGTTGGGCTCGTCGACGAAGTGCCGCTCCAGCCCCTCCAGCAACTCGTTGTAGGCCCGTACGCTGGCCTCCGCGGCCTCCACGAAGCGCTTGTGCAGCTCGGGGTCCTCGGCGATCACCCGGGGCTCGACCATCGCCGCGTCCCGCTCCGGGACGTACCGCTGCGACAGTTGCGAGTACGAGAAGTGCCGGTGCCGGATCAGCTCATGGGTGAACGAGCGGGACACCCCGGTGAAGTAGAAGCTGACCGAGCCGTGCTCCAGCACGGAGAGGTGCCCGACCTCCAGGATGTGCGCCAGGTAGCCGGCGTTGGTGGCGGTGACCGGATTCGGCTTCTTCCAGCTCTGGTAACAGGCCCGCCCGGCGAACTCCGCGAGCGCCTGCCCCCCGTCGGCGTCCGTCGACCACGGCACATCCTGCGGCGGCTCGAAATGAGTCCACGCAATCAACCTGACCTGGGGCTGCACCATCTCCGGCATGTCGCGACTCTAACCCCCACCCCACCCTCCCCACCCCTGCACCCCCACCGCCCGCCCTCCCTCCCCCACCCCACCCCCCACCCCGCACGCGCGCGCCCCAGCCCCGCCGATCTTGCACTTTTGGTCGCCGAAATGCACCCCTTGGCCGCTTTTGTCCCGACAGAAAGTGCAAGATCGGCGCGGCGAGGGGCGTGAGGGCGGGGAGGGGCGTGAGGGCGGGGTGGGTGGGGTGGGGTTAGACGTAGAGGGCGGTGAAGGGGGGCCAGGGGAGGTTGCGGGCCACCGAGAAGGCCATCCAGGCGGCCAGGAAGCCACCCACCAGTTTCGGGCCCACCCGTAGCTCCGGCAGCCGCCAGCCGAACGCCTGCCGGCCCGCCCAGGCGATGAAGAAGTACGCCAGGAACGGCAACGCGAAGACGAAGAGGAAGTGATGCCGGGCGGCGGCGGGCAGGTCGGCGTGCAACACGTACCAGAGGGCACGGGTGCCGCCGCAGCCCGGACAGTCCAGCCCGGTGGTCATCTTGAGCAGGCAGCTCGGCAGGGCGTCCGGCGCCGACCGGGTGGGGTCGCTGAGCAGGGTGTAACCGATGCCGGCGCCGACGCAGCCGAGCGCGGCCAAGGGCACCACCCAACGGGGTGTGCGCTCGTACAGCCGCGCCACGAACCGGGTCAGTCGATCCGACTCGACCACCGGATAGCCGCCCGGGTGACCCGCCGGCCACCCGCCCGGACCCACCTCACCCGCCGGCATCCCGGCGACCGGCCCGGCAACGCCCGGCCCGGCAACGCCCGGCCCGGCAACGCCCGGCCCGGCCTCGGTCGGACCGGGCTCGGTCGGCGTGCTTGCGGAGGTCGGTTCCCCGCTCGGCGGGTGCGGCTGGGCGGGCGATCGGTCAACGCTCGTCACGAGGCTCACCGTACACCGGCCAGGCCCACCAGGGCCGCGGCCAGCGGGGCGGCGAGGTCTCCGGCGGCCGGTGGGGCCACCGCGTCCAGTCCCAGCCAGCCGGCCAGGCGGTACAGCTCGGCGGCCAGCGCCACCGCGGTCTCCCCGGGATCGGCCCCCGGCTCCGCCCAGGCCGCCGGCACCAGCAGCACTCCGGCCTTACGGTCGGCCTTGAGGTCTACCCGGGCGGTGAAGCGTTCCCCCTGCCGGAAGGGCAGCACGTAGTAGCCGTACATCCGCTTGGCCGCGGGCACGTAGATCTCGATGCGGTAGCTGAAGTCGAACAGCCGCTCGGTGCGTCCCCGTTCCCAGACCAGCGGGTCGAACGGGCTGACCAGCGTGTTGCCGCGTACCCACCGGGGTAGCCGGGCCTGGTGGTGCAGCCAGGCCGGCTGCCGCCAGCCCTGCACCGTGACCGGTGTCAGCTCCCCCGCCTCGACCAGCTCGGCGATGGCCTGTCGGGCTCCGGCCACCGGCAGCCGGAAGTAGTCGCGCAGCTCCGGCTCCGCAGCCACCCCCAGCGACCGGACGGCGATGCCGACCAGGGTGCGGTACGCCTCGGCGTCCGTGGGCGTCGGGGCGGCCAGCACCTCGGCCGGCAGCACCCGTTCGGGCAGGTCGTAGCGGCGGGCGAAGGAGGTGGTGCGCTCGGCGGCGCAGACCTCACCGGCCCAGAAGAGGAACTCCAGGGCCTGCTTGACCGCCGACCAGTTCCACCCCCAGTTGCCGGTCGCTCGGGGCGCGTCATGCTCGATCTCGGCTGCGGTCAGCGGCCCCCGGGCGGCCACCTCGTCGCGGACCCAGGCCACCAGATCAGGCTGCTCCGCAGCGATGTGGCGCATGCCACTCCAGGCGTCGGCCTTGGCCCGGGCCATCCGCCAGCGCAGCGCGGGATGCAGGCCGACCGGCACCAGCGACGCCTCGTGCCCCCAGTACTCGAACAGCTCGCGAGGGCCGCGGTAGGCGGCCGATTCGAGCAGCGAGCTCGGGTAGGGCCCGATCCGGCTGTAGAGCGGCAGGTAGTGCGCCCGTTGCAGCACGTTCACCGAATCCATCTGGATCAGGCCGACCCGGTCGAGCACCCTACGCAGGTGACGACGGGTGGGCGCCCCGGTGGGCGCAGGGTCGGTGAACCCCTGGGCGGCCAGCGCGATCCGCCGAGCCTGGGCGAGGGAGAGCGATTCCTTGATGGCCATCGCGGGCAGGCTACGTCAGCGGTACGACACAGGTGCGCCACGCTGGACCTGTCGTCGTCGGCCACGTAGAACGGCAGTCATGCCGACCATCCGTCGTGAACAGGCCGCCGACGCCGAGGCGATCGCCCAGGTGCACATCAGCGGGTGGCGGGCCGGGTACGCCGGGATCATGCCGGACGAGGTGCTGGCTCGGCTCAACCCGGTGGCCTGGGCACAGCGACGCCGGGATCTGGGTACCGCCGATCCGGAGCACCCCTTCACCACCCTGCTCGCCGAGATCGACGGGGTGCTGGCCGGGTTCACCACCTTCGGCCCGTACCGCAACAACCAGGACCGAGGCGACCTCGACCCGACCTACGGCGAGGTGGTGGCTTTGTACGTGGTGCCGGAACACTGGGGTGACGGCACCGCACCCGCCCTGCTGGCGGCGGCTCAGGCCGGACTGCGCGAGCGGGGCCTGGCCGAGTACCGGATCTGGGTGCTGGCGGACAACCACCGGGCCCGCCGGTTCTACCAGCGAGCCGGGCTGTCACCGGACGGTGAGCGGTCGACCTACCCGGTGCCACTGTCCGGCGGGCGTGCGCCGCTGCACCTGGTCGAGCTGCGGTACGCCGGACGACTCGACGGCTGAGGCCGGTGGCTCGTCGGCCCAGCCGGGCCGGCGTACCGGCAGGAAAGCCAGCAACGCCAGGCTGATCCAGACATAGGTGTTGCTGAACACGAACCCGTCCAGCCCGGTGAAGTCCTTCTCCCAGGCCCAGACGATCCGGCTGATCAGGAAGCCGTACCCGATGATCACGGCGGCCAGCAGGCCGCGGCGTCGGCGGCTGCCCGACGGCGCGGCGACGGTCCCTTCGACCAGCAGCAGCAGTCCCGGCAGCAGCCAGACCAGGTGGTGTACCCAGGTGACCGGGCTGACCAGGCACATCACCGCGCCGGTCAGGGCCAGCCCGGCAGTCTCGTTTCCGGCGCGTACGGCGGCGCGGGACCGCCACACCCACAGCGCCACGGTGACTGCCACCAGGCCCAGCCAGGCCAGGGTGCTGGGGTTGGTCGGGTCCAGTCGGGCCACCACACCGCGCAGCGACTGGTTGGAGACGAACGCCAGCTCACCGACCCGGCCGGTGTTCCACAGCGCGGTGGTCCAGAATTCGCGGGAGGCGTCCGGGAACAGTGCCGCGGCCAGCACGGTGGCCCCGGTCGCGGCGGCCACGGCGGTGACCGCGGCCCGGATGCGGCCGGTCACCAGCAGGTACACGATGAAGATGCCCGGGGTGAGCTTGATCGCGGTGGCCAGGCCGATGCCGATGCCGGCCCACCGGCTGCCGCCCGGCAGCAGCCGCATCAGGTCCACCGCCACCAGGAACAACAGCAGGGTGTTGACCTGGCCGAAGTTGATGGTCTCGCGCATCGGTTCGAAGGCGGCGGCCAGGCAGAACGCCACCGCGAAGGCGAACCAGCGGGTCCACCCGGCCCGCCGGGACACCGGGTCCAGCAGCCACCAGATCAACACCGCGCTGGTCGCCACCCCGGCGGCCACGCTCACCACGATCGCCGCGTGCCAGGGCAGGTACGCCATCGGCAGCATCAGCAGCGCCGCGAACGGCGGGTAGGTGAAACCGTACTGGGTGCCGGGGCGCAGGTGGTCGTAGAGTTCCCCGCCCTCGCGGGCCCACCAGATGAGTGCTCCCCGGTAGACCTGAAGGTCGAAGAAGCCGTGCCGGGCCGCCGCCACGGACAGGAAGGCGGCCACCGCGACGGCGAGTACGACCACGAAGACGATCTGTCCGACCGTCCGCCTGGCACCCTGCGCCACCGTCGCCTCCCTCACCCTGCGTAGGCTGTCGTCCCATGGCTCTCGGGTTTGTCCGCCCGGCGCGTCCCGAGGACGCCGGCGAGATCGCACGCATCCAGCTCGCCACCTGGCGGGTCGCCTATCGGCGACTGCTGCCCCGGCACGTGCTGGCCGACCTCGACGAGGGGTTGCTCGCCCAGCGCTGGGAGGCTGCGGTACGCCGCCCGCCCAGCGAACACCACCGGGTCCTGGTCGCCGTCGAGCAGGCCGAGCAATCGTATCTGGTGGGCTTCGCCGCCTCCGGTCCGGTGGACGCCGAGGCGTTGGCCCCGAACGAGCCCGCCGAGGCGCTCGGCCCGGAGGTGGTCGCGGTGACCGACCTGCTGGTGGAGCCCCGGTGGGGCCGCCGGGGGCACGGCAGCCGGCTGCTGGCCGCCAGTGTCGACCTGTGGCGGGAGTCCGGCTTCACCACGGCGCTGGCCTGGGTCTTCGAGGGCGATCAGGCCTCCCGCAAGTTCCTCACCACCGCCGGGTGGGAACCGGACGGCGCGGGCCGCGCGCTGGACGTGGACGACATGCTGGTCCCCCAACTCCGCCTGCACGTGGCGCTCCCCACCGAGCCGACCGCACCCACCGAGGCCGGCTGACCGGCCCACCGCGCGGGCTGCTGACCGACCCCGCCAGCAGGCCGGGCGGCCCGAGCCGGGCCAGCCCCCGAAGCAGGCCGGGCCGGGTCAGCCCGAAGCAGGCCGGGCCGGGTCAGCCCGAAGCAGGCCGGGCCGGGTCAGCCCGGAGCAGGCCGGGCCGGGTCAGCCCCGGGGAAACGGTTAGTCGAGCAGGGGGTCCAGGCCGAGGGTCAGGCCGGGGCGGTCGCCGACCGCGCGGACCGCGACCAGCACCCCGGGCATGAAGGAGACCCGGTCGTACGAGTCGTGCCGGATGGTCAACGTCTCACCGGTGGTGCCGAAGAGCACCTCCTGGTGGGCGACCAGCCCGGTGGCGCGCACCGCGTGCACCCGTACCCCCTCGATGTCGGCGCCCCGGGCACCGGCCACCTCGTCGGCGGTGGCGTCCGGCACCGGGCCCAGCCCGGCCTCGGCGCGGGCTGCGGCGATCAGACGAGCGGTGTGGGTGGCCGTGCCGCTGGGGGCGTCGAGCTTGCGCGGGTGGTGCTGCTCGATGATCTCCACGGACTCGAAGTGCCGGGCGGCGCGGGCCGCGAACTGCATCATCAGTACGGCGCCGATGCCGAAGTTCGGGGCGATCACCACACCCACGCCTGGCTTGCCGGCCAACCAGTCGCGCACCTGGTCGAGGCGCTGCTCGGTGAAGCCGGTGGTGCCGACCACCGCGTGGATGCCCTGCTCGATGCACCAGCGCAGGTTGTCCATGACCGCGCCGGGGGTGGTGAAGTCGACGACCACCTGCGCCCCGGCCTGCGCCACGGTGGACAGTTCGTCGCCCTGGTCGACCGCCGCCACCAGCGTCGTGTCGGTAGCGGCCTCGACAGCCTTGCACACCTCGGCGCCCATCCGACCCCGCGCACCCAGTACGCCGACCCGGATCGGCCCGCCCTTTTCCCGCTCGTCAGTCACGCGGCACAACCTATCCCAATCGGCTGTCCGGGCAGCCGCAGAGGCAGGAGATCCGGCGTGATCAACTCCGTTACGGCGTAACGGCGGTATCCAGTCGACCGGGTCACCGCCACTACGCCGAAACGGAGTCGATCACCAGCCAGGCATCAGCCAGCCGGGCAGTCAGGCGGAGAAGTCGCGGTCGGCGAAGGGGCCGACCACCGCCAGGGACATCGGTCGGGCGAGCAGGTCGGCGGCCAGGGTGTTCACGTCCTCCAGGGTGACCGCGTCGACCCGGTCGAGCAGTTCGTTCACCGGCATCAGGTTGCCGTAGAGCAGTTCGCCCTTGGCCAGCCGACTCATCCGCGAGCCGGTGTCCTCCAGGCCGAGTACGAAGGCCCCCTTGCTCATCCCCTTGCCCCGGGCCAGTTCCGCCTCGGTGATGCCGTGGGCGGCGGTACGCGCCAACTCGGCCCGGGTCAGCGCCAGCACCTCGTCCACCCGGCCGGGGGCACACCCGGCGTAGACGCCGAACACGCCACTGTCGGCGTACTGGCTGGCGTAGGAGTAGACCGAGTAGGCCAATCCTCGCTGCTCCCGGATCTCCTGGAACAGTCGGCTGGACATGCCACCGCCGAGCACGTTGTTCAGCACACCGAGCGCAAAACGCCGATCGTCGAGCCGGTCGATGGCCGGGCAGCCGAGCACGATGTGCGCCTGCTCGGTCTCCTTCACCTCCACCACGGTACGGGCGGACCGGGTGCGTACCGCCGGGCTGGCCGGTCGGTGCGGCGCGGGCGGCGCCGGGTCGGTGTCCAGGGGGGTGCCGCGCAGCGCCTGCCGGACCAGCCGGACCACGGCGGCGTGGTCGAGGTTGCCGGCGGCGGCGATGACGATCTGCGGGGCGACGTACCGGCGCCGGTAGAAGGTCTGGATCTGGCGGCGGGTCATCGGGGTGACCGTGTCCGAGGTACCGGAGATCAGCCGGCCCAGCGGATGGTCGCCGTAGACGGCCCGAGCGAACAGGTCGTGCACCTCGTCGCCGGGCTCGTCGTCGTGCATGGCGATCTCCTCCAGGATCACGCCCCGCTCGGTCTCCACATCGGCCGGTTCCAGCACCGAGTCGGCTACCAGGTCACACATCACGTCGATGGCCAGCGGCAGATCCGCGTCGAGCACCCGGGCGTAGTAGCAGGTGTACTCCTTCGTGGTGAAGGCGTTGGTCTCGCCGCCCACCGCCTCGATCGACGAGGAGATCTCCATCGCGCCCCGCTTGTGGGTGCCCTTGAACAGCAGGTGCTCCAGGAAGTGCGCGGCGCCGGTCGTGGACCCGGTCTCGTCCCGGGAACCGACCGCCACCCAGATGCCGAAGGAGACGCTGCGCATCGCCGGGATGGCCTCGGTCAGTACCCGCAGCCCGCTGGGCAGCACGGTGCGGCGCACCGTACCCCCCAGGGGGTCGTCACTGAGGGTGCGGGTGACGGCCCGGGTGGTGCCGCCGGAGGGCCGCACGGTGCCGACGGCCTGCCGGCCGGCGCCGGGTGGCGTCGCCGGCTGGCGAGTCACGGACAGAGACGTTCGCCGGGTGCGACTCACGGCAACCTGCTTCCGGTACGACGAGGGGTTGACGGTGACGAACCGGCCGGGCGACATGGTCGCCCGGCCGGTCAGCGAATCAGTACGGTTGGTCGGAGATCAGCTGTGCCGGGTACGCCGACGCGGCCGGGAGTCACCGCCGCCTTCGCCGCCTTCGCCACCCTCGCCGCCCTCGCCCCGCTCCGGGCCACGGCTGCCCCGGTCACCGCCGCGCTCGCGGTCACCCCGGTCGCGCGGGGCACGGTCACCCCGGTCACCACGGCTTGCCGGCCGCTCGCCGCCCGCCTCGGCGGGAGCCGGTGCCTCGGCGCCCTCGGAACGGACCTTGTCCAGGTAGATCTTGCCGCGCTGGTCGATGTCGGCGATCTCGACCTCGACCCGGTCGCCGACGTTGAGGAAGTCCTCGACCTTCTCGACCCGCTTGCCGTCGCCCACCTTGGAGATGTGCAGCAGGCCGTCACGACCCGGCAGCAGCGAGATGAACGCACCGAAGGGCGCGGTCTTGACCACGGTCCCGAGGAACCGGTCACCGGCCTTCGGCATGGTCGGGTTGGCGATCGCGTTGATCCGCTCGACCGCCGCCTGCGCCGAGGGGCCGTTGGTGGCACCGACGTAGATGGTGCCGTCGTCCTCGATGGAGATCTCGGCGCCGGTCTCGTCCTGGATGGCGTTGATGGTCTGGCCCTTCGGGCCGATCACCATGCCGATCTTGTCGACCGGGATCTTCACCGTGGTGACCCGCGGCGCGTAGTCGGACATCTCGGCCGGAGCCTCGATGGCCCGCTGCATCACGTCGAGGATGGTCTGCCGGGCCTCGTGGGCCTGCTGGAGCGCGGCGGCCAGCACGTCGGACGGGATGCCGTCGAGCTTGGTGTCGAGCTGCAACGCGGTCACGAAGTCCCGGGTGCCGGCGACCTTGAAGTCCATGTCGCCGAAGGCGTCCTCGGCACCGAGGATGTCGGTGAGCGTGACGTACTGGGTCTTGCCGTCGACCTCGTCGGAGATGAGGCCCATGGCGATGCCGGCCACCGGTGCCTTCAGCGGCACACCTGCCGACAGCAGGCCCAGGGTCGAGGCGCAGACCGAACCCATCGAGGTGGAACCGTTGGAGCTGAGCGCCTCGGAGACCTGGCGGATGGCGTACGGGAACTCCTCCCGCGAGGGCAGCACCGGGATCAGTGCCCGCTCCGCGAGCGCGCCATGGCCGATCTCGCGGCGCTTCGGCGAGCCGACCCGACCGGTCTCACCGGTGGAGTACGGCGGGAAGTTGTAGTTGTGCATGTAGCGCTTGGACTTCTCCGGGGAGAGGGTGTCCAGCGCCTGCTCCATGCGCAGCATGTTGAGGGTGGTGACGCCCAGGATCTGGGTCTCGCCACGCTCGAACAGCGCCGAGCCGTGCACCCGGGGCAGCACGCCGACCTCGGCGCTCAGCGGCCGGATGTCGCGCGGGCCACGCCCGTCGATGCGGACCTGCTCGCGCAGCACCCGGTTGCGCACCTCGGACTTGGTCAGCGAGCGGAAGGCAGCAGACAGCTCCTTCTCCCGGCCCTCGAAACGCGGGCCGAGCTCCCCCACCAGGCGGGACTTCACCGCGTCCAGGGCTTCCTCGCGGTCCGCCTTGCCGGCGATCTGGAGGGCCTCGGCGACATCGCCGCGAGCGAACTCGGCGACGGCGTCGTACGCGTCGTCGGAGTAGTCCAGGAAGACCGGGAACTCGGCGACCGGCTTGGCGGCGACCTCGGCCAGCTCGCTCTGCGCCCGGCACAGCTCACGGATGGCCGGCTTGGCGGCCTCCAGGCCGCTGGCCACGATCTCCTCGGTCGGGGCCGGGGCACCGTCGGCGACCAGCTTGACGGCGTGCTCGGTGGCCTCGGCCTCGACCATCATGATCGCGACGTCGCCGTCGGCCAGGGCCCGACCGGCCACCACCATGTCGAAGGTGGCCCGGCTCAGCTCCTCGTGGGTCGGGAAGGCGACCCACTGGCCGTCGACGTGCGCCATCCGGGTCGCCCCGATCGGGCCGGAGAACGGCAGGCCGGACAGCTTGGTCGACATCGAGGCGGCGTTGATCGCCACCACGTCGTACGGGTGCTGCGGGTCGAGCGCCAGGATGGTCTCGACGACCTGGACCTCGTTGCGCAGGCCCTTGACGAAGGACGGGCGCAGCGGCCGGTCGATCAGGCGGCAGGTGAGGATGGCGTCCTCGCTGGGACGGCCCTCCCGCCGGAAGAACGAGCCGGGGATGCGACCCGCGGCGTACATCCGCTCCTCGACGTCGACCGTCAGCGGGAAGAAGTCGAACTGCTCCTTCGGCTGCTTGCCGGCGGTGGTGGCGGACAGCACGACCGTCTCGCCGAGCTGGGCGACGACGGAACCGGCGGCCTGACGGGCCAGCCGGCCGGTGGAGAAGGTGATCTCACGGGTGCCGAAGGACCCGTTGTCGATCACGGCGGTACGGGATTCGGTGCCGAGTTTGGTCTCGGTCATAGTGCGGCAATGCTCCTTCGCATCGGGGGCCACGAGCGGGAGCTGTACCGACGGCCGGTCTTCGATCGAAGCGCCCGGGACCACCGGCGAAATGCCGGAGACACCCGGAGGCCACTACCGGAGACCGGTACGCCGACGGCTCCCCTGTCTGGGTGCTCGCAGCCCGTGTCTCGAGGTGGTTACGCCGACGGGGGAGCGGCCCGGTGGCCACTCCCCCGTCTCACGTCACCGGCGCAGGCCGAGTCGCTCGATGAGCGACCGGTAGCGGTTGATGTCCTTCTTCTGCACGTAGTTGAGCAGCCGACGGCGGCGGCCGACCAGCAGCAGCAGCCCACGGCGGCTGTGGTGGTCGTGCTTGTGCACCTTCAGGTGCTCGGTGAGCTCAGCGATCCGCTTGGTGAGGACCGCGACCTGTACCTCCGGCGAACCGGTGTCGCCCTCGGCGGTCGCGTACTCCTCGCGGATCTTGGCCTTTGCCTGCTGGTCGAGCGCCATGTTCTCCCTGTTTCAGTGGGTTGTCGATGGTGTCCGTGCGAGCCAGGCTGAATCTCTGCAGGCTGGGCATCGCTACCGGACGTCCTCGCATCCGCGGCGTCGAGCAGACATGCGAGGACCCACGTCGGTCAGCCGACGTCTTCGTCAGCCTACCAGCACCTCGTGGCCATCGCCCGATTGAGGCCGTTCAGGCCAGCGCCCGGCGGGTCCGTTCGACGTCCTGGGCGATCTGGGCGACCAGTGGCTCGATGCCGTCGAAGCGGACCTGCCCCCGCAGGTGGGCCACGAAATCCAGGGCCAGTCGCTCACCGTACAGGTCGCCGTCGAAATCCAGCGCGTACGCCTCGACCCGCCGTTCCCGACCGGCGAAGGTCGGGTTCGTGCCGACCGAGACGGCCGCGCCCAGCGGCTCCCGCTGACCCCGACGGATCAGCCGGGCGGCGTAGATGCCGTCGGCGGGGATCGCGGCGTAGCGGTGGCAGAGCAGGTTGGCGGTCGGGAAGCCCAACTCCCGGCCACGCTGGTCGCCCCGGACCACCACACCCTCCAGCCGGTGCGGACGCCCCAACGCGCCGGCCGCCGCCGTCACGTCACCGGCATCCACGCAGGAACGGATGTACGTCGAGGAGAAGACCGTGCCGGCCTCGGCCACCAGGGGAGCGCCCTCGACGGCGAAGCCGAAGGTACGCCCCAGCCGCTCCAACAGCGCCACGTCCCCGGCCGCCCGGTGCCCGAACCGGAAGTTGTCCCCCACCACCACCAGGGCGGCGTGCAGATGCTCGACCAGCACGTCATGGACGAACGCCTCCGCCGGCAGCCGGGAGAACTCGGAGGTGAACGGCACCACACAGAGCACGTCGACACCGAGGGCCTCGATCAACTCCGCCTTGCGCGCCGGCTCGGTGAGCACCGCCGGATGGGAACCCGGCCGCACCACCTCGGCCGGATGCGGATCGAAGGTGACCACGACCGACTGCACACCCCACTCCCGGGCGCGCGCCACCGCGTGCCTGATGGTGGCCTGGTGGCCCTTGTGCACGCCGTCGAAGACGCCGATGGTGACCACCGAACGTCCCCAACCCCCCGGTGCCGCGTCGTACCCCCGCCACCGCTGCATGCTCGTCCTTCCTGTCGCCGGTACTGCAAGGTCTTCCACTCGGGTGCCGGCCGCCGTCACGCCGGGGCGAGCACGATCTCCGCGCGGGCCCGGCCGGCCCGCTCGCTGACGATAGCGATCAACTGGCCGGCCGGATCGAAGACCGCGTACGGCCCGACCTGGCCGATCGGGTCGAGCGGGCCGCCGTGGGAGAGCACCTTCGCCTCCTCCGGACTGGCCGCCCGGGAGGTGAAGAACCGAGCGGCGGCCGCCGCCAGCGGCAGATCGACCACCTCGGGGGCGCGTCGTTCCAGCTCCTCCAGGGTGGCGGCCTCGGCCAGGGTGAAACCCCCCACGGCGGTACGCCGCAGGGCGGTGAGGTGCCCACCGACCCCCAGCGCCAGGCCGGCGTCCCGGGCGATCGCCCGGATGTAGGTGCCGGTCGAGCAGGCCACCTCCACGTCGACGTCCACCACCTCGGGCTGGTCCCGGCGGATCGCCAGCACATCCAGCCGGGACACGGTGACCCGCCGGGCCGGCAGGTCGACGCTCTCACCGTCCCGGACCCGCTTGTACGCCCGCTGCCCGTTGATCTTGATGGCGCTGACCGCGCTCGGCACCTGGTCGATCTCGCCGGTCAAGGCGGCCAGGGCGACGTGGATCGCCTCGTCGGTCAGCCCACCGGCGGAAGCGGTGGCGATCACGTCGCCCTCCGCGTCGTCGGTGACGGTGGACTGGCCCAACCGGATGGTGGCGGCGTAGGTCTTGTCGGCGCCGATCACGTAGGTCAGCAGGCGGGTGGCCCGGCCCACCCCGATCACCAACACCCCGGTGGCCATCGGATCCAGGGTGCCGCCGTGGCCCACCCGACGGGTGCGCGCGAATCGGCGGATGCGCGCCACCACGTCGTGCGACGTCATACCGCCCGGCTTGTCCACCACGATCAGACCGTCTGTGCTCACGACGTGCAAGCCTGCCAGATCGACGCGGCGGGCTCGGCAGCGGACGACCGGCCACCGAAACCGGATTTACGGCGTGGAACCCGACTGTGACGATGAACTCACAGCGGCGTCGGCCGATCCGGTGCCGCCGACCACGGGGAGACCGAGATGACCAGTGACGGCACATCCGCCGAGCGGCCCGATGAGGCGATCCGCCTGCGTACCCCCCGACCGGCGAGCACCCTGCCCGCCTGGATGCTCGATCCGCCACCCCCGAGGCGCACCCTGGGGGTCCGGGTCGCCCAGGCGTTCGCCGCCCTGCCCGGCGCTGGCCGACTGCGCCGCCGCTGGTGGGCCTGGCAGGACCGGGACCGCCTCTACCAGCGCTATCCGACCACCTTCAAGCTGGTCGCCATGGTCGTCTCCTGGATCGTGGTGATGGCCCTGGTGTCGCTGCTCTACGCCCTCTACGCCCAGATCTGATCCCTGATCCGACCCGGCCCCATCTGACCGACCGACCTTCGGGGATCAGACCAGCCGACCCGGGGATCAGGCGGCGGGTGTCACCCGGGGGTCGGTGCGGACCGCCCCGGTCACCGCCCAGGCCCCGCTGCGCAGGCGCAGCAGCAGGCCGATCAGCCGGATCACGGTGAACAGCAGCAGACCCGCCCAGATGCCACCGAGGCCGAGGGTGAAGGCGTGGGAGAGCCAGATCGCGGGGAGGAATCCGCCGAGGGCGCCGACCACTGTCAGATTGCGCAGATAGCGGATGTCACCGGCACCGATCAGGACCCCGTCCAGGGCGAACACCACCCCGGCCAGGGGCAGCATGACGACGAACCAGGGCCAGGCCACCAGGGCCTGCTCGTGTACCGCCGGCTCGGCGCTGAACCAGGTCGGCACCACGCCCGCCCCGGCGGCGGCCAGCACGGCGAACGCCGCCCCGCACACCGCGCCGAACCGACCGATCCGCTTGGCCAGGGCGCGGGCCGCCTGATCGTCGCCGGCCCCCAGGGCGGCACCGACCAGGGCCTGCGCGGCGATGGCCAGCGCGTCGAGCACCAGGGCGGCGAAGAACCAGAGTTGTACCGCGATCTGGTGGGCACCGACCGCGGCGGCGCCGAACCGGGCGGCGACTGCCGTCGCGGACAGGAAGCTGGCCTGGAAGGCCACGCCACGGATCAACAGGTCCCGGCTGAGGACGAGTTGCTGGCCGATGACCCGCAGGTGCGGGCGCAGGGCCACCCGCTCGGCCACCAGGGCCCCGGCGAACAGGACCCCGGAGAGGGTCTGCGCGATCACGTTCGCCACGGCGGAGCCGTTGAGGCCCATCCCCACGGGGTAGACCAGCACCGGGCAGAGCACCGCCGAGAGCAGGTTCGGCCCGACCACGAACCACAACGGCCGACGGGTGTCCTGCACACCGCGCAGCCAGCCGTTGCCGGCGGCGGCCAGCAGCAGCCCGGGGGCACCGAGGGAGGCGATGCGCAGCCACTCACCGGCGGCCCTGCCGACCTCTCCCCCGCCGGCCAGGGCACCGGTCAGCGCCGGGCCACCGACCTGCATCCCGATGGCGACCAGCACCCCCAGGGCCAGGGCCAGCCAGGAGGCCTGCACCCCCTCGGCGACCGCGGCGGCCCGGTCCCCGGAACCGAAGCGGCGGGCGGCGCGCCCGGTGGTGCCGTACGCGACGACCGTGCCCACCCAGGCGGTGAGGGTCATCACGGTGCCGCCGACGGCGACCGCCGCCAACGGAACCTGGCCCAGATGCCCGACGACGGCGGTGTCCACCAGAACGTAGAGCGGCTCGGCGGCCAGGACCACGAGAGCCGGCAGGGCGAGCGCGGCGATCCGACGGGGCGAGGCGACCCGGTCGAGGGTCGGGGTGGACTGGCTCATCGCCGCCGATACTGGCACGCGAGGTGTAAGGAGACAAGAGGAGTGTGCTGCTTACCAATGGTGGTCGCGTCACACCATGGCGGGCGGTGGTGGAGCGGTGGAACTACCGGACGGTGACGCCGCACTTACCAGACGGTCTCGGCGTCACCGCCGGTCGCGTACGATCACTGACGGGTGTCCATGGAGGTCTGCAGGGCGCGGCGGGCCTGCTCGCGGGCCTCGTCGGTGGTTTCGGGCTTGGGCTTGGCGGCCATGGTGAATCCCTTCCAGGGGCGCGCGTCGCCGAGCACGGCGGCGCGTCACGGGCGATGTCGCTGACGGCGCCCGGCCCAGGCTCCGGGGTCGCCGGAGCGGCGGGTGGACGACCTTTACGGCCCGGGTCGGTCGACCCTGGAGGAAAGCGGTGCAGGGTATGGCTCCGCCATCCTGACCTGCGCCACAACGGCGTCGGCCGATACCCAAGCTATCGTTCAGGTCCACATGTCGCCCAGGGTTCCCGACATCTGGACCAATCGAACCCGATCACCGCGCCAGGAAATGCCAGCCCACCCACCACCAGAAGCCGAACAACCCGATCCGCCCGACCGGGACCGGACCCACCTCGTACCGCATCACGTACGCGCACACCTCACCGAGAGTCGGAATCCGCGATCCCTCCCGGCGGGCCAGCCACTCCACCAGGCCGAACAACGCCAGCCCGACCAGGAATCCACCGATCGCCAAGGCCCGCATCATCGCCGCACCAATCCCCAGAAGGCCGACAGCCACACCAGCCAACCGGCGGACCGCACCAGCCGGTCCTCCAGCAGCGGGTCCGCCAGCCGCGAAAAGGTGGGGAAGTCGTCACCGGCCGCCGAGAAGAAGGTCGCACCCTCGAAGACGCCGAACACCAGCACCGGCAGGGTCCACCAGAGGGCACCCGAACTCAGCCGCCGCGGAGCCGGTCGGCGCGGCACCCGATTCGACATCCCGAGCCAGATCAGCACCCCACCGGCCCCGAACACGTAGAGGTTGGCCTCCGTCGAGAAGGACGGAAACCGACCACCGACCAGGGAGAGAGCGACGAGCACCGGCACACTGACGACCGGGCGCTCCCAGGTTCGAGGGGCCTCGAGGGTGAGGTCGCGGGGCTGCTCCATCATCCGATTCTCCCGATCCTGTCCAGGTACGGAAAGGTCAACACCCCCTGGTATCGGCCCGGATGTCACCGCTGCCGATCGATACGACCCTTCCCGTCTGGTACGTCCAATTCCGTCCGGATGCGCGCAATCACCTCGTCGACCGTTCCCCGTCCGGTGAAGCCGGCGGCGAGGCGATGCCCGCCGCCGCCCAGCGCGAGGGCCACCCGACTGACGTCGATCGCGCCCTTGCTGCGCAGGGAAACCGCCCACTCGGCCGCCCCGGTCTGCTTGACCACACAGCTGACGTCGGCCTCCGCAGTGCACCGGACCGGGTCGATCAGGGCCTCCAACACGTACGGTCGCTGGTCGTGCCGCGCCAGATCGTCCAGGGTGGCGTAGGTCCAGACCAGGCCGTTGCCACCGGCGGCAGCAGGCTCCAACCGGGCCCGGCCCAGCACCTCACCGAAGAGACGCACCGCGCCGAAGGGGCGGTTGTCGAAGATCCGCCGGGAGATCTCACCGGGACGAATGCCGGTGGCCAGCAGGCGGGCCGCCATCTCGTGCACCGCCACGGTCGTCGCCTCGAACCGGAAGGAGCCGGTGTCCGTGCTCAACGCCACGTACAGACACTCGGCGATGCCGGGGTCCAGGGAGATCCCGAGCCGAGCCAACAACTCCTCCGCGACCACGGAGGTCGCCGCGGCGCCCGGGTCGATCAGGTTGACGTCACCGAAGCCCGGGTTCGAGGCGTGATGGTCGAGCACCAGGGCGGTGCCCGGGCCGGTCAGCCGGCCGGCCAGCTCACCCAGCCGGGACTCGCTGGCCGCGTCGAAGCAGATGACCAGATCCGGCTCCGGGTCGGCCTCCGTAGCCGGCACCAGCAGCTCCTGACCGGGCAGCCCACGTAACGGCTCCGGTATCTCCAGAGGGCCGGGAAAGGTCGCCTGGAGCCGACCCATCCCGAGCTGGCGCAGCCCGAGCCCGAAGCCGAGCATGCTGCCCAGCGCGTCGCCGTCCGGGTTGACGTGGCAGATCAGCAGCACCCGACCATCGGGGGGCAACTGCCGCACGGCCGCCACCGCCGCCGCCCAGTCGGCCTCCACCGGCCCGGTCGAGGCCGCACCGGCCGCCGAAGCCTCCAGCACCGCACCGGCGGAAGCCGGTCGGTACGGGGCCGAACCACCGACGCCGGCCGGTCCCGGCGGCACGGCCGTCTCGGTCGTGCCGCCGCCGGTCGGGGCGGTCACCGCCGCTCCCCGCCCCGGGCCTCGTCGACGTCACCGGCCTCGGGCTCGCCGGAGTCCTCGTCGTCGTCCTCGTCCTCGTCGTCGTCCTCGTCCAGGCGGTACGGCTGGGCGTCACCGGCGTACTCGGCCTGCGCCGCCAGGCGCTGCACCTCGGCGTCGGCGTTACGGGCCGCCGCCAGCAGGTCGTCGATGTGTTTGACCTGATCCTGCACGTTGTCCAGGACGAAGGTCAGAGTCGGCGAGTGGCGCAGGCCCAGGGCCTTGCCGACCGTGCTGCGCAGCATGCCCTTGGCACTGTCCAGGGCGGCGGCGGTGCCGGCCTGGGCGGCCGCGTCGCCGAGCACGGTGTAGAAGACCGTGGCGTCGCGGAGATCGGCCGTGATCCGGGCGTCGGTGATGGTGATCATCCCGAGCCGGGGGTCCTTGATCTGGCTCCGCACCACCGACGCGACCAGTTCACGCACCCGCTCCGCGTGCCGGCGTACCTTGGCCGGATCCGTCATCTCGCCACCTCCACGGCGTGCCGCTACCGACCGGGCCGGTTGACGCCTGACGTCACCGGGCCCGAGCCGGCCCTTAACACCTCGAACCCTACCTGCGGGGCACCGGCGCCCGCGCGGGCGGCCGACGGCCCGGACCGCGAACGGTCAGTCGTCCCCGCCGTGTAGTCGGCGACGCACCGACAGCAGTTCGATCTCCGGCCGACCGGCCACCAGCCGCTCGCAGGAGTCGAGCACCTCACGGGCGTGGGCCGCCTCGGCGGCCACCACGGCCACCCCTATCTCCGCTCGCCCGTGCAGGTCGAGCGCGCCCACCTCGGCGGCCGAGACCTCGAAGCGGCGCAGTGCCGCCACGATCGGCCGTACGTAGGATCTCTTGGCCTTCAGCGACCGGGAGTCCCCCGGCAGCAGCAGGTCGAATACTGCGGTCGCGGTATACATCGTCTGCGGACACTACCCGCATCCCACCCCACGCGATCAAGGGGTTTACGCCGGACGGCGTAAACCCCTTGATCAGTGCGTCACCGCAGGATCAGGCGCGAACCTTCTCCCGCATCTCGAAGGTCTCGATCACGTCGCCGACCTGGACGTTGTTGTAACCACCCAGGGTCAGACCGCATTCGAAGCCCTCGCGGACCTCGGTCGCGTCGTCCTTGAAGCGCTTGAGCGAGCTGATCGTGAGGTTGTCCGCCACGACCGCGCCGTCGCGCAGCAGGCGCGCCTTCGCGTTGCGCCGGATGAGACCCGACCGGACGATGCAACCGGAGATGTTGCCGATCTTGGACGAGCGGAAGACGTCGCGGATCTCCGCGGTGCCCAGCTCGACCTCCTCGTACTCCGGCTTGAGCAGGCCCTTGAGCGCCGCCTCGATCTCCTCGATGGCCTGGTAGATGACGGTGTAGTACCGGATCTCCACGCCCTCGCGGTCGGCCATCTCGCGAACCTTGTTCGAGGCCCGCACGTTGAAGCCGATGATCGTGACCGGCTCGGACGAGGCACTGGCGAGCATGACGTTGCTCTCGGTGATCGCGCCGACACCCCGGTCGAGGACCTTGAGCTGGACCTCCTCGGGAATGTCGAGGTTGAACAGCGCGTCCTCCAGGGCCTCCACCGAACCGGAGACGTCACCCTTGAGGATGAGGTTGAGCGACGTCTTCTCGCCCTCCTTGAGCTGCTCCATGAGCGTCTCAAGAGTGGCCCGGCCACGGGAGTTGGCGAAGGCCGCCGCCCGTCGCCGTGCCTGGCGCTGCTCGGCGATCTGCCGCACCGTGCGGTCGTCCGCCGCAGCCAGGAAGGTGTCGCCCGCACCCGGCACCGCGGTCAGGCCGAGAACCATGACCGGACGCGCCGGACCGGCCTCGGTGAGCTGGTTGCCGTTCTCGTCGAGCATCGCCCGGACCCGGCCGTGCGCCCCACCGGCGACGATCGAGTCGCCGGCACGCAGGGTGCCCTTCTGCACCAGCACGGTCGCCACCGCACCACGGCCCTTGTCCAGGTGCGCCTCGATGGCCACACCCTGCGCCGGCCCGTCGATCGGAGCGGTCAGCTCCAGCGACGCGTCGGCGGTGAGCAGCACCGCTTCGAGGAGTTCCTCGATGCCGATGCCGGGCTTCGCGGCCACGTTGACGAACATGGTGTCGCCGCCGTACTCCTCGGCGACCAGGCCGTACTCGGTCAGCTGCTGGCGGACCTTGTCCGGGTTGGCCTCCGGCTTGTCGACCTTGTTGACCGCGACCACGATCGGCACGTCCGCCGCCTTGGCGTGGTTGAGCGCCTCGATGGTCTGCGGCATCACGCCGTCGTCGGCCGCCACCACCAGGATCACGATGTCGGTGACCTGGGCACCACGGGCACGCATGGCGGTGAACGCCTCGTGACCCGGGGTGTCGATGAAGGTGACCGCCCGGTCCTCGCCCTCGTGCGGGACGTGGACCTGGTAGGCGCCGATGTGCTGGGTGATGCCACCGGCCTCGCCGGCCACCACGTTCGCCTTACGGATCGCGTCGAGCAGCTTGGTCTTACCGTGGTCGACGTGACCCATGACGGTCACCACCGGCGCACGGCTGACCAGGCGGTCCTCCGCGACCGCGGCGTCGAGGTCGATGTTGAACTGCGCGAGCAGCTCGCGATCCTCGTCCTCCGGGCTGACGATCTGCACGTTGAAGCCGAGGTGCTCACCCAGCAGCAGCAGGGTGTCGTCAGAGCAGGACTGGGTCGCAGTGACCATCTCGCCCAGGTTGAACATCTCCTGGACCAGCGAACCCGGGTTGGCGTTGATCTTGTCGGCGAAGTCCGACAGCGAGGCGCCCCGGGAAAGCCGGACCGTCTGCCCCTGACCCCGGGGAGCACCCGAGCTCATGGTCGGAGCCGACAGGTTGTCGAACTCCTGTCTGCGCTGCTTCTTGGACTTGCGACCACGGGTCGGCTTGCCACCCGGACGCCCGAAGGCACCGGCGGCACCGCCGCCACGGCCACGGCCGCCGCCACCCGGACGCCCACCGCCACCGGCCGGCGCACCCGGGCGGAAGCCGCCACCAGCACCGGCACCACCACCGGGGCCGCCACGGTAGCCACCGCCACCGCCGCCACCACCGGGGCCACCGCGGTAGCCGCCACCGGCACCGCCGCCACCACCGGGGCCACCGCGGTAGCCGCCACCGGCACCGCCGCCACCACCGGGACGACCGGCACCGCCGCCACCACCGGGACGACCGGCACCGGGACCACCCGGACGGCCGGGCCGCTGGCTCGGCATCGAGGCCGGGCTGGGCCGAGGCGGCATGGAGGCCGGGCTGGGCCGAGGCGGCATCGAGGCCGGGCTGGGCCGAGGTCCACCGGCACCGGCGGCCGGCGGACGCTGCTGCTGGCTGCCCTGAATGCCGAAGGGGTTGTTACCCGCACCCCGCGCCGGCGGACGGCCCTGCCGGCCACCCGGGCCGGGGGTCGGACCGCCAGTGCGACCGGCGGCCGGGGAACCCGGACGCGGCGGCATGTTGCTGGGGCCGGGACGGGGACCCGGACGGGCGCCCCCTTCCGCCGGGGGCTCCCGGCGGACGTTGTCGCGCTGCTGCTGGCGGGCGGCCTGGGCGGCCTTGACCGCAGCCTCCTGCTCCGCCTTCAGCGCGGCCGCGCGCGCCTCCGCGGCGGCCACCTCGATGTCGTGAGCACTCGCCGGCTTGGCGACCGGGGCCGCCGCGGGCGGCGGACCGGGCACCGGGGCCTTCGGCTTGGGCCCGGGCGCCGCCGGACGCCGCGGCGGCGTCGGCTTGGCGGTGATCCGGGGCTCGCCGGGGGTCGGCGAGGACGGGGTCGGTGCCGCCGGAGCTGGCGCGGCCGACGGCGCAGCCGTCGGAGCACCTGCGCCGCCGGAGGCGACGAAGGCGCTGCGCAGCCGCCGGGCGACCGGCGCCTCGACGGTGCTCGATGCGGACTTCACGAACTCGCCCATTTCCTTCAGCTTGGCGAGAACGGTCTTGCTTTCGACCCCGAGCTCTTTTGCAAGCTCGTGTACGCGGGCCTTACCTGCCACTGCACTCCTCACTCCGAGGTCGTGCGGGCAGCACCCGCAGCGACCTCACTCGTGCACTTGAAGCCTGGTCATTTCTGGGACTTCATCGTGTGCTCATGCTGGTCGTCCTACCTTGCTAGCGACCCTCGCCCGGTCGGGTGACCGGACGTAGTGGTTGACGCGTCAGGTACTCCGCGAGGGCTCCGTCATCGGGAGCCCCGGCGAGGCGCAGCGCACGCCCGAAGGCGCGGCGCCGCACTGCCTGCGCGAAGCAGGCCGGATCCGGGTGCATGTTCGCTCCCCGACCCGGCAGTCTGCGGGTCGGATCGGGCCGGAGGCTGTAGCCAGCCTCGTCATCGATCGCGACGATCCGCAGTAACTCATTGGCCGGCGCACGCCGTCGGCAGCCCACACAGGTGCGCTCCGGCCGCGCGCGTCGTGCCACTGGTGGAAGTCTACCCCTAGCTGCCCGAGACCGCGCCGCCCGGTTCCCGGACCTGATCGGCTCCGGGGCGCCCGGCGGGGCCGCTCTGCTCTGCGTCGGACCGAATATCGATCCGCCATCCGGTCAACCGGGCAGCAAGTCGCGCGTTCTGCCCTTCCCGCCCGATGGCGAGCGACAGCTGGAAATCCGGAACGGTCACCCGGGCCGCCCGGTTCGCCAGGTCGACCACCTCCACCCGCAGGGCCTTGGCCGGGGAGAGTGCGTTGCCGACGAAGGTGGCCGGATCCTCCGACCAGTCGATGATGTCGATTTTCTCGCCGTACAACTCGCTCATCACCGCCCGGACCCGCTGGCCCATCGGGCCGATGCAGGCGCCCTTGGCGTTGACCCCGGACACGGCGGAGCGCACCGCGATCTTCGTACGGTGACCTGCCTCACGGGCGATCGCACTGATCTCCACGGTGCCGTCGGCGATCTCCGGCACCTCCAGCGCGAACAGCTTCTTCACCAGGTTCGGATGGGTACGCGACAGGGTGATCTGCGGGCCGCGCATCCCCTTGGACACGTGCACCACCACGCACCGGATCCGCTCACCGTGGGTGTACCGCTCCCCGGGCACCTGCTCCGACTGCGGCAGGACACCTTCCAGCTTGCCCAGGTCGACGGTGACGATGCCCTTCTCGGATCGCGCCTCGTGCGCCTGGACCACCCCGGTCACCAGGTCGCCGTCACGGCCGACGTACTCACCGAAGTGCACCTCGTCGGTGGCCTCCCGCAACCGCTGGAGGATCACCTGCTTGGCGGTCATGGCGGCGATCCGACCGAAGTCGTGCGGGGTGTCGTCCCACTCCCGGGCGACGCCACCCTCCGGGTCCATCTCCTGGGCGTAGACCAGGGCCGCGCCGCTCTTGCGGTCGATCTCCACCCGGGCGTGCGACTGGGCACCCTCGGTGTGCCGGTACGCGGTCAGCAGCGCGGTCTCGATCGCGGCGAGAATCGTGTCGAACGGGATCTCCCGCTCGCGCTCGAGTGCGCGCAGCGCCGCGAGGTCGATATTCACCTCTCCTCGTCCTCCACATCGTCATCGTCATCGTCGTCGACGTCTTCTGAATCGGGCAGTTCGTCGAGGCGGCTGAACTCGATCTGCACCCGTCCCGGGCCGAGATCGGCGTACGGCCACGAGGCACGCTCGCCGTCGACCTCAAACTCCACGGACTCCTCGTCCGCGGCGACCACCCGGCCGGTGACCTGCCGGTCGCCGGACTCCCCCGCCCTCCGGACGGTCACCCGGACCAGCCGGCCGATGTTGCGCCGCCAGTGCCGGGGCAGGGTCAACGGGCGGTCCACACCCGGTGAGCTGACCTCGAGCTGGTATTCCCCGGCGACGATGTCGCCGCCGGTCTCCTCGGCCGCGTCCAGCGCCGCCGAGACCGCTCGGGAGATCTCCGCCACCGTGTCCAGGTTGATCCCGCCGTCCGCGTCGACGATCACCCGGACCACGTGTCGTCGACCCGCCCGGGACACGGACAGGTCCTCCAGGTCGTAGCCGGCGCCATCGACCACCGGTGCGATAACCGCACGCAGCCGCTCCCGACGGGCGGCGAGGTCACCCCGAGGGCCCTGGCCGCCTCGCGGAGCCGGGCCGCCACGGGGTCGTCCCGTCGTTCTGGTGGCACGGCCACGCTGCGTCATCTGTCCGACCCTTTCACTGCTCGCCGGCTGCCATGCCGGCACGCCACCGGTGCGGACGCGCCGGTGGCTGCGCAGAGCGTAACGCGCCCACCCGAGGAGGACCCGAGCGGCGCACCGACGCCCACCGCCGTACACCGGACGTGCCGATGGTGTTGACTTGTCCGGTGGTGATGGGCAGAACGACTCGGCGGGAGGGAACCTCCCCGCCTCCCCGGCGCACCGTGCTGCGGGTGGGGGCCTTGCTGGTGCTCGGCGCAGCCGCCGCCCCGCTGACCGGATGCGGCCTCCTCGACCGCGAGGACCCGCCACGGCCGGATCCACTGGCCCCCCTGATCGAGGAGTCGTTGCGCCTCGCGGCCGGGCTCCGCACCACCGCCGAGGCCCATCCCGACCTGGCCGCCCGGCTGGTCCCGCTGGCCGAGACCCATGAGGCCCACGCCGACGAACTGGCCCGACTGACCGGTACGGCCCTTTCGTCGGCCGCGCCGTCCGGATCGGCCGCACCGCCGTCACCCGAGCCTCCGGCGGAGCGGGCAGCCGCCCTGTCCGCGCTGCGCAAGGCCGAACGGGCCGGCCGGGACTCGGCGACCGCGGCCTGCGCCGCCGCCCCCGCCGAGCGGGCCGCCCTGCTCGGCTCGATCGCCGCCGCGCGGGCCACCCACCTGGAGGCGCTCAAGTGACCGCGCCCACCGGCACCGAGGACCCCCTGGTCGCCGCGCTGGCCGCCGAATACGCCGCGATCTGGGCGTACGGCCCGATCGGGGTACGGCTGGCCGACGCCGAACGGAAGGCCGCCGTCGAGGCGGAGGCCGCGCACCGCGGCCGACGCGACGCCCTGATCATGCAGTTGACCACCGGTGGCGGGGCTGTCCCGCCGGACCGCCCCGGTTACGCCCTGCCCTTCCCGGTGACCGATCGAGCCAGTGCCCTGCGGCTGGCGATCGAGGTGGAGGAGCGCACTGCGGCCTTCTGGCGAGCGGTCCTGCCGGCCAGCACGGGAGAGCAACGGGACCGGGCCCTGACCGCTCTGATCGACTACTCGGTGCGGGCGACCCGCTGGCGGCGCGCGGCCGGGATCACCCCGGTGACGGTGGCCTTTCCCGGCCGTCCCGGCTGAAAACACCCGCGTCGGGGCGAAAAATATGAGCATCCGTAGTGGTCGGGACAGCTTTGCGGTTGCGGTCCGGCATACCTGGTATGCATACTCCGCTACATGTCCATCCGCCACGGCCTGCTCGCCCTGCTCGAACGCGGCCAGATGTACGGCTACCAACTCCGGGCGGCGTTCGAGGAGTCGACCGGGTCGACCTGGCCGTTGAACATCGGTCAGGTCTACACGACCCTGTCCAGGCTGGAGCGCGACGGACTCGTCCGACCCCTGCCCGAAAGCGAGACCGGACAGCGCCCGTACGAGATCACCGACGCCGGGCGGGCGGACCTGGCGCTGTGGTTCGCCACCCCGATCAGCCGCACCGACCGCCCCCGTGACGAGTTGGCGATCAAGCTGGCGCTGGCGTTGACCACACCGGGGGTCGACGTCCGCGCGGTGGTGCAGAACCAACGCACCGCCACCATGCGTACCCTCCAGGAGTTGACCCGGTTGAAGTACGCCAGCGACCGGCCGGAGGATCTGCCCTGGCGACTGGTGCTGGACGCGATGATGTTCCAGGCCGAAGCCGAGGTGCGCTGGCTCGACCACTGCGAGACCAGCCTGGCCCGGCACCGCCCCCCGGTCTCCGGCCCAGCGTCCCACTCGGAGGCGGTGGGCCACACGGGTGAGGAGGCCCGACGGTGAGTACGGCGAAGGACCCGAGACGGACCCTTTCCGACCAAAGCGTCCCACCGGTGGACGGCGGGTCCGGCGGGGATGACGCCACCGAGGCCGTGCTGGAGCTGCGGGAGGTGCACCGCACCCACGGCACCGGTCCGGCCGCGGTGTACGCGCTGCGGGGAGTCAGTCTGGTCGTCCGCCCCGGCGAACTGGTCGCCGTGATGGGCCCCTCCGGCTCGGGCAAGTCCACCCTGCTCACCCTGGCCGGCGGGCTGGACAGCCCGACCTCCGGTGAGGTACGGGTCGAGGGCCAGCCGCTGCACGCGCTGGATCGCAGCGGCCTGGCTCGACTCCGACGCCGCCGCATCGGCTACATCTTCCAGAACCTCAACCTGATCGGCAGCCTGACCGCGGTGGAGAATGTCGCACTCCCCCTCGAACTGGATGGTACGGGCGTACGTCGGGCCCGTCGGTTGGCACTGGAAGCCCTGACCGAGGTGGGCATGACGGAGTTGGGCGACCGCTTTCCGGATCAGCTCTCCGGCGGCCAGCAGCAGCGGGTGGCCATCGCCCGCGCGCTGGTCGGTGAGCGCCGCCTGGTCCTCGCCGACGAGCCGACCGGGGCGTTGGACTCGCAGACCGGGGAGGCCGTGCTGCGGCTGCTGCGCCGCCGGGTCGACGCGGGCGCCGCCGGGGTGCTGGTCACCCATGAGGCCCGACACGCCGGCTGGGCGGACCGGGTGGTGTTCCTGCGCGACGGTGTAGCGGTCGACTCGACCGCCCCGCTGGTCGGCATCGAGGCTCTGCTCTCCGGCAGCGGCCGGTGAGCGACCAGGTCGACCCGAGGCTCGGCAAGGCGCGGACGGCGGAGTTCATCGGGTCGTGGCGGAGCGCCCTGCGCATCGCCCGCCGAGAGACGAGACGGGCCCGGGGCCGGACGGCCCTGGTGCTCAGCATGATCATCTTGCCGGTGCTGGCGCTCACCTTCGTAGCGGTCAGCGTGGACATGTCGCGGCTGACTCCCGCCGAGAAGCTGGACCGCACCCTGGCCGACGCGGACGCCCAACTGCGGGTGGTCAGGAACGCCCCGATCAGACAGAGCGCCGACGGCGACGACTGGTGGCCGGTCGGCGAAGACGTCGAGGAGAGCGAGGCCCTGGCAAAGGTCAGCGCGGAGCAGGTGGCCGCGCTGTTGCCCGCCGGCAGCCGGGTCCTGCCGGTTACCCACTGGGTGCCCTTCCCGGTCCGCGACGGTGACCGGGTCCGCGATCATCTGAACGCCACCGTGGTCGACCTGACCGACCCGCTGGGGCACGGACTGGCCCGGGTGCACGCCGGTCGGGTTCCGGCCGGTGCCGACGAGGTCGCGGTGAACCCGGCCACCCGGCGTCAACTCGACCTCGACCTCGGTGACCAGGTAGCCGCCGGCAACAACAGCCGCAGCTGGACCGTCGTCGGAGTGGTCGAGTTTCCCGGACGGTTGAGCCCCGGGGTCGCCCTGCATCCCACCGGGTCACCGACGACCACGGGGGGCACCGACCCGGACTTCCTGGTGGACCTGCCCACCCCGATGACCACCGAGTTGTTCCGCCAGCTCAATGAGCAGGGGGTCGTGGTCACCGCCCGCATCGCCGAGCCGCCGCCCACCGTCGTCGCCGACGGACGGTTCGACCTGGCCACGTCGGGCGAGGAGATCGGTAGCGGCCTGCTGGTCGCCGGGCTGGGCCTGCTGGAGGTGGTGCTGCTGGTCGGCCCGGCCTTCGCCGTCGGGGTACGCCGACGGCGGCGGGACCTGGCGCTGGTCTCGGTGGCCGGGGGTGATGCCGCCCAGCTCCGCCGGGTGGTACTCGCCGACGGGGTGATCCTTGGCTGCATCGGCGCCGCGATCGGCATCGCCCTCGGGGTGGCCGTGGCCTTCGCCACCCGCCCGTTGGTCGAGGAGTTCATCGTCCAGCACCGTTTCGGGGGGTATCGGGTCTGGCCCGCCGCCCTGGTCGTGATCGGGCTGGTGGCGGTGCTCGCCGGGGTGCTGGCGGCACTGGCCCCGGCCTGGACGGCCGCCCGGGAGGACGTGGTGGCCGGGCTGGCCGGCCGGAGAACCCCGCCGGTGCGTCCACGCCGTTGGCTGGTCATCGGGGTGCTGCTGTCCGTCGGCGGGGTGGGCGTGGCCGCCCTCGGTGCGGTGGTGACCTCACAGGCGACCATTCTGGCCGGGCTGCTGCTCGGTGAACTCGGGCTGGTCTTCGCCACCCCCACCCTGGTCGGAATGGTGGCCCGGGCCGGCCGGTTCCTGCCGCTGGCCCCCCGGATCGCGCTACGCGACGCCAGCCGCAACCGTTCCTCTGCCGCCCCGGCCATCTCCGCGGTGATGGCCGCGGTCGCCGGCAGCGTCGCCCTGGGTCTCTTCCTCGCCAGTGAGCAGGCCCGCGACGAGGAGCGGTTCCGGCCGATGGTGCCGGAGGGCAGCGTCCTGGTCTGGGCCGACCAATGGCCCGAGGCCCCCTCCCCGCCCACCCTCGCCGAGATCACCGGACCGGCCCGGGAGCACCTCGGCGCCCGGACGATCGCCCCGCTGGTCTCGGCCGGCTGCCTGCCCGAGCACGAGGAGTGTCAGTTCAGCCCGGTGCTGCCGGCCGAACGTGCCTGCCCCTGGCAGGCGGAGCAGACGCTGAGCGAAGCCGACCGGCGTCGGGCCCGGGCCGACGACCGCTGCCAGGGCCTCCCGGACGCCTACTACGGCCCGTACTTCCAGGTCGCCGTGGACGACGGCTCGGCGTTGCCGATCCTCACCGGCGCCGGACCGGAGGAGACGGCCGCGGCCACCGCGGTGCTGCGGGCCGGCGGGGTGGTGGTGACCGACCCCCGGTACCTGCTGAACGGCCACCTGGAGCTGCGATACCAGGAGAGCTCCGATGGCCCGCTGGGCGGCCACACCCGGTCGGTGACGGTTCCCGGCCACGCCGTGGACAACGACCTCGGCAGCGACTGGATCCTGCTCTCCCAGGCTGTGACCGATCGGCTGGGGGTGGTCACCCGCCACGTCGGCTGGGCGATGGACGGGACGCCCGATCCGGACCGCCACGAGGAGTTCACCGCCGCGATGCGTCCACTCGGGTCCTTCAGCGTGGAGACCCGTGACGACAGCAGGCACGGCGGCACCGTGAGGATGCTGCTCCTGCTGGCCGGGGTCTCCGCGGTGGTGACGGTGGGTGCCGCCGGAATAGCCACCGGCCTGGCTGCGGCCGAGGGCCGCGCCGACCTGTCCACCCTCGCCGCGGTCGGCGCCAGTCCAGGCGTACGCCGACTGCTCTCGCTGTGTCAGGCCGGCGTGATCGCCGTGCTGGGTTCCCTGCTGGGCATCATCGCCGGCCTCGGCGCGGCGTTGATCATCCTGTTCTTCACCAACCGGCAGTACGCGCAGGCCTGGCCGATCGAGCCGCCCTATCCGTTCGTCGTACCGTGGCTCACGCTGGGCGTACTGGTAGTGGTGCCGCTGGTGGCGATGCTCGGGGCGGCACTGTTCACCCGTTCCCGGCTACCGGTGGAACGACGGCTGGACTGAAGTACTGCACACTGTGCGGATGTCCACACTGGGTTCCCTGGCCCGCCGACTCGGGCGGTATCGCTGGTTCGGTGCCGCCATGCGCCTGCTGGTCCCCGCCGACCGAATCGTCGGGCGACTCACCCGGGGCCGGGTGGTGGCGCTCGGGCTCGTACCGTCCCTGGTGATCACGACGACCGGCCGCCGCTCCGGCAAGCCCCGCAGCAACCCCCTGCTGTACATACCCGACGGCACGGGGTACGTGGTGATCGGTTCCAACTGGGGGCAGAAGCAACAACCGGCCTGGTCGCTCAACCTGCTGGCCCACCCCGAGGCCGAGGTCGACGTGGCGGGACGCCGGATTCCCGTACGCGCCGAGTTGGCCACCGGTGCCGAACGCGACCGGCTGTGGCAACTGCTCCTCGACGAGTGGCCCGCCTACCAGGCCTACGTGGAACGAGCCGGCGACCGCCAAATCCGCATCTTCCGCCTAACCCCCACCACCACCCCCTAACCACCCCACCCCGCCGCCACCCTGCCGCACCCTCGCCGCGTCGATCTTGCACTTTTGGTCGCTCAGATGCGGCTTTCGCGGCTTATTCCCCGACACAAAGTGCAAGATCGGCGGGGCAGGCGCGGGGCGCGGCGGGGCGGGGCGGGGCGGGGCGGGGCGGGGCGCGGGGCGCGGCGGGGCGGGGCGCGGCGGGGCGGGTGGAGAGGGTGGAGAGGGTGGGGTTAACCTAGGCCGCCTTGGACGCCGATCAGGGCGCCGATGGCGTAGGTGGCGGCTGCTGCGGCGGCGCCCAGGAGCAGTTGGCGCAGGCCGCCGGTCCACCAGCGGCGGGCGGTGAACCGGGCGACGACCGCACCGGCGATGAACAGACCCAACCCGCCGACCACCAGGGCCAGGGCCAGGCTGGTCGCGCCGAGCAGGTACGGCAGCAGCGGCACCAGCGCGCCGACCGAGAAGCAGAGGAACGAGGAGAAGGCCGCCGTCCAGGGGTTGGGCTGTTCGTCCGGATTGACGCCCAGTTCCTCCTGTACGTGCACCCGCAGGGCGATCTCCGGGTTCCGGCGGATCGCCTCGGCCATCTGCTGGGCCAACTCGGGCGGCAGACCTCGGCCCACCCAGATGTCGGCCAGTTCCTTGGCCTCGGCCTCGGGATGGCGTTCCAGCTCGCGACGTTCCTTGGCCACCTCGGCGGCGATCTGCTCGTTGGCGGACCGGACGCTGGTGTACTCACCGAGGGCCATCGAGATCGCGCCGGCCACCAGACCGGCGGTGCCGGTCAGCACGATGTTGCGCGGCGACACCCCGCCGCCGCCGACCCCCGCGATCAGGGCGATGTTGGTGACCAGTCCGTCCATCGCCCCGAACACGGCCGGCCGTAGCCAGCCGCCGGAGACGTCCGCGTGATGCGACTCCCTCAGCGCCGCCGGGGTCTCGGTCACGGCAGGGTGAGGATCTCGTGACCATCCTCGGTCACCAGGATGGTGTGCTCGAACTGGGCGGTCCACTTGCGATCCTTGGTGACCACCGTCCACCCGTCCTCCCAGAGGTCGTACTGGTGGGTGCCGAGAGTGATCATCGGCTCGATGGTGAAGGTCATGCCCGGCTCCATCACGTCCGTGGGCCGGGGGCTGTCGTAGTGCGGGACGTACAGCCCGCTGTGGAAGGCCTCACCGATGCCGTGACCGGTGAAGTCGCGGACCACCCCGTAACCGAACCGCTTCGCGTACGACTCGATGACCCGGCCGATGACATTGATCTGGCGGCCCGGGGCGACCGCCCGGATGCCCCGCATCATCGCCTCGTGGGTCCGCTCGACCAGCAGTCGAGCCTCCTCGCTGACCTCACCGACGCAGAAGGTGGCGTCCGTGTCGCCGTGCACCCCGCCGATGTACGCGGTGACGTCGACATTGATGATGTCGCCGTCGGCCAGCACTGTGGAGTCGGGGATGCCGTGGCAGATCACCTCGTTGAGGCTGGTGCAGCAGGACTTCGGGAAGCCCCTGTAGCCCAGGGTCGAGGGGTAGGCGCCGTTGTCGACGAGGAACTCGTGCACCACCCGGTCGATCTCGTCGGTGGTGACCCCGGGCTTGCAGTGCTCCCCGGCGAGCTGCACCGCCTGGGCGGCGATCCGCCCGGCGATCCGCATCTTCTCGATGGTCTCCGGCGTCTGCACGTGGGAGCCCTGCCACGGCCGGGGTGCCTTCTTACCGACGTACTCGGGCCGGGCGATATCGGCGGGTACCGGCCGCCACGGGGAGAGCCTGCCTGGGGTCAGCGGCGCACGGACGGTCATACCCGCAAGCCTATCGCCGAGCGCTCGGTGACCCCCACCACCGTCCGGGGCCACGAGTTGTTGCCACACCAGTTCGGCTGTGTCAAGGTGTCAGCGTGGATCAAGGGAGCGCACCTCCCGTCTTCTCCGCCGTCGCGGAGACCGACGGTGATCACCTCATGGTGGTGGTCACCGGCGAGGTGGACATGGCGACCGCCGACACCATGCTCCAGACCGCGCTGCGGGAGCCGGCCACGCGGATGACCCTGGACCTGCGGGCGGTCACCTTCTTCGACTCGGCGGCCATCCATGCGGTGGTCCGGCTCGCCGGCCACTACCCGCAGGCCCTGAGGGTGTTGCCGTCCCGGCAGGTGACCCGGGTACTGGAGATCGCCGGTCTGAGCGGCCAGCCCTGGCTCACCCCAGGCTGAGCCCCACCGCTCAGTCGGTCAACCGTCGGCGCAGGGTGACCTGGGTTCCGTTCGGGGTGTGCTCGACCGACAGCTCACCGAGGGCCCGGATCAGGGACAGTCCCCGGCCCCGGAAACCCGCACCGGTGGACTCCCGCCACTGACCGGTGTCCCGCACGGTCGCCACTACCTCACGGTTCTCCACCGACACGGTGATCTCGATCACCGGCTCCACCGGGTCGACCGGATGCTCGATCGCGTTCGCCGCCGCCTCGGAGACCGCGACGGTCAGGTCGAACATGTCGGTCTCGCTCACCTTGTGCCCGACGAGGAAGTCCTCCAGCCGCTTACGCAGCACACTCAGTCGGGTCGGGTCGGCCGGCAACCGCAGGGCGAACCGGTTCAGTTCGGTCGCCTCCAGGGCGAGCACGGCCACGTCGTCCCGGCGCGGCCGGTCGGCGACCCGCTTGACCACCGCGTCGACCAGGTCCGCGACGTGTTCGCCCGGTCGGGCGGCGTCCGCCCGCAACTGGGCCAGGGCCAGGTCGATGGCGACGTGCCGGTCCTCGATCAGCCCGTCGGTGTAGAGCAGCAGCCGCTCACCGGCCCGCAGTTCACCGGAGACCGTCTCGTACCCCGCACCGGGGATCGCCCCGATCGGGGGCCCGAGCGCCCGGTCGTGCAGGAACTCCACCTCACCGCCCCGGATGACCAGCGGAGAGGGATGCCCGGCGTTGGCGTAGCGCACCTGACCGGTGCGCGGACTGAACCAGAGACAGAAGACCGTGGCGAAGGTGCGTGACTCCGTGGAGTCCACCAGCCGGTTCAGCCGGGTCAGCGACTCCCCCGGGTCGAAACCCTCCAGGACGTACGCCCGCAGCGCGTTACGCAGCTGGCCCATGGCCGCCGCGGCCGGCACCCCCTTGCCGACCACGTCACCGATCACCAGGACGAGTTCGTCCTCGTCCCGGGCGACCACGTCGTACCAGTCGCCGCCGACCTCGACATCGGCGCTGCCGGGCAGGTATCGGCTGGCCACCACGGTGCCGGGCAGATGCGGCAGGGTACGGGGCAGCAGGCTGTGTTGCAGGGTGGTGGCGATGCGGTGCTCGGCCTCGTAGAGCTGGGCGTTCTCCAGTCGGACCCCGACCAGCCGGGCCAGTTGGGTCAAGGCGGCCTCGTCCGTGCCGACGCCGTCCACGGAGGGCCGCCACACCCGCAGCTCACCCAGTTGCCGGTTGGCGACCCCGGTCAACGGCAGCACGAAGGAGGGTTCGGTCGGGGCGGCTCCACCGCCGTCGGCCTCGTACCGTGCCCCGCCGGCGTCGACCACCACCCGGACGGCCTCGGCGAGGCTCAGGGCGTGCCGGGCCGCGACCTGGAGCACGTCGGCCGTGGAGCGGGCGGTGTTCACCGCTACCGCGGCGTCGGCGAGGGCCCGCAACCGTCGGATGATCTGACCACGCAACTGGCCGAGTTCCACATTGGCGCGGACCCGGGCGATCAACTCCTGCCCGGAGAAGGGCTTGGTCAGGTAGTCGTCCGCGCCAACCGACAGCCCGGCCACCTCCTCCGCCGAACCGGCCCGGGCGGAGAGCAGCACGATCGGGACGTACCGGGTGCGGGGGTCCGCGCGCAGGGCGGCGACCAGGCCGAATCCGTCCAACCGGGGCATCATCACGTCGGTGAGCACCAGGTCGAAGGTGACCTGGGTGGCCAGCCGCAGGGCCTCGACACCGTCGGCGGCCGTCGTCACCTCCCAGGTCTGCGCGAGCAGCCGGGCCACATGTTCGCGCAGGTCGGGGTTGTCGTCGACGACCAGGATGCGGCCCTGCGGGTCGGCGGTGGCCGGCACCGGGAGGGTGGCAGTCATGTCGCTGGTCCACCGCGCCGACTCGGCCGCGAAGAGCGGGGCCTGGCGCGGCTCCCGCTCGGGGTCCTCGGTCTCGGCCACCCGGTCGGCGGGCAGGTGGGCCGTACCGAACGGAATGGTGACCGCGAAGGTGCTGCCCTTGTCTACCTGGCTGCTCGCGCTGACCTGCCCGCCGTGCATCTCGGCCAACTCGCGAACCAGGGCCAGCCCGATCCCGGTGCCCTCGTGGCTGCGGGAGCGTACTCCCGGCACCCGGTGGAAGCGTTCGAAGACGTGCGGCAGTTCATCCGGGTGGATACCCACACCGGTGTCGCTGACCTCCAGGCGGGCTACCCCGTCCACCGCCCGGACCCGGATCTGGATCTCACCCTCGAAGGTGAACTTCACCGCGTTGGAGACCAGGTTGAGGACGATCTTCTCCCACGTGTCCTGGTCGACGTAGACCGGCTCGGCCAACGGCGGGCAGTCCACCACCAGGCGAATCCCGGTGCGCTCGGTGGCCGACCGGAAGGTGCTGACCAACCGGCTGGTGTAGTCGGCCAGATCGGTCGGCTCGTAGTGGGCGGCCAGCCGGCCGGACTCCAGCCGGGAGAAGTCCAGGACGGTGTTGACCAGCTTCAGCAGGCGCAGTCCGTTGCGGTGCATCATGGTGAGCCGCTGGGTGTACGCCTGCGGCAACGCGGGGTCGGCGAGCATCTCCTCCAGCGGACCCAGCACCAGGGTCAGCGGGGTACGGAACTCGTGGCTGACATTGGCGAAGAAGTTGGTCTTGGCCAGATCCAGGGCGGCCAGTTCGGCGGCGCGGGCCCGCTCCTGCTCGTACGCCCGCTGTTTGCCGGCCGTCCGCGAGATCTGGGCGGCCACCAACTCGAAGAAGTCCCGGTAGTCGTCGGTGAACGGCAGCCTGCGGGCCATCCCGAGCACCAGCACCCCGGCGGGCTCGTTGGTGGCACTGATGGGCAGCACCACCGCCTCGTCGGCAGCACCGGCGGGCACCCGGCCGAGCAGGTCGACCGTGGGCACGGTGGCGGCGACACCGGTCCTCGCCACCTCGACCAGCCGACCGGGTGGGTCCAGGGGGGCGTCGTCCACCCCGGTGACCCCGGCCTGTTGCAGGTGCCCGTCGCCGGTGTCGAGATAGAGCAGCCCGAAGGGTACGTCGGCCCGATGCCGGTCGAGTACGGCGGTGACGGCGCGACCGAGATCCTCGATGCTGCCCGGGTCGGCCAACTCCGACCCGAGTTCGGCCAGGGTCCGCAGCCGACGCTCACCGAGCACCCGGCCGGTGGTCTCGCTACAGATGCACAGCACGCCGTGGATCGCCCCGTCCGCACCCCGGATCGGGTCGCAGGAGACGTCGAAGTAGACGTCCTCGACGAAGCCGTGCCGGTTGAGCAGGAAGTGGTGGTCGTGTGCCTGGTACGCCTCACCGTCGCGCAGCACTCCGGTCAGCAGCGGCCCCAGCACCTCCCAGGTCTCCGCCCAGTGCTCCCGGGCCGGTTGCCCGAGCACGGCGGGATGCTTGTCCCCGATGGTCGGCCGGTAGGCGTCGTTGTAGAAGGCGCGCAGCTCCTCGCCCCAGAACACGACGATCTGGGCCTTGGAGGCGAGCATGGTGCTCAAGGCGTTGTGCAGCGTGTCCGGCCACTGGTGCGGGCTGCCCAGCGGGCTGGCCGACCAGTCATGGTCACGGAGCAGCCTGCCCATCTCGCCGCCACCGGCGAAGGCCGCCGCGAGCAGGGGCGGGGTCCCGCCGTCCGTCCCGGACGGATGACTCCCGCCCACACCCCCCTGGGCCGAGTTCATGCAGCCTCCCCGGCCGTCCACATGCGCTCCGATCATCCTGCCGCGTTCCGCTTCTACCCCGAAGGACCAGCAACGTAACGCATCAGAGCCATTGGACGCTGCGGAGCGTCGTCGCACCTCCGACACCACCGGGACCGATCACCGTCGGCACCGGGGAGATCACAGTGGGGTGACGTACGCTCCGGTGATCCCGCCGTCGACCACGAACTGGGCGGCGGTCATGAACGAGGCGTCGTCGCTGGCCAGGAACGCCACCGCGGCGGCGATCTCGCTGGGCTCACCGAAACGCCCCATCGGCACGTGCACCAGCCGACGGGCGGCGCGTTCCGGGTCGGCCGCGAACAGCTCCCGCAGCAGCGGGGTGGCCACCGGCCCGGGGCACAGGGCGTTGACCCGGATGCCCTCGCGGGCGAACTGCACACCCAACTCCCGAGTGAGGGCCAGCACCCCGCCCTTGCTGGCGGTGTAGGCGATCTGCGACGTCGCGGCACCCATCAACGCCACGAAGGAGGCGGTGTTGATGATCGATCCCCGCCCCTGCCGACGCATGTGCGGGATCACGTACTTGCAGCAGAGATAGACGCTTGTGGTGTTGACCCGCAGCACCCGTTCCCAGGCATCCAGGCCGGTCTCCAGGATCGAGTCGTCCTCCGGCGGGGAGATGCCGGCGTTGTTGAAGGCGATGTCCACCCGACCGTACCGATCGACCACTCCGTCGAAGAGGGCCTGCACCGCCGACTCGTCGGCCACGTCGGCCGCCACGAAGCTGCCGTCGACCTCCTCGGCGGCCCGGCGACCGGCCTCGGTGTCGATGTCGACACAGACCACCTTCGCCCCCTCGGCGGCGAACCGGCGTACCGTGGCCAGCCCGATCCCGCTGGCCGCTCCGGTGACCACGGCGACCCGATCCTGCAACCGTCCCGGCATACTCACTCCTCCGTACTGATGAACACGTTCTTGACCTCGGTGAAGGCGTGCAGGGCGTCGGGTCCCAACTCCCGCCCCAGCCCGGAACGCTTCATGCCGCCGAAGGGTGTCCAGTACCGCACCGAGGAGTGCGAGTTGACGCTGAGGTTGCCCGCCTCGATCGCCCGGGCCACCCGCAACGCCCGGCCCACGTTCCGGGTCCAGATCGAGCCGGACAGGCCGTACTCGGTGTCGTTGGCCAACCGGATGGCGTCCGCCTCGTCCTCGAAGGGGAGCACCGAGACCACCGGACCGAAGATCTCCGCACGCCAGTGCGGGTCGGCGGGCGAGTCGGCGAACAGCACCGTCGGGGGGTACCAGTAGCCGGGGCCGGTCGGGCATCCGCCGGTGAAGGCGACCCGGGCGTCCTCGACGTGCCCGGCGACCCGGTCGCGGTGTCCCGCCGAGATCAGTGGGCCCATCTCGGTGTCCTCGGCGGCCGGGTCACCGACCCGGAAGGCCCGTACCGCCGGTTCGAGGAGTTCGAGGAAGCGGTCGTGGACCGACCGCTGCACCAACAGCCGGGAGCGGGCGCAGCAGTCCTGGCCGGCGTTGTCGAAGACGGCGTACGGCGCGGTGGCCGCCGCCCGCTCCAGGTCCGCGTCGGCGAAGATCACATTCGCCGACTTGCCACCCAGTTCCAGGGTCAGCCGCTTCACCTGGGCCGCGCAACCGGCCATGATCTTGGTGCCGACCTCCGTGGAGCCGGTAAAGACGATCTTGCGTACGGCCGGGTGGGTGACGAACCGTTCGCCGACCACCTCACCCCGACCGGGCAGTACGGTGAACACCCCTTCGGGCAGGCCCGCCTCCAGTGCCAGCTCGGCCAGCCGCAGCGCGGTCAGCGGGGTCCACTCGGCCGGTTTGAGCACCACGGTGTTGCCGGCGGCCAGGGCCGGGGCGAAGCCCCAGGCGGCGATGGGCATCGGGAAGTTCCAGGGCACGATCACCCCGACCACCCCCAGCGGCTCGTGGAAGGTGACGTCCAGCCCACCGGGCACCGGGATCTGCCGTCCGGTCAGCCGCTCCGGGGCACCGGCGTAGTAGTCGAGCACGTCCCGCACATTGCCCGCCTCCCAGCGGGCATTGCCGATGGTGTGCCCCGCATTGCGCACCTCCAACCCGGCAAGTTCCTCCAGATGCGCATCCACCACCCCCGCGAACCGCCGCAGAATCCGCGCCCGCTCCCCCGGCGCCACCCCCCGCCACCGGTCGAACGCCCGCCCCGCCCGCTCGACCGCCGCATCCACCTCCGCCACCGAACACTGCGCAACCTCCGCCAACACCACCCCCCGCGCCGGATCCCACACCACCCCCACGCCTACCCCCTTCTCTCCCACCCCGCCCCGCCCTCAACCCGCCCACCCCAGCCCGTCGATCTTGCACTTTTGGTCGGGACAAAAGCCGCTAACCACTGTAAATCAGCGACACAAAGTGCAAGATCGCGGCGGAAGGAGTGGGGCGGGGCAGGGTCAGAGGCGTTCGAAGCCACGGGTCAGTTCCCAGTCGGTGACGGCGGCGTCGAAGGCGGACAGTTCGACGCGGGCCATGTTGGCGTAGTGGGCTACCACCTCGGCGCCGAAGGCGTCGCGGGCCGCGGTGGAGGACTCCCACAGAGTCAGGGCGTCGCGGAGGGTGCCGGGGACCCGGTCGGCATCGTCGTCGTCGTAGGCGTTGCCGGTGCACTCGTGCTCCAGGTCCAACTCCTGCTCGATGCCGTGCACCGCGCCCGCCACCAGCGCCGCGATCGCCAGGTAGGGGTTCACGTCGGCGCCGGGCACCCGGTTCTCCACCCGCATCCCCTGGCCGTGCCCCACCAGGCGCAGGGCGCAGGTGCGATTGTCCGTGCCCCAGCGCAGGGCGGTCGGCGCGAACGAGCCCGGCTGGTACCGCTTGTAGGAGTTGACGTTCGGGGCGAAGAACAGACTCAGCTCACGCATGGTGGCGAGCAGTCCGGCGAGCACCCGCTGCCCGGTGACACTCAGATGTGCCGGGCCGTCGCCGAGCATCGCCGAGGCGCCGGAGGCGTCCCGCAGCGAGAAGTGGATGTGGCAGGAGTTGCCCTCCCGGGCGTTCGGCTTGGCCATGAAGGTGATCGACATGCCCTCCTGGGCGGCGATCTCCTTGGCCCCGTTCTTGTAGATCACATGGTGGTCGGCGCAGGCCACCGCCGCGTCGTACCGGAAGGCGATCTCGTGCTGGCCCAGGTTGCACTCGCCCTTCGCGCTCTCCGGGGTCAGCCCGGCCCCGGCCATCTGGTTGCGGATGCGCCGCAGCAGCGGCTCCACCCGGGCGGTACCCAGCAGCGAATAGTCCACGTTGTACTGGTTGGCCGGGGTCAGGTCCCGGTAGCCACGCGCCAGCGCCTGCTCGTACGAGTCACGGAACAGCACGAACTCCAACTCCGTGCCGGCGTACGCGGTCAGCCCGTGCGCGGCCAGGCGGTCCAGCTGACCGCGCAGGATCTGCCGGGGCGAGGCGACCACCGGACCGGCGCCATCGGGCCACTCCAGGTCGGCCAGGAGCATGGCGGTGCCGGGCTGCCAGGGCACCCGGCGCAGGGTGTCGAAGTCCGGCTTCATCACCAAGTCGCCGTAGCCGCGTTCCCAGCTCGACATCGCGTACCCGTCGACCGTGTTCATGTCGACATCCACGGCCAGCAGGTAGTTGCACCCCTCGCTGCCGTGGGCCACCACCTGATCGAGGAAGTACGGGGCGTGGAACCGTTTGCCCTGCAATCGCCCCTGCATGTCGACGAGCGCCAAGGCCACCGTGTCGATCTCGCCCTCGGCGACGGCGACCCGCAGTTGTTCCAGCGTGAGCGGGGCTCTCCTCATCGGCGCGCCTCCATCACCAAGGTCTACCGGCCGAGCCGATGACCGTCAATGGGCCGCTCCGCTCGTACCCCGATCCCCTGCCCTGACAAACCGACCACCGCTCACCTCCGATCGCGGCGCCGCGCCCAGCCGAGAAAGCGGTCGTACAGATCCGGGGTGTGCTCGGGGTTGAGCTGGGCGAGCTGATCCCGGGCCTGGACCATCAGCCCACCCAGGTAGAGCAGCAGTCCGAGCCGGTCCTTGCGGTACTCCATCAGCAGGGCCAGCCGGGCCGGCTGACAGGGCCACTCCGCGCCGCAGTTGCGGCACCGCCAGAGCGGACGCATCGCGACGTGGGGAATCACCCGTCGCCCCATCAACGCACCCACCGTCTGCGGCCTGCGGCGTCGTTGACAACCCCAAGACAAGGTACGGCGAACAGACGCGAACCAACAGACATGGCAACCCCTCTCGGCTTTGGAGGGGGCCGCCCGGCCGAAGCAGGGCGACCCCGCGCAGGAGCCCACCCCACCGCCGATCCCGACAGAGCAAGCCCGCAGTGGTGACAGTCTGGTGACCACGGCACTACTGTCGATACGCGCTCGGGGCATTCGCGCAGTTCAGCGGGGTGATCGGGCAGCAGCGAGCAGCCCACCGTCGACACTGGGCAGAGGTTGGGGGATTGATGGGAAGTGCCACGGATTACGTGCTGGGCGAGCTACGCATGTTCCGGACCGCACTCGGGCTGAGTCAGGATGAGTTCGGTCGAAGCATCGGCTACTCCGGTTCACACGTCAGTTCGGTGGAAACCGGTGGTCGTCCTCCCACCAAGGACTACATGAAGGCCATCGACGCTCAGCACCACACCGGTGAACGCTTCGCCCGGATGCTTCGGGAACTGGGCCAACTCGATACCGACCCACCCTGGCTGCGGGAGTGGATCGAGTTCGAGCGGGAGGCGACCACCCTGCGATGGTTCGAGCTGGCCTACGTTCCCGGTTTGCTTCAGACCGAGCGATACGCACGCGCCACCCTGATCGGCGGCCGGTTCAGTCCGCCCGAGGTGGACAAGGCGGTGACCTCCCGGTTGGAGCGGCAACTGATCCTCGAACGTGAGCACCCGCCACAGTTCATCGCCGTGTTGGACGAGGCCATCCTCCGGCGACCGGTGCTCGACCAGCCGGGCCTGATGGCGGAACAACTCGATCACCTGGCCGAGCAGGCGCGGCGGGAGCACATCCAGGTACACGTCGTGCCTTCGGATGCCGGCATGTATCTGGGACTGGCTGGTCAGTTCATCATCGCCGAGCTGCCGGACGGCACCCGAACCGCACATGCCGACAACCAGCTCACCGCACAGATCATCGACGCACCTGCCGACATCGCTAAGCTGGCGAAGACGTGGGAGATCGTGCGGAACGAGGCGCTCCCCCGCCGCCAGTCGTTGGAGCTGATCAAGGAAGTGGCGAAGTCATGGACATGATGGCCGCGCGGTGGCGGAAGTCGACCAGGTCCGGCGGTAACGGCGGGTCGTGTGTCGAGGTTGCCGACAATCTGTCGGGGGTGGTGCTGGTCCGGGACACCAAGGACCGTACGGGCGGCACCCTGCACCTCACGCCGTCGTCGTGGCAGGCCTTCGTCACCTTCGCCAAGCAGATCGGCCCCGTGGGCTGACCGCTGCACGTCTACCGCCCCTCGACGCTGCGGAACTCGGCCTCCGACTGCTTGTGGCCTGACCACCGACGCTGGTGCGGATCAGCGGTCCGACGGTGGTGCGGGGCTCGTGCTGACCCGGGCGGTCTGGGTTTCCTGCACCTGACGGGCGGTCTCCAGGAAGTCGAGAATCGTGGCGAGTTGGTCCTCGCTGTACCCGCCGAGGGCCTGGGCACCGGCCTCGCCGACGGGTAGATAGATCTCCTGTTCTATCGCGCGGGCGAGGTCCGTGCCGCTGACCAGGACCCGCCGCCGGTTCCCGGCGTCCCGGGTACGGGCGACCAGGCCGGCCCGTTCCAGCCGGTCGATGACGGTGGTGGTCGCCGCCGGGCTGATCTTGAGGGCGCGGGTGAGTTCCCCGGCGGACAGCGGCCCGTCGTTGGCGAGGACGAGATCCATCGCGCGCAGGTCGGTGCGGTTGAGCCCGAGCCGAGCGGCGGCGGCCTCGTCGAAGGCGTCGAAGCTCTGCTGAAGCAGCCGCAGCCGCATCGCCACGTCCCGGATGAGGCCATCTTTCGACACTCGAAACCTTCTACAATCGTAATGTCTTATGATCGAATCGATACTAGCCTACGGGGGCGAGATGACCATGGACGACCGCCAGATCCGCGACCTGTTCGATCGGCTCGTGCAGGCCTGGACGGACAACGACGCCGCCGCCTACGGAGCCTGCTTCACCGACGACTCCGACTACGTCTCCTACGACGGAACCCGTGCCGTCGGTCGCCGGGGCATGCAGGAGGCACACGACCGACTCTTCCGCGGGGTGCTCGCCGGCTCCGCACTCGTCGGCGAGATCGAGTCGATCCGGTACGTCACCGACGGGGTGGCGATCGTCCACGGCACCGCGTCGGTGCTGATGCCCTGGCGCGCCAGGCTGCCCAAGCGACGCCTGTCCCGCCAGACCCTCGTCGCCGTACGCACCGACCAGGGCTGGCGGTTCACCGCACTGCACAACGGGCGGGTGCGTCCGGTGCAGATCCCCGCCCCGGATTCGCTGCCCTCCCGCCTGGCCCAGGCCCTGGGCCAGGCAGCCCGCCGCCTCGGCCTGGGCCAGACCACCGCCCCCACCTGACCACACCCTCACCCACCCACCAAAGATCCGCGTTGATCATGAGGTTGGCGGCAGTTGTTGATCTCTGCACTGCCGCCAACCTCATGATCAACGCAGAGGGAACGGGGTGGGGTGGGGTGGGGTGGGGTGGGGTGGGGGGATTGGTGGTCGGGTTGGTTCTGTTGGGGCTGGGGCGGAACTGTCAGGATTGTGGTGGCGAGTCGACTGTGCACTGAGGAGACGATGTGGGCGACTGGAACGACAAGATCATCGCCGAGTTTCGGGCCAACGGCGGGCAGGTGGGCGGCCATTTCGCGGGCCAGCCGCTGTTGTTGTTGCACACGGTCGGCGCCAAGAGCGGCCTACCGCGCGTGCACCCGGTGATGTACCAGCGGGTGGATGACGGCTACGCCGTGTTCGCCTCCAAGGCGGGCGCGCCCACCAGTCCCGACTGGTATCACAACCTGCTCGCCCACCCCCGGGTGCAGGCGGAGATCGGCACGGAGACGGTCGAGTTGGTCGCCCGAGTCGCCGCCGAAGACGAGCGGGAGCGGATCTGGAGCGCCCAGAAGGCCGCGTACCCGTTCTTCGCCGACTACGAGCAGAAGACCACCCGTCGAATTCCCGTCGTGGTGCTGGAGCCTGTGCGTTAGGCGCCAGGATCTTCGCCTGCCGGCTGGGCGGCGGGCCTCGGATCGGAGGCGGTCAGGACGACATGACCACGGAATCCGGGACCGAGGACGATCGCCGCACGGCTGGCGGGCGGGGCGCCGAAGGCACTGCTCTCCACCGCCGGTATCACCGGAGCGAAGTCCGGTCCGCCGAAGTCTCCGGCGTCCGCGTCACCGTCACCCATGACCACTCCCCTGCCGTCGGTTCCTGCGTACGCCCGTTCGGTGCGCTACCGCCGCGACGCCGCTCTGCTCGTACAGGATATCTTGTCATCCACTATATTAGGAGGATGAGTTCTCGGGCGATGACCGAACCGGCCTTCTTCATCCTCACCGCGCTGCTCGACACTCCACGCCACGGCTACGGGATCGTCTCGGAGGTCGCGGACCTGTCCCAGGGGCGGGTGCAGCTCAAGATCGGTTCCCTGTACGGGGTCCTCGATCGACTCGTCGGTGACGGCCTGGTCGAGCTGGACCGCGAGGAGGCCTGGCAGGGGCGGTTGCGCCGGTACTACCGGGTCACCGAGCAGGGCCGCGCCGCCCTCGCCACGGAGGCGCACCGGCTGGCCGCCAACGCCCGCCTCGCCTCGACCCGGTTGCACGAGCAGCGGAGCCCGATCACGGGGACCTCGTCGTGAGCCGGCTGGAGGAGCGCTACCGTCGCCTGTTACGCCTGCTGCCCGCCGCCTACCGGCAGGAGTGGGAAGACGACATGGTCGCCGCCTTCCTGGAAAGCATGGACACCGGCGACCCCGAGACCACCGCGTACCTCGCCGACTACGGCCGGCCGAGCCTGTCGGAGGCCGCCAGCATCGTGGCGCTCGCCGTCCGGCTGCGCCTGGCAGAAGCTTCACCCCGCTCGTACGCCTGGGGCCAGGCCGTGCGACTGGCGACCCTGATGGCGATGTTGACCCACGCCGTGATGGTCACCGCAAGTGTCGCCGTCGCGCTGTGGTACTCGGGGAAGCTCACCGGGTTGCCGGCGCCCCCCTCCGATCTGGCACTCAGCGCGCCGTCGAGCATCTGGAACACCACCTGGAACCTGGCCGGCTACGCCTGGCTGCCGGCCTATCTGGCGCTGGTCCTCGGGTACCGGCGGGTGGCCCAGGCGGTCGCCCTGTTCGCCGTCGTGCCTCCCGCCATCACCACCGCCGTGGCGCAGGTCGCGGGCGAGGTACCGCTGTCCGTGTCGCCGTGGGCGATGCGGCTCGTCGACGTCCTTCTGCTGCTCGCCATGGCGGCCTTCCGCCATGACGGCCCGCCTGTGTCGCGGCGGCCCTGGCTCCTCGCGCTGCCGACCGGCATCATTCTCGTCGCCCTGCCGTTGTTCGCCGTCCAGGCATTCGCGCCGGCGCTGCGGCTGCTGGACTGGCCGGGCCTGTGGTGCGTGGCGGTCACCGTCGCCATGCTGGTCCATCTGACCGTTCGCGTGACCCGTCAGCGGGCGGGCACCCTGCCGTGGTCCCTGGCCTTCACCCTGCTCGCCGCAACCGCGCTAGCCCTGCGAACCGTGACTCTGCCCGACTACCAGGGTCAGGCACAGCGGACCACACTCACCACGATCGCCTCCGTGGAGATCGTCGCTGTGCTCACGGTGGGCGTACCCCTGGCGGTGCTGGCAATCCGGGCCTTGCGCCAGGTCCCCTCCACCCCTGGCCAGGTTTCCGCCTGAGTCACCGCCGATCGCCACAGCGGGCGGCACTCGGGCGCTCGCCGCCGGCGGCGCCGTCTAGTCGGTTCGCGACCCTCGGATGAACTGGTCGACCGCCCTGTCCACGAGACCCGCGGCCAGTCCCGGCGGGACCAGGTTGCCGTTGGTCAGGGTGGCGAACATCAGTTCCAGCAGCGCGGCGTCCTCGGTGGCACCTCCGGACGCTGAGGGGCCACACAATTGCGTTGCCGAGTGCTGCGGCGTACCCCATTCTTGGGCTTGTGACCAGGCCCGATCGCGACGGGCCGACCCGGGCGCTCGGCACGCCCGGCAGCCGCGGCGGCGCGGGGAACGTCACCTCTCTCTCGGGTACGGCGTAGCGCCCTACCCTGACACCCGCCCCGCGCCGCCTCGGTCCTCAATAGTCCGACGCTCAGGCCATGACCAGACCGGCCACCCAGAGTGCGCCGATCACCACCCCGGCCAGGAACTCGATCAGCATCGCCAGGCCCGCCGCGGCGACGGCCTGTTTGGTGGCGGGCCAGGCCAGCCCGGTGTCGCCCAGCCGCAGTCGTTCCATCAGGAAGATGCCGCCGACGAAGCCGATGACCAGCCCGACGACCGGGATGACGAAGAAGCCGACCAGACCGAGCAGGGCCCCGACCAGCAGGGTGGCCGTGGGTACCCCGGCCCGTTTGAGGTTGCGGCCGGGCCAGGCGTACTTGACCACGGTGCCGCCCAGGGCCACCACGGTGGCCGCCGCAAGTACCAACCAGCGGCCGGCGCCGGCCTCCCCGAACAGTGCCCACACGAGTACGCCGCCCCAGCACAGCGGCAGGGCCGGCAGGCCGGGCACCACCACCCCGGCCAGTCCGGCGAGGATGGCCAGCGCGGTGATCACCGATATCAGAGCGCCGGTTTCTGTCAGGCTCACGCCGGCTCCCCTCCGATCGCGTTATTTACCCGCCGGCCAGGCGGGTGGAGATGGTCTCGGCGGGTGCCGGGCAGCCGAACAGGCGGCCCTGCGCGGAGTCGCAGCGTAGCGCCCGCAGCCGTTCGGCCTGGGCCTCGGTCTCCACCGCCTCGGCGGTCACCCAGAGTTCCAGGGCGTGGGCCAACCGCACCAGGGCGTCGACGATGCGTTCGTCACGGTGGTCGGCGGCGTCCGGCTCGTCACCCCGGATGCCCTCGACGAAGGGGGCGGCCAGTTTCAGGCAGGTGATCGGCAGCCGCCGCAGGTACGCCAGGTTCGAGTAGCCGGTACCGAAGTCGTCGACGGCCAGCCGGACCCCGAGGGCGGCCAACCGGTGCAGGGTCCGCAACGGCTCACCGCCGGAGCCCATCACGGCGCTCTCGGTCAACTCCAGTTGCAGCAGGTCCGCCGGCAGTCCGCTGCTGGCCAGGGCGTCCGCCACCGTGTCCACGATCACCGGAGCGTCGGCCTGCCGGGCCGCCAGGTTGACGCTGACCACCAGCCGCGCCTCGGGGAAGTCGACATGCCACCGGTAGGCGTCCCGGCACGCCTGCCGCAGCACCCACTCCCCCAGCCGGACGATCAGGCCGGTCTCCTCGGCCAACCCGATGAACATGTCCGGGCCGATCAGACCCAGCTCGGGGTGCTGCCAGCGGACCAGCGCCTCGACCGCCAGCATCCGACCGTCCAGCAGCGAAACGATCGGCTGGTAGTGCAACACGAACTCGTCCCGGTCCAGCGCCACCGGAAGTCCGGCGACCAGGGCTGAGCGGGCGATGTCCCGGGCACTGCGCTCCGGGTCGTACACCGCCCAGCGGCCCCGACCCTGCTCCTTGGCCCAGTACAGGGTGGTGTCGGCGGCCTTCATCAGCTCGGAGGGGCTGGTGCCGACCAGGTCCGAGCCGACGATGCCGACGCTTGCCGAGACCATCAGTTGCTGGTCGTCGATGAACACCGGGGCGGCGACCGCGGCCAGTGCCAGCTCGGCCACCGCGATCATGTCGTCGACACCGGCGTCCCCGTCGACCAGGATGACGAATTCGTCCCCGCCCATCCGGGCGACCAGGTAGCCGTGCTCGGCCACACATCCGGCCAGCCGCCGGGCGATCGTCATGAGCAGCCGGTCGCCGAGGTCGTGCCCGAGGCTGTCGTTGATCGCCTTGAAGCCGTCCAGGTCGAGAAAGCAGACCCCGACCCGGCCCGAGGTGTCCAGCAGGCGGCTCAGGGTCTCGAAGAACAGGGTCCGGTTGGGTAGTTCGGTGAGGGGGTCGTGCAGCGCCTGGAACCGCAGTCGACGTTGGAGTTCGTAGCGCTGAGTGATGTCCTCCGCCACCGCGACGGTGAACCGGGGGCGGCCGTCCTCGTGCCGGATCAGGGAGACCGCCAGGTCCGTCCAGACGGAGCTGCCGTCCTTGCGGTGGTAGCGCTTCTCCACCCGGACGGCGTCATGCTTGCCCTCGACCAGTTCCCGGTACAACTCCCACATGTCGGGTGCGTCGTCGCGGTGGAACAGTTCCGCCACGTTGAGGCGCCGCAGTTCCTCGATGGAATAGCCGAGCATGTCGGCGAAGGGCTGGTTGACGTCGATGATCTGCCCGTCCACGTCGGCGATGCCGATGCCGATGGCCGCACCCCGGAAGACCGCCCGGAATCGGGCCTCACTGTCCCGCAACGCCTGCTCGACGTTGTCGCGGGCCTGCCAGGCCGACCGTGCGATCCGCTCCTGCTGCACGAAGGTGCGGTTGCGCAGTGCCCGGGCGAAGCCGGCCGCCAGGCCACCCTGCATCGCCGCGATCCGGTCGTCGAGCCCGGTCGCCCCGCCCAGCACCTGGTCGGGCAGCCGGTCCGCGACCGAACGCACCGCCCACTCGATGACCCCCGGCTCGGTCAGGTGCGCCTCCACCAGGGCCTGGCCGACCTCCTCCGCCACCGCCGAGGCCACCTCCTCGGCCGCCAGCAACGCCTCGGCCAGCCGCAGGGTGTACGACAGCAGCAGCCGCTGGGTGTCGGCCGCGCTCATCGGCATGAAGCCCTGGCGGCGTACCTCCTGTGCCCACTCGCTCGCGTAGCTCTGCGCACCGACCGGGTCGACGGCACGCCCTCCGCCGGCGTCGACGGCCGACATCAGATCACTTTGCGGTGCGGTCGTGGCGGGCCACCGCACCGAAGGCGCCGAAGCGCTGCGCCTCGGCCACGACCTCGGCGGGTGAGTCCGGGCGCCACAACTCCATGTGCACCACACCCGGTTCGAGGATCGTCCAGTCACCGAAGAAGCCGGTGATCTCCGCCCGGGAGCGGAGGGTGATCTCGGTGCTGGTCCGCGCGGAAAGCCGCTGCGCGTCCAGCATCTCCTGAGGCTGGTCCTCGAAGGTGGAGTGCGAGATCACCAGGTGGCTGCCGGGTGCGGCGGCGGCACGCAGGGTGGCCAGGATGTCGGCGGGACGGTCGGCGTCGGGAACGAAGTGCACCACTCCGGCCAGCAGGATGCCCATCGGTCGACCGAAGTCGAGCAGCTGCAACCTGCCTGCCTCGGCCAGGATCCGCTCCGGCTCGCGCAGGTCGGCGTGGATGACCCCGGTCAGCTCGTTGTCGGCCAGCAACTCCCGACTGTGGGCCACCGCCACCGGGTCGATGTCGACATACACCACCCGGGCCTTCGGGTTGGCGGCCTGGGCGACCTCGTGCACGTTGCCGACAGTGGGGATGCCCGAGCCGATGTCGAGGAACTGGTCGATGCCGGCGTCGAGCAGCACCCGTACGGCCCGGCGCAGGAACTCCCGACCCGCCCGCATGGTGGCCGGCAGGTTCGGGGTCATGGCCGCTATCTGATCGGCCAGCTGTCGGTCGATCTCGAAATTGTGGGCGCCGCCCAGGAAGTAGTCGTACACCCGGGCCGCACTGGGCCGGGAGAGGTCGATCTCGATGGGTGGTCCGTCCGGCTGCTGCACTGGTTACCCCAAGTCCTCGCCACGGATCAAGTGACGCTGACTACTCTAGGGCCGCGCGGCACACCCTGGGAGATCCACAACGCTCTTTGTCGCCGGCGGACCCTGACCCGCCCGGGATGCACCCGGGCGGGGTCAGGCGGCGGGTCAGGCGGCTTCCAGCAGCAGGGCGATGCCCTGCCCCACGCCCACGCACATGGTGGCCAGGGCCCGCCGGCCGCCGCGACGACGCAGCTCCAGGGCGGCCGTCAGCGCGAGCCGGGCCCCGCTGGCACCCAGGGGGTGACCCAGCGCGATGGCGCCACCGTTGGGGTTGACGTGCTCGGCGTCCTCGGACAGCCCCAACTCCCGCAGCACCGCCACGGCCTGGGCGGCGAACGCCTCGTTCAACTCGATCACGTCCAGGTCGGCCACGGTCAGGCCCTGGCGCTCAAGCAACCGCTGGGTCGCCGGCACCGGACCGATACCCATGATCCGTGGAGGCACCCCGGCGGTCGCCGTGCCGACCACCCGGGCCAGCGGAGTGAGACCGTACTCCTCGACGGCCCGCTGCGAGGCGACCAGCAGCGCCACCGCACCGTCGTTGACCCCGGAGGAGTTGCCGGCGGTCACCGTGCCGCCGGTACGGAAGGGGGTGGGCAGCGCGCCCAGCTTCTCCATCGAGGTCTGCCGGGGGTGCTCGTCCAGCCCGACCAGCCGGGTCTCCCGCCGACCGGCCGGCACGGTCACCGGCACGATCTCCTCGGCCAGTCGGCCGTCGGCCTGCGCCTTGGCGGCACGCAGCTGCGAGCGGTACGCGAACTCGTCCTGGGCCAGCCGGTCCACCCCGAACTCGACAGCGACGTTTTCCGCCGTCTCCGGCATCGAGTCGACCCCCCAGCCCTGCTCCATCAGCGGGTTGACCAGCCGCCAACCGATAGTGGTGTCGTACACCTCGGCGGCGCGGGAGAAGGCGCTGGTGGCCTTCGGCATGACGAAGGGTGCCCGACTCATGCTCTCCACCCCGCCGGCCACGACCAGGTCGGCCTCCCCGGCGACGATCGCCCGCGCGGCCGAGGCCAGCGCGTCGAGGCCGGAGCCGCAGAGCCGGTTGACCGTGCTGCCGGACACCTGCTCCGGCAGCCCGCCGAGCAGCGCCGCCATCCGGGCCACGTTGCGGTTGTCCTCGCCGGCCTGGTTGGCGCAGCCGAACACCACGTCGTCGGTCCGGGACCAGTCCACCGACGGGTGCCGGGCGACCAGTTCACGGATAACGTGCGCGGCCAGGTCGTCGGGGCGTACGCCCGCGAGCGCACCGGCGTACCGGCCGATCGGGGTGCGGACACCGGCCACCAGGTATGCCACCGTCATCGCAGATCCTTCGGGGGTGGGAAGGCGGGGGTAGGAAGCAGCCACCGGATCAAGGGCAGCTTCGGCCGCCAGGATATCGCCGACCGGGCCGGATAGGTTTGTCGGCATGGCAAGAGCCCAGTTCGACGCGGAGACCAGCCAGGCCGGTGCCTTCATCCGCCAATCCAACCGGTTCACCGGGCGGGTCACCCCACATTCCAGTTCACCCCCCGGTGGCGGCCCGGACGCCCACGGCCGGTGGCCCCTGGAGCCCGGCCGGTACCGGCTGATCTGGTGCCGGGCCTGCCCCTGGGCACACCGGGCCCTGATCGTGCGCAATCTGCTGGGGCTGGACCAGGTCATCTCCCTGGGCACGGTCGATCCGATCCGGGACGAGCGGGGCTGGCGGTTCGCTCTCGACCCGGACGGCTTCGACCCCGTGCTGGGCATCGGTTTCCTCTCCGAGGCGTACCTGGCCACCGACCCCGACTACACCGGCCGGATCACCGTGCCGGCGCTGGTCGACACCCACACCGGGCGGGTGGTCACCAACGACTACCCGCAGCTCACCCTGGATCTGTCCACCGAGTGGCGACGGCTGCACGCACCGGACGCCCCGGACCTCTACCCGGTGCCGCTGCGCCCGGAGATGGACCGGCTGATGGCCGAGATCCACCGCGACGTCAACAACGGCGTGTACCGGTGCGGTTTCGCCACCTCCCGGCAGGCGTACGAGGAGGCGTACCGGGCCCTGTTCGACCGGCTGGACGCGCTGTCGCAGCGGCTGACCGACCAGCGGTACCTGATGGGCGACACGATCACCGAGGCGGACATCCGGCTGTTCACCACCCTGGTCCGCTTCGACGTGGCGTACCACGGGCACTTCAAGTGCAACCGGCAGAAGCTGACCGAGATGCCGGTGCTGTGGGCGTACGCCCGGGATCTGTTCACCACCCCCGGTTTCGGGGAGACCGTCGACTTCGACCACATCAAGCGGCACTACTACGCCACCCACCACGAGATCAACCCGAGTGGCGTCGTGCCGCTCGGCCCGGACCTGCACGGCTGGATGACGCCGCACGGACGTGGCTGAGCCCCGCGCCACCGGTGCGGCCGTCTGCGTACTCGCCGGCGCGATCGCGGCGACCCTCGCCGTGGTCGTCGGTCCCGGTCCGAGCCTGGCCGGGTACGTCAGCGAGGCCGGGGTGGCCGGCAACCGGTACGCCTGGACCTACCGGCTGGGATTGTTCACCCTCGGCGCCGCACTGCTGCTCCTCGCCTCCGCCCTACGCGACCACGCCGTCGCCCTCCACCACGCTGGATCCGGCGGCCACCCGATCTGCCGACAGCGGCGCGACCACCCGACGCGGCCCGACCACCCGGCCCGGCGCGACCAACCGGCGCGACAGCCGGACAAGGCGTTGCGGGTGGCGGTGCTGCTGCTCGTTGCGGGTGCGCTGGCCACCGTCCTGTCCGCTGGGGTGCCCTGTAGCACCGGCTGCCCGCTGCCGCCGTTCGAGGCGGCGACCGTGGCGGACCTGGTGCATGGGGCGGTCAGCATCGTCGCGGCCGGCGCCACCGTGCTCGCCATGATCGCGATCGTGCTGTCCCGGGCTGCGGCGAACCCGCTGCGCCGAACCGCCAGGATCAGCCTGGCGGCGGCTCTCCCCCTGGCCGGTGCCCTCGCCCTGGCCATGCTGTTCATCGGCCGGGGGCCGCTGGCCGGGGTGCTGGAACGCCTGCTGCTGCTGGTGATCGTCTCCTGGGGAGTGGCCACCGCCGTGATCCTGGCCACCGGGCCCGCAGCCGCCGGTCGCCAGGACCCCTTCGCGCGTGCTCCAGCACACCATGGCCGGCCGTCCGGATAGCACCTACCGCCGGGAGAGGATGGGGTGATGAGTGCGTTGTTCACACCCCTGACCCTACGCGCGGTGACCCTGCCCAACCGGATCGCGATGGCGCCCATGTGCCAGTACAGTGCCGGCCCCGACGGCCTACCCCACGACTGGCACCTGGTGCACCTGGGCACCCGGGCGGTCGGTGGGGCCGGCCTGGTGATGACCGAGGCGACCGCGGTGCTGCCGGAGGGACGGATCAGCCCTCAGGACACCGGAATCTGGTCCGACCGGCAGGTCGACGCCTGGCGTCCGGTGACCCGGTTCGTGGCCGCCCACGGGGCGGTGCCGGTCGTGCAACTGGCGCACGCCGGTTTCAAGGCCTCCACCTACCGGCCCGGGGATCCGCGCCGAGGTGGGGTACCGGACGCCGAGGGCGGATGGACTCCGGTGGGGCCCAGCGGCGAGCCCTTCCTGCCGGAGTACCGGATGCCCACCGCCCTGGACGAGGCCGGCATCGCCGCCGTGGTGCGGGCCTTCGCGGTGGCGGCCGACCGGGCCGTGGCCGCGGGCTTCGCCGCCGTGGAGGTGCACGCCGCACACGGCTACCTGCTGCACGAGTTCCTGTCACCGTTGACCAACCACCGCACCGACGGCTGGGGTGGGGACCGGGCCGGGCGGATGCGGCTGACCCTGGAGGTCACCCGGGCGGTCCGGGCCGCCGTCGGCGAGGACATGCCGGTGCTGGTACGGATCTCGGCCACCGACTGGGTGGAGGGCGGCTGGACCGTAGACGACAGCGTGGCGCTGGCCACCGAGTTGGCCGCCGCCGGAGTCGACCTGGTCGACTGTTCCTCCGGCGGCGCCTCGCCGAACGCCAGCATCCCGGTCGGCCGGGGCTACCAGGTGCCGCTGGCCGCCCGGGTCCGCCGGGAGGCGCGGGTGCCCACCGGAGCGGTCGGCCTGATCGTCGAGCCGGAGCAGGCCGAGGCGATCATCACCGAGGGGGAGGCCGACCTGGTGCTGCTCGGTCGGGAACTGCTGCGCAACCCGTACTGGCCGCACCAGGCCGCCGCCAAGCTGGGTGCCGAGGCCGCCTGGCCCCGGCAGTACCTGCGGGCGGTCTGAGGACGGGAGGCCGTACCTGATGGCGGGTGGCCGGGCCCGGCGGATGCCGCCGGGCTCAGCCCGCCAGGTGCCCCCAATGTCGCTCCAGGTCGCGCCACGGACCCTGGGCCGCCACCGCCCCGCCGATGAGCACCAGCACATGGTCGGCCCGCACCAGCGCCGCCCGCTTGGAGGTGGACCCCACGACGGTCACACCGTGCTCGCGTAGCGCCTGCCACAGGTCCAGTTCCGTGGTGACGTCCAGGGCGCTGGAGATGTCGTCGGCGATCAGCAGTTCGGTACGCGGTGCCAACGCCCGGGCCAGCGCCAGGCGCTGGAGTTGCCCGCCGGAGAGCCGGGTGCCCTTGTGCCCGATGAGCAGCCCCAGTCCACTGTCGGTGGCCGCCAGGTCGTGTTCCAGCTGAGCGGTGGCCACGGCGTGCTCGGGGTCGACCGGATGCCCCAGGGTGATGTTGTCGGCGACCGTGCCGGAGAGCACCCGAGGCAGCTGGCCGACGTAACCGACCTGGTTGGGGCGCAGGAACATCTCCGGCTCGGTGACCGGATCGCCGTTCCAGGTCAACCGACCGATGTGCGGGGCGATCCCGGCCAGGGCCCGCAGCAGGGAGGACTTGCCCGAGCCGACCGGTCCGACGACCAGCACGAGTTGACCACGCGCCACGGTCAGGTCGACATCGCGTACCGCCACGGTGCCGTCGGTGTGCCGTACCCCGAAGCCGGTCAACTCCAGCCGACGCAGCGGCGTACGCGGAGCCTGCGGTGGGGCCGGCGCGGTGCCCGCCGTGAGATCGACCCCCGGAATCCGCGCCGAGTACGCCTCGACCCCGGCCATGTCGACCGTCCGGCGCGTCCACACCCGAGCCGACGGCACCTGCGAGACCAGGGATGCGGTGGTCCACGCGAACCAGCGTGCCGCCCCCAGGGTGGCGACCGCGACCAGCGCCGCTCCGGAGGAGATGTTTCCGGCCAGGTACAGCGCCCAGACCCCGATCGGCAGCAGGCCGCTGGCCAGTGCCGGAGTGGATCGGGCCCACACCTGCACGGCGATCTCCCGACGTTGCCGGTCGCTGCGGACCGTGTCGAGGTCGGCCAGGTGGGTCAGCACCGGCCGGGTGGCCCCGGCGAGCTTGATCGTCCGGGCCGCCGACAGGCTGGACACCAGGGCGGTGGCGAAGGCCGCCCGCGCGGCGACGGTGTCGCGGGCCGCCCGTTCCAGTCGCGGCCCGAACCCGGTGGCGGCCAGCCCGGACAGCACCATCGTGCCGAGGAAGAACATCCCCGGCACCACGCTGCCGGTGACCAGGGTCATCACGGTCAGCAGGATCACCGCGACGGTCTGGTCCAGCATGTTGTCGGCCAGTTGGACGACCCGTTCGGTGTCACCGCCCTGGGCCACCACCTCGGCCGGGGTGTGTCGGCTGATCCGCCGCGGACCGGTCTGACCGTGCACCAGGCGGGCGCTGATCCGCAGCATCTGCCGGGTGAACCAGGCCGGGAACCACAGGTGGGTCCAGTAGTTGGCCGGGATGGCGACGACCAGACCGACCGCGATGCCCAACGCCGGCAGCCAGGGATCCCCGGTGCCGTCGACCACGTCGGCCCAGAGCCAGGCCAGGACCGGGCCGTCCAGGCCGAGAATGGCCAGTACGGCGAAGACCCCGATGGCCGCCACACCGTAGCGGGGATCGTTGAGGCAGAGGCGCAGGACCTCCCGCAGGGTCTGGGTCCGGGAGGCCGGCCGGCGTTCGACACCCGGCCCGGCCGTACCCCCGTCGAGCTGGCGGCCCGCGACCGGCTCGATCGATTCGGCTGCGACGACCGGCCCCGGATCGTCGGCGGAGCGCTCGACACCCGGGGTCGACGATCCGGCACCACCGGAGGGTGCGGGGGCCCCGGTGAGCACGCGTCCAGCCGACTCCGTCACCACCGCCCCGACCAGAGCCGGTTCGCCGAGCACCCGGGCGGCCTCGGGTTCGGCCTCGGGTTCGACGAGCAGGGCGGCGTCGTCGCCGTACCCGCCCGTGTGGCTGGCGGCCAGCAGCTCGGCGAAGCGGCGCGAGCTGGCCAGCGGGGCGGCCTCCACCACCGCGCCGTCGGCCAGCACCACCACCTCGTCGCACTCCCGTACGGAGGAGAGCCGGTGGGCGATGACGATGCCGATCCGGTCCCGCAGCAGCCGCGCGGTGGCCTGCTGCACCCGGGCCTCGGTGACCGGGTCCAGTCGGGCGGTGGCCTCGTCGAGGATCACCACATGTGGGTCGCGGACCAGGATGCGGGCGAAGGCGACCAACTGTTCCTGCCCGGCGGACAGCACATGCCCACCCTCGCCGAGCCGGGTGTCCAGGCCGGCGGGCAGTTCGGCGATCCACCCGGCCAGGCCCAGCTCGTGCAGGGCCCGCCCGGCGGCGTCGAGCAGTTCCGGGTCGAACAGGGCCACGTTCTCGGCGAGGGTGCCGGCCAGGATCTCGGTACGCTGCGGCACCACCGCGATCCACCGGCGCAGCTGTTCCACGTCCAGGTCGAGCACGTCCCGCCCGCCGAGCAGCACCGTGCCCGGTGGCACCTCGACGGCCCGGGTGAGCACCTTCGCCAGGGTCGACTTGCCCGAGCCGGTCCGCCCGACGAGCGCGTACGAGCGGCCCCGGGTGAAGGTCAGGTCGATGTCGCGCAGGGCCGGTCCCCGGCCGGTGTCCGCCCCGGCCGGGTAGTGGAAGGTCAGGCCGCGGATGGTCAGGTCCCCGTCGACCGGGGGGTCCCCGCCGGCGGGTTCCTGTTCGGCGTTCTGGAGCAGTTGCACCCGTCCCCAGGCGCCCAGGGCGTACTGCACCTCGGGCACCATCCGGCTGACGTGTTCGACAGTCATGCCCAGGGAGAGGGCCAGCAGCCAGATCGCCGTCAGCCGGGCACCATCCACCCGGCCGGTGCTCAGCGCCCACACTCCGCCCAGCACCACCAGGGCGATGCCGACCCGGGTGACCCCGGCGGCGATCGTGTTCACCTGGGCGCCCATCCGCCAGACCAGCAGGCCCCGGCGGAGCACCTCGGAGGCCCGGCGGGCGTACAGCCGCAGCACGTACGGGCGGGCCAGGGTGGTGCGTACGTCGTCCTGGCCGTGGATGGACTCCTCCATCACCGCCGCCAGGTCGGACCAGGCCGCCTCCTCCTTCATCCGGGCCGGGGCGATCCGGCTCGCGGGACGCCGCAGGGTGACCGCCAGCAGGATGGTCAGCAGCAGCATGCCGAGCCCGGCCGGCCACCAGACCGTCAGCCCGACCACTGTGGCGACCAGGCCCACCGCCAACGCCTGGGCCAGCCGGATGCCGGGGCCGCGTACCCCGGAGGCCACGTCGTAGACGTCACCGTCGATGCGGTCGAGCATCTCGCCCACCGGGGTGGTCTCCAGGGCGGGCACGGGCTGCCCCAACGCCACCCGACACAGCCGACGCCGCAGGTCGGCGGACCAGTCGGCGGTCACCCCGGCCATCACCAGGCTGACCACCAGGTCGCTGAGGACGGCGACCACCAGGGCGATCGACAACACCAGGAAGAAGCCGACGGACCGGTTCACCAGCACCGGCCCGGCCAGCGCGGCCGTGGCCGCCTGACCCACGCCGCCGAGCACGATCAGGACGACCACCAGGGTCATCCGACGGGGAGAGGTGACCCACAGATCACGAAGCAGTCGCACGGGTCAGGCCCTCCGGTGTGCTGAACGGAGGCTCCAGCCTCCGATGGATGACCAGCCGGATTCAACCCATTTTTGCGTTATCCGGGCCACCTCACAGCGGTACTGGTGAGCTGGGCAACTCTCGCCGCGCCGTCAGAACAACACGGTGGCCAGGGTGCCGACCGGGCGGAACCCGCACCGCTCGTAGACCCGCCGGGCGGGCTGGTTGAAGTCGTTGACGTACAGGCTGACCGTCGGGGCCACCCGGTGCAGCGCGTCGCGTACCACCGCCGCCATCGCCGCGGTGGCGATGCCCCGACCGCGCCACTCCGGCGCCACCCAGACCCCCTGGATCTGCGCGGTGTGCCGGGTGACGACCGCGAGTTCGGCTTTGAAGACCACCCGACCGTCGACGAACCGGGCGTACGCCCGATTGGCCCGGATCAGGTCGGTGACCCGGCGGCGGTACCCGCGCCCGGCGTCCTCGGCCAGCGGCGAGACCCCGACCTCCTCGGTGTACATCGCCACCGCCGCCGGAAAGAGCAGGTCGAGTTCGGCGCCCCGGACCAGGCGTACGTGCGGGTCGGCCGGGACGGTCGGCATAGCCTCCGTGACCAGCAACGGCTGGTTGGGGCGTACGTCCCGGGCCGGTCCCCAGGTGTCGCAGAGGCGGTCCCACAACTCCAGCACCGCGTCGGCCCGACCCACGATGGAGGAACAGATCCGGCCCTCACCGGCGAGCAGGTCGGCGAAGGCGGCCGTGGCCTGTCGGGTGGCCAGCACCGGGGTCAGGTTGCCGCCCAGCCAGCAGACCGATTCGAGCTGCCGACGGGAGCCGTACCCGAGCACCCGTCCCTCGGCCCGCCACCAGGCCAGCCCACGCGCGGCGACCCGCTCGGCGACCTGCGCGCCCGCGTACGGGTCGAGGTCGAGCAGCCGTTCGACCGCACGACGCTCCGACTCCCCCAGTTGCCGCACCGGCGCCGTCAGCACGGTTACCAGCCTGCCAGATCAGTCCGAGTCGTGTTGGCGGACGGTAACCGCCATGAGCACCCTCGGCAGCGCTGCGGGCACGGAACGTTCCGTTGAGTGCCTCACGAGTTGTCGCCGTTGCGTTGCCGATATATCGTCGATGCATCAGCGATAGATTCTGAGAGAGGTGATCCCGATGAGATTCCATCGACGCGGACCTTGGTCATCCGAGGCCCGGATGCGGGGCTTCGGCTTCCCGCCCTTCCCGCCCGGCTCGGGCTTCCCGCCCTTCCCGCCCGGCTCGCCTGGTCACGGCCACGGCCACGGCCGGGGCGGACGGGGACGTGGCCGGGGACGCCGGCCGAACGTCCGCAACGCCGTGCTGGCCCTGCTGGTGGAACGTCCGATGCACGGCTACGAGATGATCCAGGAGATCGACTCCCGCACCGGCGGGGCCTGGCGACCCAGCCCCGGGTCGATCTACCCGACCCTGCAACTCCTGGAGGACGAGGGGATCATCATCGCCACCGAGGAGTCCGGTGGCGGCCGGAAACGGTTCACCCTCACCGAACAGGGGCGCGCCGAGGCCGAGACGGCGGCCCAGACACCACCCTGGGCGGAGGTCGCCGAGGACACCGTCAACAGTTGGCACGACATCCGGCACGCGGGCACGCAGGCGATGCAGGCCCTCCGGCAGGTGATGCTGACCGGCACCGACGACCAGCGGGAACGCGCCGCCCAGGTGCTCGACGAGACCCGCCGCAAGCTGTACGCCATCCTCGCCGAATCCGAGTGACCCCCGACGGGCTCACCGCCGACCGCCTGCTCACCCCACCGCCGACACCGCAGTCCAGACGCAAGCTCGATGTGGGATCGAGTGGCCTTCTCACGACGAATAGCCACTCGATCCCACATCGAGCACGATCATGAGGACGCCCCTGCGGGGACGTCAGGGGGTGGGGTGGGTCAGTGGACGCTGACGGTGGCGCCGGGGAGCAGGCCGCGCAGTTCCTCGGGCAGTTCGGCGCCCATCTCGTCGGCCAGCCGCAGCGCCTCCTCGATGAGGGTCTCCACGATCTGCCCCTCGGGCACGGTCTTGATGACCTGACCCTTGACGAAGATCTGCCCCTTGCCGTTGCCGGAGGCGACACCCAGGTCGGCCTCGCGGGCCTCGCCGGGACCGTTGACGACACAGCCCATCACGGCCACCCGCAGCGGCACCGGCAGCCCTTCCAGACCGGCGGTGACCTCCTCGGCGAGCTTGTAGACGTCCACCTGGGCCCGCCCGCAGGAGGGGCAGGAGACGATCTCCAGGCCACGCTCACGCAGCCCGAGGGACTCCAGGATCTGGTTGCCGACCTTGATCTCCTCGACCGGCGGCGCGGACAGGGACACCCGGATGGTGTCGCCGATCCCCTCGGCCAGCAGGGCACCGAAGGCGACCGCCGACTTGATGGTGCCCTGGAAGGCCGGGCCGGCCTCGGTGACCCCCAGGTGCAGGGGATAGTCGCACTGCTCGGCTAGCTGTCGGTAGGCCCGGATCATCACCACCGGGTCGTTGTGCTTGACCGAGATCTTGATGTCCCGGAAGCCGTGCTCCTCGAACAGCGAGCACTCCCACAGCGCCGACTCGACCAGCGCCTCGGCGGTGGCTTTGCCGTACTTGGCGAGCAGCCGCTTGTCCAGGGAACCGGCGTTGACCCCGATCCGGATCGGCGTACCGGCGGCGGAGGCCGCTGCCGCGATCTCCTTGACCTTGTCGTCGAACTGCCGGATGTTGCCCGGGTTGACCCGTACCGCCGCGCAGCCGGCGTCGATCGCGGCGAAGACGTACCTCGGCTGGAAGTGGATGTCGGCGATGACCGGGATCTGCGACTTGCGGGCGATCGCCGGCAGCGCCTCCACGTCGTCCTGGCTGGGCACCGCGACCCGGACGATCTGGCAGCCGGAGGCGGTCAGCTCGGCGATCTGCTGGAGAGTGGCGTTGACGTCGGCGGTCAGGGTGGTGGTCATCGACTGCACGGAGACCGGGGCACCCCCACCGACCGGCACCGAACCGACCATGATCTGGCGACTGGCCCGGCGGGGGGCCAGCGGCGGCGGCGGTACGGCGGGCATACCGAGGCTGACAGCGGTCACTTCAGGCACTCACCTTGGGAAGAGGGTGATCGGGTTGACGACGTCCGCGGTGATCGTGAGCAGGGTGAACACCCCACCGATCAGGATCACCACGTACGTGAAGGGCATCAGCTTGAAGTAGTCGACGCGGCCCGGGTCGGGGCGGCGCAGCAGGGCGTACACCCAGGAGCGGGCCCGCTCGAACCAGGCGATGGCGATGTGGCCGCCGTCCAGGGGCAGCAGCGGCAGCAGGTTGAACACCCCGATGAAGAAGTTCAGTGAGATGAACAGCATGATGAAGATTTCCCAGGCGTTGTTGGCTACCGCCTCGCCGCCGAGCACGCTGGCGCCGACCACGCTGATCGGGGTGTCGATGTCGCGTTCCCCGCCGGTGATGGCGGTCCACAGGGCGGGAATCTTCTCCGGCAGGCGCTGCAACGCCTGGGCGGTGGCCACCGCCATGTCGCCCATGAAGGTGCTGGTCGCGCCGACTGCCTCCACCGGACCGTAGGAGACCAGGCCCGGGGTGCTCAGGACCAGGCCGACGCCGAGCGCGGAGACCTCGGTGACCGGGCCCTCCGGGTTGTCGATCGGCGGGCGCTTGGTGGTCGCCAGGGTGGTCTCCGTGGTGGCGGGCTGGCCGTCCCGCTCGTACCCGATGGTGGCGGTGCTGCCCGGGGTGGTGGCCCGCAGGGTGGTCAGCAGCTCGCCGTAGTTGTTGATCGGGGTGCCGTTGATCGAGGTGATCCGGTCGCCGTTGCGCAGCCCGGCCGCCCCGGCGGGGCTGGCCGCGTCACCTGCGGCGCACTCCCGGTAGGTGGTGTCCGGCAGGACGCAGTCCTGGATGGCGATCACCGCGGGCTCGGCCCGGATCTGCTGCTCGTCGCGCGGGAAGTCCGGGTTGGGCAGGCCGAAGGTCATCGCCGCCAGCCAGGCCGCGAAGATCGCCAACCCGAAGTGGGTGATCGACCCGGCGGACATCACGATGGTCCGCTTCCACACCGGGTAGCGCCACATGGCCCGCTTCTCGTCACCGGGCTCGACGTCGTCGTCCTGCGGGGTCATCCCGACGATCTTGCAGAAGCCGCCGAGCGGGATGCCCTTGAGGCCGTACTCGGTCTCGCCCCGCTTGAAGGAGAAGATGGTCGGGCCGAAGCCGACGAAGTAGCGGGTGACCTTCATGCCGAAGGCCTTGGCGGTGAGCATGTGGCCGGCCTCGTGCAGGCTGACCGAAACCAGGATGCCGAGGGCGAACAGCGCCACCCCGAACGCGAACGACATCAAGCTCCTTCCACCGCAGCAGCGATGATCTCCTGCGCGTGCGCGCGGGCCCACGACTCGGCTTCGAGTACGTCCTCGACGGTACCCGGTTCACCGAAGTCGGGAGCCCCCTCCAGCACCCGCTGTAGCGTGTCGACGATGCCGAGGAAGGGCAGTCGCCCGGCCACGAAGGCCGCCACGCACTCCTCGTTGGCCGCGTTGTAGATCGCCGGCCGGCAGCGCCCGGCCTCCCCGGCCGCCTTGGCCAGGGCCACCGCCGGGAACGCCTCGTCGTCCAGGGGCGCGAACTCCCAGGTGTGACTGGTCGTCCAGTCGACCGCGGCGGCGGCGTCCGGCACCCGGTCCGGCCAGCCGAGGCCGAGGGCGATCGGCAGCCGCATGTCCGGCGGGCTGGCCTGGGCGATCGTGGAACCGTCGACGAACTCCACCATCGAGTGGATCACCGAGGTCGGATGGATCATCACGGTGATGTCGGCGTACGGCACGTCGAACAGCTCGTGCGCCTCGATCACCTCCAGCGCCTTGTTGACCATGGTCGCCGAGTTGATCGTGATGACCGGCCCCATGTTCCAGGTCGGGTGCGCCAGGGCCTGCTCCGGCGTGACGGAGGTCAACTCGTCGCGCCGCCTGCCCCGGAACGGCCCACCACTGGCGGTGACGATCAGCCGGCGCACCTCGGCCCGGGTGCCGGAGCGCAGGCACTGGGCGAGGGCGGTGTGCTCCGAATCCACCGGCACGATCTGCTCCGGCCGGGTCACCGCGGCCTTGACCAGCGAGCCGCCGGCAACGAGGGACTCCTTGTTGGCCAACGCGAGGGTACGCCCGGCGCGCAGCGCGGCCAGGGTCGGCGCCAGCCCGAGGGATCCCACCACCCCGTTGAGTACGACGTCACAGGGCCACTGCGCCAACTCGGTCATCGCGTCCGGCCCGGCCACGATCTTGGGCAGTTTGAACTCGCCGCTGGCCCAGCCCCGCCGACTCGCCTCGGCGTAGAAGGCCAACTGGAGGTCCTGGGCGGCGGAGGCCTTGGCCACCCCGACCGCCTCGACACCGAGTTCGAGGGCCTGGGCGGCGAGCAGCCCTACATTGCCGCCACCGGCACCCAGCGCCACCACCCGGAACCGGTCCGGGTTGCGCCGCACGATGTCGATGGCCTGGGTACCGATCGACCCGGTAGAACCCAACAGCACAAGATCGCGGGGGGAACTCACGCCGCCCATTCTTCCCCACGCCCGCTGGGCGAGAAGGAAGGGCACCTTATTAACGCCTGCGGTAGAGGAAGGGCCCCTTGTTAACAACGAGCTACCAGGGGCGGGCAAGTCAGCTCAGGGCTGGTCTACCTCCTGCGGCTCCTCGTCGTCGAGCAGCTCCGCCGGGTCGACCGAGAAGGCGAACGGCCGGTTCATCACGAAGGTCGTGCCGGCGGCGGCTGCCGCCAACGGCCGGTACTCGCCGTCGACCAGTTCGAGCAGAGCGATGGTGGGCACCCGGTTGCGTAGGTCCACCCGCAGGAAGAACGGCACTCCGGCGGCAGCGTACTCGCGCGGCCGGTCGATGACGTCCTTGCGCCGGTTACCCGGAGACCCGATCTCGCCGAGCAGCACCGCCGTGGCGATGTCGACGGCTGAGCGGCCACCACCCGACCTGGTCAACACCGCGATATCGGGCATGAAGAGGTCCTTGCCGGAGACGATGTTGATCTTCGGATAGACCCAGAGCCCGGCCCGGTGGGCGGCACGGTGCAGCAGGTACGGCAGTTCACGTTCGACCGACTGATGGTCGATACCGGCGTCGGGTGTCACGATCACGCTTCCGCTGAGGACCTCAACCTTGGGGCCGTTGGTCTCCGGCAACAGGTCGAGGGCGAGCTGAGCGGTCCACGGGCTCGTCGTGCCACCGCAGCACGTCGAACGACGGCCCGGCAGGCCGGTCGTCGGCGTCGGCGTCCGACGCGGGTTCGGGCGCGTACGCAGCCTGGGCCATCCGGGCTCGCCCCCTCAGCGGAACATCTTGCTCAACGCAGCCTAGCCAGCACAGCCCGCACCGCACGCCATCGCACAACCTGTCCGCCCCGGTGCAAAGACCGTCCAGCGGCGCTACACCAAGGCAATAAGCCAGACTTATACTTCCGGCGTGTGGGAAGTTAGATTGCACCCCGAGGTCGAGGCATGGTTCCTCGACCTCTGCCGCACCGACCCCACCACCGCCGACCTAGTCTCCGAGGCTGTCGACCTACTCGTCGAGCACGGCCCGGCGTTGGGCCGCCCGCTGGTGGACCGCTTGAAGGGCAGCATGTTCCACCACATGAAGGAACTGCGACCGGGTTCGGCAGGTTCCACCGAGGTCCGGATAATCTTCGCGTTTGATCCGATCCGGGAGGCAGTAGTCCTCGTCGCTGGCGACAAGTCTGGACAGTGGCAAAGCTGGTACCAAAGCGCCATAGCGACGGCCGATGCCCGCTTCGAGGAGCATCTGACAAGGCTGAAGGAAGAGCAGCGATGAGCGAGGCAAGGAACTGGCGCGACGTGAAGGACAAGGCCCGAGCCGTCGATCCCGAGTGGGACACCGACGAACGGGTCGCTCGGCGCACCCGAATGCGGGAGCAAATGCTCGCCTCGGTCAGTGGCGCGCAGCTGGCCGAGATCCGGAAGCAGCTCGGCATGACCCAAGCCCAACTCGCCGAGGCTGCGGGATTGTCGCAGGCACGCATCAGTCAGATCGAGAACGGCACAGTGACCAACCTGGAGACCCTCCGCGCCTACGTCGCGGGGCTCGGCGGACACCTCGATGTCGTCGCCCGTATCGGGAACATCCACCTCAACGTCGCCTGACCCGTATCGTCGATTCCCGCTGCCTGAATGTTGGTCCCTGCCGCTCGGCAAGTTCGGTGCCGGCGATCGCCAGCACCGAACCATGCCGCGTCGAGTTCAGGTGCGGGGGGCGAAGCGGCCCGCGCGGGTGGCGGCGACGAACCTGGTCCAGCTCGTCGCAGCGAAGCTCAGCTCCGCACCCTGCCGGTCCTTGCTGTCGCGTACGCCGACCCCATCGGCGAACCCCGCCACCTCAACGCATTCACCGCTACCACCCGACCGGGACGACGTGCGCCACACCCCGTCACGCTTCATGGGTCATCTCCTTCGCGATCGCCGTGATCAGCTCACGGGAGTCATCAACATCGAGCGCCCGCTCGCCGAGTGAGCGCCAAGCATCCTCGTAGGTCTGGATTTCATGCGGCTTGTCAAGGTAAACCGCGCCGCACGGACCGTCCATGTAGATCGTGGTCGGCTCCGGCTCCCGCACGTCGGTCGGAAAGTCGAGCATGGTGAAGGTGCCCGTAAAGGCCGACCGAAACAGCCCGGCGGCCAACGGAAGCACCCGGATCTTGATGTTGTGCTGTCGGCTGGCCACCACCAGCGCGTCGAGTTGCCGGGCCATGGCTGACAGGTCACGCAGCGGCCGGCGCAGCACCGCCTCGCTGAGGATCACGTCGTAGTACGGCGCCCGGGGCACCGCCCGAGCCAGCAGACGTTGTCTGCGCAGTCGGACATCCACCTTGGCCTGCTGTTCGGCCGCGCTCATCTGCGGGTGGTCAGTCGCAATGACCTCGGTCATGTACTCGACCGTCTGCAACAGGCCGGGGATCAGGTCGGCCTCGTACTTGCGGATTCTGGTAGCGGCGGCCTCCAGGCCGACGTAGAGCTTGAACCAGTCCTCGATGGCCTCCCCGTAGCTGTGCCACCAGCCGTGTGCCTTGGTTTCCCGGGCCAGGGCGCGCATGGTCTGGATGGTCTCCGGGGTCGCGCCGTACACCCGGCACATGGCCTCCACGTCGTTCGGGTGCATGGGGACCTGGCCGGTTTCGTACCGCCAGATTCGCGGCGTCGACCATTCCAGTTCCTTTGCGGCCGCAACCACCGTTACATGCGCGTTTTCGCGAAGTTCTCTCAAATACCTGCCGAGTTGCCTACGCGGGACGGTGCTACCCGAGTCGTCCACGTCATCTCCTCTGCTGCTGTCGCGTAAGGCTCCTCATCCCTTGGTCCGCATTCTTTCGTAAAATATTGCGCCAGGCCAAGGGTGAAATGACCATCGTGGATGACCAGCCGATCCCCCTGGCAGGTCACCGGGGCGGGCGCCCTTCCCCGAATCCTCATCCCGGCGCCCGCCCCGGCACCCTCACCATCAGCCAATAGGGAGGATCATGGAATCGCTCGATGATGTCCTCGGCGATATTCCGCTACCGCCCTACATCACCGCCGAAGACGTGACCTTTGCGCTCCGCGCGATCACCGTGCACGCCGCACAAGAATGGCCGGACGGCCCGCGCTGCCGCAACGACCGGGCACCGCACCCCTGCCGGCTGCACCGCTGGGGCCGCCGGGTCCTCGCCGAACGCGGCCTCACCGACCAGCAGATCCAGACGATGCTCGCCGAGCAGGAAGCCGCCCGCCCATGATCTACCTGTCCGGGGAACGTCCACTCCCCCAGCACGTCCGCGCCGCCAGCTTCGACACCCGGCTACGCGGCCTCGACCCCACCCAGGTGTACGCCTACCTCAACCGGCTCGCCGAGGAGATGGAACGTCTGCACCGCGAACTGACCACCGCCAACACCGAAGCCGAACGCATCCGGCAGGCACTACGACAGTGGCAGTCCCGCCAGGCCGCCCACCGCCACCACGGTCGCGGTTCGAGATGAGCGCACCCGGCTGGATCATCCACCTGCCCACCACACTGACCAGCCTCGACCAGGCCACCGCCCTCGCAGTCGCGCTGCGCGACTCCCTCGGCCACCTGACGGTCATCGACTTCGGCGAAACCACCCTCAGCGAAGAAGACCACCAAAGCCTGCGTACCCGAGTCTGGTGCGATGCCCCACTCGACGACCCTGGCCGCTGTCACCGCCCTAACGACCACGACGGACCCTGCGGAGGGCTTCGCGGGAGCGGAAGTCGGCTCGGCGGATGACCTCCGGGAGGCGGTAGCGCGGGCTCAGGTCGAGGGTCAGCGTGGTCGCCTGGTCCAGGGTGGTGCGGTGGCCCACCGACACGAACACCGGCTTGACCCCAATCTGGGTACGCAGCACGCGGCCCAGCACCTGGCCGTCGGCCCGCAGCGGCGACCAGTCGCCCCGGTCCTCGCCCGGCTCGTCGTACCCGGCGACGAAGGGGGTCTTCGCCACCCCGAAGGTCGGCAGCTCGGGGACGTACGGGAAGCTCACCTCGCCGGGCACCACGGCCGACTCCACCTCGACGCCGGTGGCCAGGTCGAACACCACCGCGGCGGCCGCGACACGCGGCGACGATTTGTCGTACGAGACGTCGACGCCGGCCACCAGTCGTGGCGCGGTGGTCAGGTGTTCGTGCAGGTCGAGACGCTGCCGCAACTGTTCCTGGATACGCTCGGCCTCCGCGACCGACACGGGAGCCACCGAGGCAGGAACCACGGACTGCTCACCGATGCCGGGTGGTCGGGTCACGCCGGGCGGGCCAGGACGAAGGTCTCCAACTCCGCGCCGCCGTACCAGTCGCTGCGGCGACCGACGGATGTCATACCGAGCCGACGGGCCACCGCCATCGATGCGGTGTTGCCCGGGGCGACCACCGCGTGGATCAGCGGTGTTCCGGTGGCGAATTCCCGTTCCATGCAGGCGCGAGCGGCTTCGGTGGCGTACCCGTTGCCCCAGGCCTGCGGGTGCAGGTGCCAGCCCACCTCGATGTCATCGGTGAGCACCTGCTCGTCGCGTCCCGGCAGTGGCTTGATCATCACCGTGCCGACCACCGCGCCGGTCTCGCGCACCTCGATCGCCCAGGTGCCGTACCGGTTGCCATGCTCTGCGTGTCGCCGGTGCCACCTCGCCAACAACTCGGCCGCCTGCGCCGGATCCGTCAACGGGAACCCCGAGGCGGCACCGAGCCACTGAGCGATCTCCGGCCGGGAGTAGATCTCGAACAGCCGGGCCAGGTCCGCCGGCCCATCGGTCCAGTCCCGCACGAGTAGCCGCTCGGTGGTCACGATCGTCATGAACCATGATCATAATTACCGTCGACCTGGCCGCAACACCATTTCCCCGGCCAGTGCAGAGCGGCCACCACTGGTACGACTAGCCCCCGCCCTGCTCCGCTCCGCCGGCTGTCGCAGGCACCGGCTGGTCGAGGAGACGGGTGCTGTGGCGAATCCCCACCGGGATGCTGAGCAACGCCACACCCGCCGCCAAGAGCACCACGAGTTCGGTGAGCACCTGCTGCTGCGGCCAGTTCGTCAGCAGCCGCAGCAGGTACGGCAGCCAGATCAGCCCACCGGCGAGCAGACCCGCCAGGCAGGACCGCCGGGCCAGGCCCAGCGCCCTCCTGCTGACGGCGACGGCATACACCAGGGCAGCGGCCGGCAGCACCGACAAACCGGAAGCTGCACCCAGGGTGAAGACCGTTCCCAGGGAATCATCCGAGTTCGTTCCGGTCAGCGCGTACGACATGAATATGACGAGTCCCGTCAGGCTCATCAGGCCGGCGACGACGACCAGCGCGACCCGCTGTCGGCCGGCGCGTCGCACCAGCAGGGCGGCGCAGCCGACCAGAGCCACGAAGCTGCCCACGGCTATCGACAGGGGAAGGGCCACCCGCCGACCGGCGATCGCGGTCGCCTCGGTGACGCTCGGGATCGTCGTCGCGGAGGCTTCGATCCGGTAGGTGTCACCGACAGTGGTGCCGAACCCGATCCGTTCCCAGCGGCCGGCGGAGTCCCGGCGCGCGTAGCCGTCCCGGCCGTTCGCCACCAGCACCACCACCCCGCCGTCGGCCTGATCCCGCACCAGCAGGGCACGGGACGACAGGTACTCATCGGGGTCCTTCAAGCCGGACTTCCGCAGGCCGAGTCGCGCCCGTGCGTCCTCGTCCACCTGCCAGGCCAGCCGCCAGGTCGCCCCACCGTCCCGGCTCTCCTGCACCGCCAACCGACCCGGTACGACCCGGAAGCAATGCGTGGGCTCCCGTGCCGAGCAGTCCAGCCCGGAGGCGGCGGGCGGGGCCTGCCTACGGAACAGTTCGAGATCGTCACCCTTGAGGGCCGTGAAGGTCAGTCCGTCGTCCGGGCTGATGTCCCACCAGTCGGGCTCCCGGTCAGCGTGGTAGGCGTTACCGTTCCCGCCGACCACCCCACCGCGCCACTCGTACAGGGCGATCGCGTCGTCGTGCTGCGGGGCGGAGGTGGCCGCGACGCCCAGTCCGGCGATCGGCAACACCACGAGCACCGCGACCATCCGCAGCCAACCGGCAAGGGTCGGCCGGGCCCTCGCGGACCGCCACGTCCACCAGGCGAGCCCCAGCGCCGGCAGAGCCAGCAGATCCGTCAGGTCAGCCCGGATCACGGACGGGCCGTTGACCACGCTCCACCACGCCGAGGCCACCGCAGCCCCTGTCGCGGTGGCCTTCACCACCGTGAACCCCACCCCCACCAGCAGGATCGCGCCGACGGCGAGCACCTCGCCCAGCAGACCCGACTCCCCGGTCGTACGCCGGAGGGCAGGTCTGCACCACCCCCACAGTCGAACGGCACCGACCAGCACCAGGGCCAGCAGGGGTGGCGTCATCACCATCCCGGCCACATCACTGAGCTTGCCGGTCAACCAGCCGGGAAAGACCGCCTTCAGCAGATGGTCGTTGACGATCAGCAAGGCGGTGGCCGCCACCGTCACCGGATGGATCAACCAGCGCAGGAAGTTCTCCACCCCGGCTGCATCAGCCGTGCCCTCCTGCCGGAACCCCGCCATTTCCACTCCCCCGTGGTCCAGTGAGCTGCCGTCCTCCACAGTCGACTCAGCAGGTAACGGAGCCGTCTCGCCCGCGCCTCGAACTGGCATTTCCAAGGTCGGTGGCGGGGCCACCATCGATCATGCCGCCCACGATCAACCGGGCTGGGGTGGCGGAGGGCACGACGGACCCTGCTCTCCCACCGACAGCTCCAAACGAATCTTGGACAGCTCCCGTTAGTCGCTAACGGGAACTGTCCAAGAATTACTCTGGGCAGTTCCCGCCGACACGAGAGGCCGGCGGGAACTGCCCAGGATGATCGCTTACTGCCAGAGGGCGGCGGCGACCTGCGGGTACAGGCCCTCGGGGTGGGCCCGGAACAGCGGCTCGGTGCCGAACAGGGTCACGTTCGCCCCCTTCGCCACGCCACTGACCACTACCGCGTGACCGGCGGCGGCCTCCTGGCCACCCCAGTGCCCGGCGAGGAAGAAGCCCTCGGCGGCCAGGCGCTGGTCGACACGGACGTCGTCACCGACGCGGGTGAAGTACTGCGGTGCGTCGACGAACGCGGTCGGCAGCGCGTTACCGGTGATCGGCGAAGCCGGGTCGTTGACCACCTTGACGATGCCGTTGGCGTCGCTGCGTCCCGCCGCGATGGTCACGTCGAGCAGACCGGCGCGGTCGTTGAACTGCTTGCCGCTGGAACCGCGCCCGACGATGGTGCCGCCGTTCGCCAGCCACTGGTTGAAGGCGGCCGCCTGGGTGGCGTTGAGGCTCAGCGGGTTGAACGACGTCGTCGAGACGAAGAAGGCGTCGAAGTCGGCGAAGGACAGGGTGCCGTTGTTGAAGGCGGTGTGGGTCACCGAGATCGGCTGGAAGCCCATCTGCTGCAGGGCGAAGATCTCACCACCGTTGGCCGCGACACCGAGGCGGGTCTTCGACACCGGGGTGGTGTTGCGGACCTGCGGCGGGGTCATCCGGATGAACTCCACCCCGTACGCCTCGGCGACCTGACGGACGACGGCCAGGTCACCGGGCACCACGAAGGTGCCGTCGGCGGTCCGGGACAGCCGTACCCCGTCGTTGAGCAGCTTGTTGACGGCCTGGATGCCGGCCACGGAGTCGACGACCAGCCCGTAGTGGGCCTGCTTGCCCGGCGGTACGGAACCGGTGGCGCGGGCCTCGGTGACCGTACGCAGGGCCTTGTCGTCCAGGGTGACGTTGCCGTCCACCTGCTGCACGGTGGCACCCCAGAGGTGACCGTGACTCCAGGCCGAGATGTCGTACATGGCGTTGAAGTCGTTGGTCACGTCCCGCCCGACCCCGAGCAGGGTGCTGGCCAGGCCCCGCTTGGCCTGACGCATGTCGACGACGTAGGTGCCGGCCTCGTAGTGCGTACGGCCCAGCTTGAACGGCCGCCAGGCGCGCTGCACCTCAAGGTCGTTGTCGAGCATGAACTGCACCAGCCGGGCCGCCGCGGTGGCGCTGCGCTGGTCCGAGCCGGCCGGGATGACGTACGCGCGGGCGAAGTCCTGCAGGTGGGTCTTGACGTTGTCGCCGCGGGCCAGGGAGATGGCCAGCGGGTCGTCGATCGGCCGGGTCGACTCACCGTCCACGCCACGGCGGAACCACTCCAGCTGGTTGGCGAGCAGCTCCTCGCGGTTCTGGGTGGCGTACTCGAAGTTGCCCCGGATGGTGGCGGCGGCAACAGCGGTGTTGATCCGGGTGCGCTCGTGGCGCTCGGCGACGGTCAGGTTGCCCCGGGGGTTCAGCGGCACCTCGATGGTGTGGCCGATGGCGCCGTGGTACATCGCGTACATCGGGGTGAAGATCGGCGGCCAGTCGTCCCAGCCCTGGCTACGGTCCCGGAACGGGATGTCGTTGCGCCGGGTGCCGTCGGAGTTGACGCAGCTGGCCCGGGTCTCCCCGGTGGCCAGCACGGCCCGCTCCATGGACAGCGCGTTGCGCAGCGCGTGCTTGATGTACAGGTCGTACTCGTAGTTGTCACCGTGCGGGCCGGTGGTCGGCTCGATCAGGGTGCAGTTGACGTACCCGTGGATGTCCAGCATGGTCAGCGGGCTGTAGCGGACCAGCTGGGCCCGCACCGCGCGGACCTCCGGCTGCGAGGCCGTGATGTAGTCACGGTTCATGTCGAAGCCGTTGGCGTTGGCCCGGGTGGCGGCCACCCGACCGTCCGGGTTGTTGGTCACCACGAAGGCGAAGACGTGCTTGTTGAGCATGTCCACGACCGACGGGTCGGTGGAGAAGGCCAGGTCCTGCAACACCTGGAGGCTGGCGTCGGTGCCTTCCCACTCGTTGCCGTGGATGTTGTTGTTGACGAACAGCGGGGTGCGCCAGTTGGCGTACCCACCGGCGGCCAGCTTGACCTGGGCCGCGTGCGGGTCGCTGATCCGCAGGTCCGACAGCTGCTGCCAGGTCTTCCACTGGGCGTCGCTCATCGGTGCGGTGGCCACCACCAGGTGCAGGTCCCGGCCGAGCACGGACTGGCCGATCACCTCCACGCTGATCCGGTTGCTGCGTTGCAGGTTGCGCAGGGCCGCCGGGATGTCGTGGTACGGGATGAGGTTGAGCGGAATCGACGCGTCGGTCAGCTCCACCGGCACGTCGGCGATGACATCGTTACGCGGTTTGCCGGGCAGCTTCGCCGACGCAGCCGGTTGGCTGGGCTGGCGACCCGGGGCGTCGGCGGAGCGTCCACGCTGGCCGGGGCCGACACCGAAGGGCAGGTTGGTGTCGGACTGGCCACGCGGTGCGGCGACCGCCGCGTCAGGGGCCTGCGGGTCGGCCGGTGCCGCCACGGCGGCGGTCGCCGGTCCGAAGAGGAGGACCGCCGCAAGGAGAGCCATCAATGGTCGTCGTACAGCCACGCAGATACCTCGCTTCGAGGAGGGGGGCAGGTGGCGACTCTTGATCGCCAACGCCGTTGAATGGCTGTTCTACCAGCGAAGACAACTCAAGTCGATAGCCTCAGGGGTCTGGATGGCCTATTCAGCGGTCAGGAGGAAGGTCTCCACCTCGGTGCCGCCGTACCACTCGGAGCGTCGGCCCACATAGGTCATGCCGAGCCGCCGACAGACCGCCATGGATCGCTCGTTGCCCGGCGTCACCACCGCGTACACCTGGCGGTTGCCGGTGGCGAACTCGCGGGCCAGCACGGCCCGGGCCGCCTCGGTGGCGTAGCCGTGACCCCAGGAGTCGGGGTGCAGATGCCACCCCACCTCGATGTCCTGGGTCGGGGTGTGGCCGTCCGCACCGGGCAACGGCTTGAGCAGTACGCTGCCCGCCAGCTTGCCGGTGTCGCGTACCTCGATCGCCCAGAGACCGTACCGCCCGTGGTACGGGGCGTAGCGCTGCCGCCAGGTGGCCAGCCGCTCGGCGGCCTGTTCCGGTTCGAGCAGCCGTCCCGCTCCCCCGCCCAGCCAGCGCATCACATCTTCCCGGGAGTAGATCTCGAAGATCCGGATGAGGTCGGTCGGCGCGTCGGTCCACTCTCGCAGGATCAGCCGGTCGGTGCTGGCTACCGTCATGGCTGGCGATCCTACGTCGCCGCCACCCCTCGAACCGCCGGCCGGGCCGGGAAGGCCAGCCCAGGCGTGGCCGGATTCGGTACGGGGAACAGAGGTGTGATGGGTGCAGCATGGCGACGGACGAGGCGGATCACCCAGGCCGCCTTCCGGCCGGTACGCGGACGGGACCTGTCACTGCACGCCGCCGCGATCACCTTCTACGGTGCGATCGCCGTGGTGCCGGTTGCCCTGCTGGCGATCTGGCTGACCAGCCTGCTGACGGGAGCCGACCAGGTCCGGCGACTCACCGGGTACGCCGTGAGGGCCCTGCCGGACGCGATCGGTGCGCCCCACGCGGTGGCCGCCCTGGTCGAGGCCGGGGTAGGCCTGACCCCGTGGCTGGCCCTGGCCGCGGTGCTGCCCGCCTCGCTGTACGGCGAAGGGCTGCGCCGGGCCTTCGTGTCGGTCGCCGCCCCCCGCTCGGACGAGCACCTGATCGGCTGGCGGGGACGGCTGTTGCTGCTGCCCCTGCTCGCACCGGCCCCGGCGCTGCTGCTGGCCATCCTGCTGGCCCTGCCGACCACCACCGGACTGGTCCGTCGGGGCGGCTGGGCGGGCGCCCTCGGCGTGGTGCTCTCCTTCCTGGCGGTGTGGCTGGTGCTCACCCCGGTGCTGCTCTGGGTCTTCCGGGTGGTCGGTCCCGCCTCCCCGGACTGGCTCTCCACCCTGCTGGTGGGGTCGTTCACCGCAGCGAACCTCTCCGGCTTCCTGCACGGCTTCGTGCTGTTCGCCTCCCTTCCCCTCGACCTGGGCGTCCCCTTCGGCGGCCTGGACGAGGTAGGCGCCGCCGTAGCCATCCTCCTCTGGCTCTACCTCTTCCACGTCATAGTCCTGGCCGGCTACTCCGCCACCCTCGCCCTGACCAACTGGCGCACCCCCACCCACCCCACCCCACCCACCCACCCCACCCCGCCCTGACCCCGCCCTGACCCCACCCTGACCCGGGTTGATCATGAGGTTGGCGGCACTCCGAAGATCCACAAGTGCCGCCAACCTCATGATCAACCCAGGTGGGCGGGTGGGGTGGTTAGGGTTGGGGGATGGTGACGCGGGTTGATGTGGTGGTGGTGGGGGCGGGGCACAACGGGTTGGTTTCCGCGATCCTGTTGGCGCGGGCGGGGTTGGATGTGTTGGTGGTGGAGAGGGCTGGGGTGGTGGGTGGGGCTACTCGTACGGAGAACCCGTTTCCCAAGGTGCCGGGGTTGCGGCATTCCACCGGGTCCTACTTGCTCGGGCTGATGCCGCCGGAGTTGCTGGCGGCGCTCGACGTACGGCTTCCGGTGTTGCGGCGGGATCCGCACTACTTTCTGCCCACTCCGGATGGGGTCGGGTCGCCGTACCTGCTGTTCGGCACCGACACCTCGGCCACCCGCGCGCAACTGGCCGAGTTCTTCTCCCCCGCCGACGTGGCTGCCGACGACGCGCTGCAAGCCGAGCTGGCCGCGCTGCGGGCCGATCTCGCCCCGGCCTGGCTGGCCGAGCCGCTCACCGTCGAGGAGACCGCACAGCGCTACCTCCGGCCCGCTCTCCAACAGGTCTTCGTCGACCTGGTGCGTGGTTCGGTCGCCGACTACCTGGCCCGCTTCGAGTTCCGCTCCGAACTGCTGGTCAGCATGTACGCGGTCACCGACGGCCTGTCCGGGCTCAACGCCGGCCCGGACGACCCCGGCACCGGGCACAACTTCCTGGTGCACAACATGTGCCGGCTGCCCGGCGCCGACGGCACCTGGATGATCGTCGAGGGCGGCATGGGCACGGTCTCGGGTACCTTCGCCGATGCGGCCCGCGCCGCCGGGGCCCGGATCCTTACCGGCACCCCGGTCACCGCGATCACCCTGGACTCCGGTGCCGCCAGCGGAGTGGTCCTCGCCGACGGCCGCGAGATCGCCGCCGAGGTGGTGCTCGGCGCCTGCGACCCGTACCGGCTGATGGAGCTGGTGCCCGACGGTGCGCTGCCGCCCGCGCTGACCGAACGGATGGTGGCGGCCCGGCGCACCGGCACCACCCTCAAGCTCAACCTGGCCCTGCGCGACCTGCCCCGGTTCTCCTGCCTGCCACCGGACGCGCCGAGCCCGTTCGGCTCCACCATCCACCTGCTGCCCGGGTCGGCGTCACTGACCGCAGGCGGCGGGGAGTCCCCGATGGCGGCGCTGCGGGCGATGTGGGCCGACGTGCGGGCCGGACGGCTGCCGGCGGAGCCGACCATCGAGTGGTACCTGCACACCACGGTCGACCCCTCGCTGGCAGACCCGGCCGGGCACCACTCCTCGGCCCTGTTCGTGCAGTCCGTGCCGTACGAGTTGGTCGGCACCACCTGGGAGGCGGCGCTGCCCGGCTACGTCAACCAACTGGTGGGCATCTGCGAGCGGTACGCCCCCGGCACCGGTGACCTGATCGCCGACGCGGTGCCGCTGCCCCCGCCCGGCATCGAGGAACATTTCGGCATCACCGGCGGACACATCCACCATGTCGACAACACGGTCTCGTTCACCGACCGGATGCCGTACTTCACCGGGGTCGACGGGCTGTACGCGGGCAGCGCCGGCTGTCACCCGGCGGGCAGCGTGATCGGCGCCGCCGGACACAACGCCGCCCGCCGCATCCTCGCCGACCTCGGCCGCACGGTATGAGGTGTAAGGAAGGGCACCTTATTAACGTCTCGCGTAGTAAAGGGGCCCCTTCTTAACACCTCAGGCCGGCAGCTCAGCTCGTCGGCTGGGCGACCTCGGTCTCCTCGCCTACCCGGTGGGCCCGGACCTTGTGCCCGACACTGGTCAGGCAACGACCGCTGGGCAGGTCGAAGCGCCAGCCGTGCAGCTGACAGGTCAACTGGTCGCCGTCGACGATGCCGAACCGGCTCAGGTCCGCCTTCAGGTGCGGGCAGCGGCGCTGCACCACCCAGTCGCCCAGGGTGATGTCCTCGGCGTCGACCGCCCGCTCGTGCTCGTCGTACCAGCCCTCGGCGTACTGGAGGCGCTCGGTGGACAGGCACTTGAAGAAGGCGTACACGAACTCGTTGTACTGGCCGATGCGGGCGGCGGAGAACCGGCAGGACAGGAAGAGGGAGTTGACCCAGTCCACCTCGCCGATGTGCAGCAGGTGCTCGACAAGCGCCCGCTCGGTACGGAACCGGTAGCGCACCTTCTCGTCGGCGTACGGCCGCACCTGCTTGCCGGGGAAGTCCACCACGATGGACTCGACGCTTTCGCCGTCGTAACCGACCAGGTCGAAGCGGACCGGGCCGCCCACCCCCTTGGCCAGGTAGATCGACTCTTCGAGCAGCGGCTCGATGCGCTGCTTCAACTCCTTGAGCACGTCGATCTCCGGGTGCCGCCAGGAGGCCTTCTCCGCCTCGATGATCGGGCGCTTGCGCTCGCGCATCTCCTCCAGGTGGGCCACCTTGTTGGCGAAGAACTCCTCCACCGGCACCGGGTGGGTCGTCGTCGCGCCGGAGGTGGTGACCTCGGAGACGCTGCCCGGCAGCAGCACGATGCCGTTGGTGCCGCCGACCTTGGCGTACTCGGACAGGAAGACCGACTGGTCGGGGAAGATGTTCCCCTCGTCGCCGAAGATGTCGTTGAACTGCCACAGCTCGTCGTCGAGGAAGCAGGGCGGACCGGCGATCGGGAAGACGTGGTCGGCCTTGAGGTCGTCGATGTAGCGCCAGGTGCGGTCGAACTGCCGATCCCGCTTCTGCTTGCCGAAGGCGGTCTTCGCCGACTGCGGCAGCTCGTAGACCATCGGGTACCAGATCGCCCCGGAGAACTGGAGCATGTGGGCGTGCACGTGGCCCAGCTCGGCGAAGGTGCTCAGGTCGGTGGGGCGGGCGTCGTTCTGGTTGAGCAGCCGGACCCCGTCGTACTCCACCCACAGCGACGAGTCACCGATCGGACCGTCGGTCGGGCTGGTCAACGCCTGGATCATGATCTTCAGGCCGCCGTCCAGCTCGACGACCTCCTCGTTGCGGGTCTTCAGGAACTTCGTGAAGCCCAGCTCGCGGAACTCGTCCTCCATCTCCGAGGTGGGGAACTCGGGCAGCAGCACGGTCGCCTTCTTCGACACGTACCGCTTGAGGTGGGCCGCGTCGAAGTGGTCCCGGTGCAGGTGGGAGACGTACAGGTAGTCGACGTCGCCGAGGGTCTCCCAGTCGAGCTGGGAGTTGTCCGGGAACGGGAACCAGGAGGCGAAGTAGGCCGGATTGACCCATGGGTCGCACAGGATGCTGCCCGCCCCCGTGTCGATCCGCATGCTCGCGTGCCCGGTACCGGTCACTCGCACCGCAGTTCCCCCTCAAGAAGACAAATCAAGGCGTACGCCGAAACGCTACCGGAGGTAGCGTGCTCCCCGTCCCTCGACACCGGTAGTCCCCTCCGGCCCGGGGAAGGCGGGCCGTTCGGCCCGTGCGCTCGCTTTCGGACCGGCCCGTTCGGTGCGCCACACCGGTCAGTCCCGGGTGATCTTTTCTCTATCGGCCGGACCCTGCGCCAGGGCCGTCAGCGGGCGTGCCAGACTAACCGGAGATCCGATCGCGAGGGAAGGACCGACCAGTGGCAGGAAGCGAGCCGGTAACGTCGCCAGACCAGCACAAGCCTGGGCACCGCAAGGCCGGGCGGATCGGCGCGATCCTCACCGCGTTCGTGCTGCTGGCGATGCTCTGCGGCAACCACGAGGGCAGGGTCGAGGACCTGTGGCTGATCGGCCTGGCCGCCCTCCTGCTGCTCATCGTGGTCGGCGACGCCGTACTGCGCCGCAACGGCCTGCGGTCCTGACCCCGGCCGCCCGGCAACCGCCGGGCACTTCCGCCCGCCGGCGCCGGCACGTCCGCCCGGCAGCGAGGCCGGACTCGCGGCCGACGACGATGTGCCACCCGGAGCCACCTGCCGATGCGCCACCGGGTGCCGTCGGCTGCTGCGGGAGTCGGGCGACGGGATTACCGAGGCCGGGACGGCCGCCTTTTGCAGACACGAGTTGGGCCCGCCTCCGAGGTCGGAGGGCGGGCCCGATTCGTTTGGTACCGGATCAGCGGCCGAAGAGGATGTTCTGCACGTCCTTGAGGGCGGCGTCGACCTCCGCCTCGAAGTAGCCACCCTGCACCAGGCCGAAGCGCAGCGTGTCCAGGTCCTTCGGGTTGATCGGCATCGGGTTACGTCCGGCCATCCCGCCGAGGAGGGTGTCGAAGAAGCGGTCGACCTGGTCGGGGTCGTACCCGCTGCCGAAGCGACGCACCTGGAAACTGCGCCGGATCTGGTCCACCTGGTAGAGATCGCTGCCGGGAGGGCCGGCCATCGGCGGGCCGCCCGCCGGGGGTCCCGAGGGTCCCGCCATCGAGGGGCCACCCAGGGCCTGTTGCGGCACCGCAGGGGGGCCTGCCGGGCCGCGCCGCAGGTCACGCTCCGACATGCGGATCTCCGCGGTCATGTCCGTACGGGCGCGTCGGCCCGCTTCGAAGCCGTCGAAGCGCGGCTCGTCCGGCGGACCGTAACCGCCCGGCCGCTCCGGCAGACCGTAACCCTCCGCCCGGTCCGGCTGACCGTAGCTGTCCGAGCGCTCCGGAGGACCGTAGCCGTCCGGCGGGCCATAGCTGTCCGCCCGATCCGGTGGGCCGTAGCCGCCCGGCCCGGCCGGCAGGCCGCGTGGCGGGGCGCCATGACCCATCGGGCCCGGACCCCCCGGGGCACCCGGTCCCATCGGCCCGCCCGGGCCGCGCGGCGCGTCGTAGCCGCCGCGAGGTGCGTCGTACCCTCCGGCGAACGCACCGGTGGGCTCGTCATAGCGGTTGTACGGGCCGGCCTGCGCCGGCATCGGCCGGGGTGGCATCGGCGGCTGGGGCATCGCGGCCATGCCCCGGTCCTCACGCATGGGCGGACCCATCCGGTCCGGCGGGCTCATCCGGGCCTCGCCACCGGCCCGGCCGGTGCCCCGCTCCTCAAGCTCGGCCAGCTGTCGCTCGACCCGGTCGAGGTGCAGGTCGACCTGCCACTCGTCGTAACCGTTGAAGCGAACCCGGAAGACGACGTCGTGGACTTCCTGCGAGGTCACCGGTGCCCCCACCGGCTGGCCGGCGAGGGTCGCCTCGACCCGGTCCAGGAAGGCGTCCACCTCGTCAACCTTGTATCCCCGGCGGAGCGCCTTACGCCGGAAACGCTGACCCTGACTCGCCACTATGTCTCCTGGTCTCGTTCGCCACGCCCGGTCATGCCGGCAGGTTCCCGGCCGGGTCCGTGCCCATGTCCTCCGCGGCGGCCAGCTGCCCACACGCCCCGTCGATCTCGCGACCTCGGGTGTCCCGTACGGTGGTGGACACCCCGGCGTCGCGCAACCGCCGGACGAACTCCCGCTCCACCGGCTTCGGGCTGGCGTCCCAGCGGCTACCCGGAGTCGGATTGAGTGGGATCAGGTTCACGTGGGCCAGCTTGCCGGCCAGCAGCCGCCCGAGCAGGTCGGCTCGCCACGGCTGGTCGTTCACGTCCTTGATCATCGCGTATTCGATCGACACACGACGCCCCGTGCGAGCCGCGTACGTCCAGGCGGCGTCCAGCACCTCGGACACCTTCCAGCGCTGGTTGACCGGCACAAGTTCGTCGCGCAGCTCATCATCGGGGGCGTGCAGCGACAACGCAAGGGTCACCGAGAGGTCTTCGCTGGCCAGTCGGTGGATGGCCGGCACCAGGCCGACCGTGGAAACGGTGATGTGCCGCTGCGACAGCCCCAGGCCCTCGGGGGCCGGTGCGACCAGCCGACGGATCGCGGCCACCACCCGGTTGTAGTTGGCCAACGGCTCGCCCATGCCCATGAAGACGACATGCGACAACCTCGCCGGCGAACCCGCTACCACACCGGAGGCGGCCACCCCCGCCAGGTAGACCGCCTGGTCGACGATCTCGGCGGTGGAGAGGTTGCGGGTAAGACCGGCCTGGCCGGTGGCGCAGAAGGGGCAGGCCATCCCGCAGCCGGCCTGGCTGGAGATGCAGACCGTCACCCGGTCGGAGTAACCCATCAGCACGCTCTCCACGAGCGACCCGTCGTGCAGCCGCCAGAGCGCCTTGCGGGTCGCCCCGTCGTCGCAGGCCAACTCGCGCACCGGGTTGAGCAGTCTGGGCAGCAGCTGGTCGGCCAGCCGCTCGCGGGACGCCGCCGGCAGATCGGTCATCTGCGCCGGGTCGCGCACCAACCGGCCGAAGTAGTGGGTGGAGATCTGCCGGGCCCGGAAGGCCGGCTCACCCAAGCCGGTGACCAGGGCTTTTCGCCCGGCCAGATCGAGGTCGGCGAGATGTTGCGGTGGCATCGACGCCCGGCGCGCACCAGGCGCGTCCGGGTCGACCGGAATCAAGGGCAGGCTCGTCATGACCTGTCCAGTCTGTCACGCCCGGCCGGGAACGCACCCGGCCAGAGGGCCTGGATCGGACCCGTTAAGGCTGGCCCGACGTGAGCCATGCCTCAGCTCACCGCCGGGACGAGGACCACGAGCAGCAGGTACGCCGTCGGCACGGCGAACAGCACCGAGTCGAGGCGATCCATCAGACCGCCGTGCCCAGGCAGCAGATTGCTCATGTCCTTAACACCGAGATCCCGCTTGATCATGGACTCGGCCAGGTCGCCGAGGACGGCGGCACCGGACACCGCCACCCCGAACACGGCGCCCCACCACGGGGCTACGTCGAACAGCAGCCAGAGCAGCAGAGCGCTGCCCAGCGCCGCCGCGCTGACCGACCCGAGGAATCCCTCCCAGGACTTCTTCGGGCTGATCGTCGGGGCCATCGGATGCTTGCCGAAGTTGGCGCCGGCGGCGTATCCCCCGGTGTCGGAGAGCACCACGGCGACCAGGGTCACCAGCACCCGCAACGCCCCGTCGTCCGGGGAGGCCGCCAGCAGGGCGGCGAAGCCGCCGAGGAAGGGCACGTACACCGCGATCAAGGTGGCCGCGGTCATGTCCCGCCGGAAGTTGGCCGGGCCGTCCCCGAGCCGCCAGACGAGGGTGCCCGCGATCGTGACCAGCAGCCCGAGCAGCAGGGCGTCCAATCCACCGAACCAGGCGATGGTGACCGTCAGCACCCCACCGGCGATCAGCGGTACCAGGGGCACCACGGCACGGGCCCGGCGTACCGCGCGGGACATCTCCCAGATGCCCACACCGAAGGCGCCGGCGAGCACCAGCAGGAAGGAGGGGGTGTAGAGGAACAGCGGTAGCAGGACCAGAGCCCCCAGGCCGAGCCCGACCGAGATGGCCGCCGGCAGGTTCCGGCCGCCGCCGGTCGCCGGCGGCTGGCCGGGGCTCGGGGCCGGTTGCCCAGCGGGCGGCCGTCCGCCGCCGGCGCGGCGCCGACCCCGATGACGCTTACCGGAGGACGACTGCTCGGTGGCCGGTTCTTCCCCGGGCACCGGGGCGAACTGGGCGGTCGGCGCGTCCTCGTGATCGAGGCCGACACCGGCCGGGACCCGCTCAATCTGCCCGGTCGGGGCGTCCTCGTGACCGAGGAGGTCGGCGGTGCCGGGCACCGAATCGATCTGGGCGGTCGGGGTGGCGTACCGTTCGGCGCCGACGTGCGGGGGACCGGCCCAGGGGGCGGGGCCGGGGTCGAGATCCGGTTCAGGCCAGGGCAGTTGGGTGGGTTGGTCCGGCCGATCCCAGCCACGGGCCTCGGCACCACCGTAGGGGTCGAGGTGGGACATCACGCACCGGACGAGAGCGGGACGGAATCCACCACTTGCCGCACAACCACTGCCATTCCCCTACCCGCGCGAGGCGCTCCGTCTGATTTACCGACCAGTCGGTTGACCGATCCCCATCCTGGTATGCCCGGGTCACTGGGAATCCTGCCGAGCCTACTGCACCTGTCCGCTCCGCAGCCCACACCCGCCCTCGACCCCACCGGGTTGATCATGAGGCTGGCGCCGTCGCCTCCATCGGCGATGACGAGAACCTCGGGACCAACCTGGCGGGGGCGGGCCAGGCGGATGGGCCGGACACCAGCGACCGGGTGCGCGCTCAGACCTCCAGGAGTTCGGTCTCCTTGTGCTTGACCAGTTCATCGACGTGCCCGACATAGCGCTGGGTCAGGTCGTCCAGTTCCTTCTCCGCGCGCCGGCCGTCGTCCTCGCCGACCTCGCCGTCCTTGACGAGCCGGTCCAGCTCTTCCTTGCCCCTGCGGCGGATGTTGCGGATGGCGACCTTGGCTTCCTCACCCTTTTGCCGGACGACCTTGATCATGTCGCGGCGGCGCTCCTCGGTCATCTGCGGGAGCAGGATGCGCAGCTGGTTGCCCTCGTTGTTCGGGTTGACCCCGAGGTCCGAGTCGCGGATCGCCTTCTCCATGGCATTGAGCTGCGAGTTGTCGTACGGCTTGATGATGGCCATCCGCGGCTCGGGGACGGCCACCGACGCCATCTGGGTCAGCGGGGTCGGGGTGCCGTAGTAGTCGATGATGACCTTGGAGAACATGGCCGGAGTGGCGCGGCCGGTGCGGATGGCACCGAACTCCTCCTTGGCGTGCTCGACCGCACGCTCCATCTTCTCCTCGGCCTCGAGGAGGGTGTCGTCGATCACCGTTCTCCTCGCCTCCTTCTTGTGCTCGTCGTGGGGCTTGTCGGTCACCGGGGCCGTCGAGTCAGATCGACGGTCGCTTCAGGTGGTGATCAGCGTGCCGATCTTCTCGCCGCCCACCGCTCGGACGATGGTGTCGTCTCCCTGGGCGCCGAAGACCAGCATCGGCAGGCCGTTCTCCATGCAGAGGCTGAAAGCGGCGGCATCGGCGACCCGCAGGTTACGGCGCAGCACCTCGGAGAAGGTGATCGAGTCGAACTTGCTGGCGGTCGGGTCGACCCGCGGGTCGGCGGTGTAGACCCCGTCGACGCCGTTCTTGCTCATCAGCACCACGTCCGCGTGGATCTCCAACGCGCGCTGGGCGGCCACCGTGTCCGTGGAGAAGTACGGCATTCCCGCCCCGGCACCGAAGATGACCACCCGGCCCTTCTCCAGGTGCCGGATCGCCCGCAGGGGGATGTACGGCTCGGCGACCTGGGCCATCGTGATGGCACTCTGCACCCGGGTCTCGATGCCTTCCTTCTCCAGGAAGTCCTGCAGGGCCAGGCAGTTCATCACGGTGCCGAGCATGCCCATGTAGTCCGCCCGGGCCCGGTCCATTCCCCGCTTCTGGAGCTCCGCACCCCGGAAGAAGTTGCCGCCGCCGACCACCACGGAGACCTGCACCCCGCGCCGTACCACGGTGGCGATCTGCCGGGCGATGGCCTGTACGACGTCCGGGTCGACGCCGATCGCGCCACCACCGAACACCTCGCCGGAAAGCTTCAACACCACCCGACGGGACCGGCCGGGCGGTGGCGCCGTAGGGTCGTCCGCCGCCAGCGTCCGATCACTCACAACCTGCGTCATCCGCCCGTCCTTCCCCCACCGGTACACCCGGGTGCATATCTGCCGCTGTCGACCTTATGGGACGAGGAGACCGCGGTGCCTGTCGCGTACACCGGCGGCCTCCTCGTCGTGTCGTTGCTCAGCCCACGGGCGCGGGGCGCCCGGCGGCGGCTCAGGCCTGACCGACCTCGAACCGCACGAAGCGGGTGACCTCGATGCCGGCCTCGGCCAGCACCTGCTTCACGGACTTCTTGTTGTCGGTGACCGAGGACTGCTCCAGCAGGACGAAGTCCTTGAAGAAGGAGTTCACCCGACCCTCGACGATCTTCGGCAGGGCCGCCTCGGGCTTGTTCTCCTCCCGGGCGGTCTGCTCGGCGATGCGCCGCTCGGACTCGACGACCTCGGCCGGCACCTCGTCACGGGTGAGGTACTGCGGACGCATCGCGGCGATCTGCATGGCCGCAGCGCGGGCGTCGGCGTCGGCGGCCTCGTCGGTCTTGCCGGTGTACTGCACCATCACGCCGACCGCCGGGGGCAGGTCCTGGGCCTTGCGGTGCAGGTAGACCGCGACCGTGCCGTCGAGCTTGGCGAAGCGGTTCAGCACCAGCTTCTCGCCGATCTTGGCCGACTGCTCGTGGACCAGGTCGGCGACCGGGCGGCCGTCGATCTCGCTGGCCAGCAGCTCCTCGGCGTTGCTCACGCCGGAACGCTCACCGTGCTCGACCAGCTGCTGGGCCAGGGCGATGAAGGCGTCGTTCTTGGCGACGAAGTCGGTCTCGCAGTTGAGTTCGAGCAGGGCCTGGCCGGCGTGGGCGATCAGCCCGTTGGCGGCCGTACGACCGGCCCGCTTGCCGACATCCTTGGCGCCCTTGACGCGCAGGATCTCGACGGCCTTGTCGAAGTCGCCCTCGGCCTCGGTCAGGGCCTTCTTGCTGTCCATCATGCCGGCGCCGGTCAGGTCGCGGAGCTTCTTGACGTCCGCGGCGGTGATCTGGGACATGGCTCTCTCTTCGGTGTTGAGATTGCGATGGGATGGTCTGAGGTGCCGGTTACCCGGATTCGGGGAGTTCGTGCCGACCTGGTCGCCGCCGGTCACCGTCAGCGAATCGACGGTGACCGGACGGCGGCGGGATCACTGACCGGAAACGGCAGCCGGCTGCTCGGGGGCCGGCTCAGTGGCCGGCTCGGTGGCGGCGGCGGGCTCGGGGGCCGGCTCGGTGACGGCGGCGGGCTCCTCGTCAGCCTTCTTGGGCTCCTCGAGCAGCTCGCGCTCCCACTCGGCCAGCGGCTCGTCGGTGGCGACACCCGCCTCCGGCTTCTCATCGCCACCACGGCGACGGCCGGAACGGGCGATCAGGCCGTCGGCGACGGCGGCGGCCACGACCTTGGTCAGCAGCTCGGCCGAGCGGATCGCGTCGTCGTTGCCCGGGATCGGGAAGTCGACCTCGTCCGGGTCGCAGTTGGTGTCGAGCACGGCGATCACCGGGATGCCCAGCTTGCGGGCCTCGTCGACGGCGATGTGCTCCTTCTTGGTGTCGACGATCCAGACCGCGGCCGGGAGCTTCTGCATGTCCCGCAGACCACCGAGGGTCTTGGTGAGCTTGATCTTCTCGCGGGAGAGCTGGAGGGTCTCCTTCTTGGTGTAGCCGGCAGCGGTGCCGCTGAGGTCACCGAGGGCCTCCAGCTCCTTCATCCGCTGCAGCCGCTTGTACACCGTCTGGAAGTTGGTCAGCATGCCGCCGAGCCAGCGGTGGTTGACGTACGGCTGGCCGACCCGGGTCGCCTGCTCGGCGATCGCCTCCTGGGCCTGCTTCTTGGTGCCGACGAACAGGATGCTGCCGCCCTCGGCCACCGTGTTGCGAACGAACTCGTACGCCTTCTCGATGTAGTCGAGGGTCTGGCGCAGGTCGATGATGTAGATGCCGTTGCGCTCGGTGAAGATGAAGCGCTTCATCTTCGGGTTCCAGCGCCGGGTCTGGTGCCCGAAGTGAACACCACTTTCCAGCAGCTGACGCATGGTCACGACGGCCATGGTTCGTACTCCTTGGGGTCCCTGGTTCATCCGCTCGGCCGGCGGCCGAGTGGCCTGGTGCCCGGTCGTCGGCCAGGATGGGCCCGACAGCTCGGGACCAGGGAGGCCGCCGCCGCACGACGACTTCGTGAGGAGGGCACGCGAGGTCGACCGCGCGAGGCGGTCGCCAGTCGACCAGTGTACGCCCCTGCCCCACCGCCCGGCCCCCGGGTGCAAGGAAGGGCCCCCTGTTAACGCCTGCGGTAGAGCAAGGGCCCCTTGTTAACACCTGTCGAGCGCCCAGATGGTCAGCCGGTGGAGCGGCAGGTGGGTTAGCCGGCGGTCAGCGCCGCGGCGAGGAAGAGCGCCAGGCCGACGGTCAGGTAGGCGGTGGGCGGGCGTAGCCAGCCGCGTGCCCCGTCGGTGAGCGAGAACCCGGTGGTCCGCAGCCCGTACAGACCGGTCGCGAAGATCGGCAGACCGACCACCAGGAAGGTGCCCACCAGCACGTCGGCGGCGGAAACCGGATCCGCGGTCGCCCCGTGCAGCAACACCCGCAGTGCCGGCACCTCAAGGATCACCAACAGGACGGCGAACAGCACCGCGAGCACCGGTCGGCGGGTCCGGTAGACCCCGTCGCCGCTGGGCGACCCGGCCGGTACGCCCGGCACCTGGTAGCCGGCCTCCCCGGCCGCCGGTCGGAAGCCGGTATCCCCGACGGCCGTCCCGGCCTCCCCGGCCGACAGGTCACCCCGAGGGGCCACCGGCGGCATCGGCCCGGTCGGCTGCTCCAGGGGATTGACCACCTCCGTGCCCCGCTTGGCCTCCACGATCGGATACCCGGCCAGCGGCACGGATCGGGCCGGGTCACCCACCACGGACGCCAGCGGGGCCGGGTCACCGGCCGCCGACGCGAACGGAGCGGGGTCGCCCACCACCGGCGGGTACGGGGCCGGGTCACTCGCCGCCGGGGCGAACGGGGACGGCTCGCTTGCCACCGGCGGAAACGGGGCCGGGTCGCTCACCATCGACGCCGAGCGTGTCGGGTCACCCAGGGGACCTCCAGCCACCGGCGGGCTGGACTCCTGGATGGTCCGCCAGGGCGACCGTTCGGTGGGCAGTTCACCGGAGATGTCCGGATCGGTCGACCCGGCTCGCCGGGCACGCGAGGCCCGGTAGCGCTCGGGCTCGGCCGAGGTCTCGGCCAGGGGATCCGCACCGCCGAAGCGCCGCGCCGAGGTGTCGTACCGGTCCTCGTCGTCGACCCGCTGTTCAGGGGTCACCGACGGCTGGTCGTCCAGGTGTCGCGCCTGCGCCGTGCCGCGCCAATCCGGATCGCGGTAATCACGGTCGCCGGGGTACCAACGCGACTCCTGATCATCGGCAAAACTACGTCGTCCGTCCACGTCCGGCACCGTATGCGACCAACCGGCCGGTCGCCATTCGACCCCGGCCCCGACCAGGGCCGGAAGGGCAGTTCGACCGGGTACGCAGAGTAAGAAGCTGATTCGTCACTCAGGCCCGCCTTAGCACACCATAGGCATGATCGTCCGGCTGTCCACAGCACCTCCGGTTGTCCACAGGTCGTACCACCGGGGGCACCTCGACGCCCTCGGTGCGGGCAGGGTGCCGGCCATGAGCAAGCGGAACCAGGCGGTCGGCGGGTACGGGGAGCGTTGCGCCGTCCGGCACCTGATCGAGGCCGGGCTGCGCCCGGTGGCCCGGAACTGGCGCTGCCCCTCAGGAGAGATCGACATCGTCGCCTGGGACGGGCCGGTGCTCGTCATCTGCGAGGTGAAGACCCGCCGCAACCACGACTTCGGCACCCCGGCCGAGGCGGTGGTCAGCCGCAAGGCACGCCGACTGCGTCGGCTCGCCGCCGCGTGGCTGGCGGCCACCGGTACGACCGCCGAGGAGATTCGCTTCGACGTCGTCTCGGTCCTGCTGCCGCGCGCCGGCCGGGCCCACGTCGAGCATCTCAAGGGAGCCTTCTGATGAGCTACGCCCGAGTGCTCTGTGTCGGCCTGGTCGGGGTCACCGGTCATCTGGTGGAGGTGGAGGCGGATCTCGCACCCGGCCTGCCCGCCGTGGTCATCTCCGGGCTGCCGGACACCGCCCTGCACGAGGCCCGGGACCGGGTCCGCGCCGCCGTGGTCAACTCCGGCCAGCGCTGGCCGAACCGGCGGATCACCCTGAACCTGCTGCCGGCCACCATGCCCAAGTTCGGTTCGGCCTTCGACCTCGCGATCGCGGTGGCGCTACTCGGCGGCTCCGGTGAGTTGCCCCTGGCCCCGCTGGACGGCGTGGTGATCCTCGGCGAACTGGGCCTGGACGGCACCGTCCGACCGGTCCGGGGGGTACTGCCGATGGCCGCCGCGGCGGCTCGGGCCGGGGTCCAGCGGGTGATCGTGCCGGCCGCCAACAGCGCCGAGGCCGCCGTGGTGCCCGGCCTGCGGGTACGCGGCGTGGACAACCTGCACCGGCTGATCGGGTACGTCCGCGACGGCGTGCCCCTGATCGAGCCCCCGACCCACCTGCCGCCGCCGGCCGATCCCGGTCCCGACCTGGCCGAGGTGGCCGGGCAGGGGCTCGGTCGGCGGGCCCTGGAGGTGGCTGCCGCCGGGGGCCACCATCTGGCGCTGATCGGCCCGCCGGGTGCCGGCAAGACGATGCTCGCCGAGCGTCTGCCCTCGATCCTGCCGGAGCTGGACGACGCCGCCGCGCTGGAGGTGACCGCGCTGCACTCGATCGCCGGGCTGTTGCCGGCGGAAGGTGGGCTGCTGCGGCGACCCCCGTTTCAGGCCCCGCACCACACCGCGACCATCCCGGCCATCGTCGGCGGTGGGACGGGGATCGCCCGGCCCGGCGCGATCTCGCTGGCCCACCGAGGGGTCCTCTTTCTGGACGAGGCTCCGGAGTTCAGCCGCGCCGCCCTGGAGGCGTTACGCCAACCGCTGGAGCACGGTCGGGTGCTGCTGGCCCGCAGCCGGGGCGGCGCCGAGTACCCCGCTCGGGCACAGCTGGTGATCGCCGCCAATCCCTGCCCGTGCGCCAATCCGGCCGGCGACGACCGCTGCGAGTGTCCCCCGCAGGCCCGCCGCCGCTACCTGGCTCGACTTTCCGGTCCCCTGCTCGACCGGATCGACCTTCAGGTCCGACTGCTGCCGATGCGCGCCGCCGACCTGATGGAGGCGGGCACCCACGAGTCCTCCGCGGTGGTGGCGGCCCGGGTGCTGGCCGCTCGTACGGCGGCGGCGGAGCGCTGGTCGGTGTTGGGCCGCCGCCTCAACGCGGAGGTGCCGGGTCAGCAACTGCGCCGGCCCCCGTGGCAGCTACCCGCCTCCGACACCGCCGAACTACGAGCCCGGCTCGACTCGGGGTCGCTCTCCGCGCGCGGCTTCGACCGGGTCATCCGGCTCGCCTGGACGATCGCCGACCTCGACGGGCGCCCCCGCCCGGACCGACACGACGTCGGCGAGGCCATCCATCTCAGGACGGGAGAGGGCATATGAGCACGTACGACGAGACCACACTGGCCCGGGTGGCGTTGACCTGGCTGGCCGAACCGGGCACCCGCTCGGTGTACGCGCTGGTTACCGAAGTAGGCCCGGTGGCCGCCCTGGATCTGCTGCTCGACGGCGGGGCACCGCAGCAGGAGTTGCGCGACAGCGTGGCGGCCCGCAGTCAGGCCGGTGATGCGCGGGCCATCGCCGCCGAGGCCCTCGAACGCGGCGAACGGCTCGGCGCCCGCGTCATCGTGCCGGACGACGACGAGTGGCCCGCCTCGGTCGAGCAACTGCGCACCCTTGCGCTGGCGGACGCCCGCCGCCGGGTCGACCGGGAAACCGCCCCACCGCTCTGCTTCTGGGTACGCGGGCCGCTGCCGCTGGCCGAGACGTTGGACCGGTCGGTGGCCGTGGTCGGGGCACGAGCCGCCACCCCGTACGGCCTGCATGTCGCCAGGGACCTGGGCTACGGCCTGGCCGACCGGGACTGGACGGTCGTCTCCGGCGGCGCCTTCGGCATCGACGCCGCCGCACACCGGGGCGCGCTGAGCGCGGGCGGCCGGACGGTCGCGGTGCTGGCCTGTGGAGTGGACCGCCCCTACCCGATGGGTAACACGGCGTTGTTCGATCGGATCGCCGACTCCGGGCTGCTGGTCAGCGAGTGGCCGCCGGAGGCCGAGCCGCTTCGTCCCCGGTTCCTGATCCGCAACCGGGTGATCGCGGCCGGTACGAAGGGCACCGTGCTGGTGGAGGCGGCGGCACGCAGCGGCGCCACCCAGACCACCCGACGGGCTCTGGCGCTGGACAAACCGGCGATGGTGGTGCCCGGTCCGGTCACCTCGGCGATGTCGGTCGGCACGCACGAATTCCTGCGGGAGGAACCGAAGGCCCGCCTGGTGACCGGGCTGGCTCAGGTGCTGGAGGAGGTGGGCCGGATCGGGGAACTGGCTCCGGTGCCAAGGGGTCCGCAGCGGCCCACCGACCTGATCGACGACGACGCCCGGGCGATCGTGGAGGTGATGCCCCGTCGGGGCACGATCGGGGTGGACGACCTGGCCGGTCGCGCCGGTCTGGCGGTACGCACGGTGCTGCGCAAGCTGTCCCTGTTGGAGGAGTTGGCCCTGGTGGTCCGCCGCGGCGACGGCTACGCCCTGGTGACGGCCCCCGGCGCACGCCGAGCTGCCCACCATGATGATGTCGCGGGCGGGAGCACCCGACCCTAGGCTGTGACCCGTGGGGGGTACGGAAGGTCGCAACGCCCGTGGCACCCGGGCCGTGCACGCGGCGCTGCCGGGGCCGCTGCGCGAGGCGGTGGACGAGTTCGCCCGGCACCTGGCCTCGGTCCGCAGCCGTTCGGCCCACACCGTGCGGGCGTACGTCGCCGATCTGGTCTCCCTGTTGGATCACGCGCATCGGATGGGCTGCGCCGAGGTGGCCGAACTGGAGCTGGACACCGTACGCAGTTGGCTGGCCAAACAGCGCACCATGGGAGCGGCCCGGGCGTCACTGGCCCGACGCGCGGCGGCGGCGCGCACCTTCAGTGCCTGGGCGCATCGGGGCGGGCTGCTGCCCACGGATGTGGCCGCCACCCTCGCCAGTCCCCGCCCGCAGCGCACCCTGCCCACCGTGCTCCGCGCCGACCAGGCCGCCCTCCTCGTCGAGGCACCCACCCGATCCACCGCCGATGGCCGCGCCACTTCCGACGCCCATCCCACCCCCGAGGCCGACGCCCACCCCACGGCTGGCGATCCCACCGACGATGGCACCGGCACAGAGGAGTCAGCGGAGGGCGCCGAGACCGGAGAACGGGTGACTCGGGCGGTGCGCTGGCGTGACCGGGTGCTGCTGGAGTTGCTCTACGGCACCGGGGTGCGGGTCAGCGAGGCGTGCGGCATCGACCTGGCCGATGTCGACCATGGCCGGCGGGTGGTTCGGGTCCGAGGCAAGGGTGGACGGGAACGGACCGTGCCGTACGGCCTGCCGGCGCAGCGGGCCCTCGACGAGTGGCTGCGACACGGGCGGCCGGTGCTGGCGGTCCCGGCCTGCGGGGACGCGCTGCTGCTCGGCGCCCGGGGCGGTCGGCTGAATCCGACCACCGCCCGCCGGATCGTCGGTGCGTACGCCGAGGCCGCCGACCTGCCCCGGATCGGACCGCACGCGCTGCGCCACTCGGCCGCCACCCACCTGCTCGAAGGCGGGGCGGACCTGCGCGCGGTACAGGAGTTGCTGGGCCACTCGTCGCTGGCCAGTACGCAGGTCTACACCCATGTCTCGGTCGACCGGCTACGCACGGCGTACCGGCAGGCCCACCCCCGCGCCTAGCCGGCGACCCCTACACCGCCCGAATGGGGAACACTTTCCGATCAAGATCCATCACCCAGGGCCGGGAGGTGACGTTACGATCATCAGGTGAGCGTCCCGCCTCCGCCTGAGCCGATGACGGGCGCCCGCCTGCTCTTCTCCCTCGACCCGGCGGTCAGCCACCTCAACCACGGCTCGTTCGGAGCGGTGCCGATCATCGTGCAGCGGGCCCAGCAGCGGCTGCGCGACGAGATGGAGGCCGACCCGCTGCGCTTCTTCGCCACCGGCCTGGTCGACCGGATCACCCACGCCCGGCGGCACCTGGCCGGCTTCCTCGGCGCCGACCCGGACGGCACCGCCCTGACCGTCAACGCCACCACCGGGGTGGCGGTGGTGTTGCAGTCCCTCGGGCTGGGCCCGGCCGACGAGGTGCTCACCACCGATCACGGCTACGGTGCGGTCGACTTCGCCATCGCCCGGGAGTGCCGCCGCAGCGGGGCGACCCATCGGGTGCTGCCGGTGCCGCTGTCGGCGACCACCGAGGAGATCGTGCAGATCGTCCGATCCGGGCTGCGTCCGGGGCGTACCCGACTGCTGGTGGTCGACCAGCTCACCTCGGCCACGGCACGGTTGTTGCCGGTCGCCGCCATCGTCGGGGTGGCGCGGGAACACGGGGTGTCCGTGCTGGTCGACGCCGCCCACGCCCCCGGGATGCTGCCGGCGACCGTGCAGAGCATCGGGGCCGACTTCTGGGTCGGCAACCTGCACAAGTGGGGGTACGCCCCCCGTGGCACGGCCGTGCTCGTGGTCGCCCCGTCCTGGCGGGACCGCCTCGAACCCCTGGTGGTCTCCTGGGAGCAGGAGGCCGGCTTCCCGAGCCGGGTGGAGTGGCAGGCAACCGCGGACTACACCGCCTGGCTGAGCGCCCCGGTGGGGCTCTACCTGCTGCGTACCCTCGGGGTGGACCGGGTGCGTGCGCACAACGCCGCCCTGGCGGCGTACGGCCAGCGGGTGGTGGGGGATGCCCTGGGGGTGCCACCGGCCGACCTGCCCGAGCCCGGCGGACCCACGGTCGCCATGCGGATCATCCCGTTGCCGCCGGGCCTGGCCACCACGGTCGAGGGTGCCCGGGCGCTACGGGCCCGGATCGCCGAGCGGCTCGCCATCCAGGTCGCGGTCAACCCCTGGAACGGGCGGGGCTGGCTGCGACTGTGCGGCCAGGTGTACAACTCGCCCGACGAGTACGACCGACTCGCCGGGCGACTGCCCGCCCTGCTCGCCCAACGCTGACCGGCTCCTCGGCCAGCGGCAACAGCCGGGTGCGACCGAGACCGAGCAGGGCCAACGGATCCAGGTAGTCACTACCCCGACGCAACCCCCAGTGCAGGCAGGCGGCCTCGGGGCAGCCCAGGTGCCCGGGTACCAGCACCCCCAGGACGGTGCCGGCGACCACCACCGTGCCGACCGTGACCACCGGGTCCACCGGCTCGTAGGTGGTGCGCAGCCCGTCGGGGTGGGTCACCGAGATCACCGGCCGGCCGGCGACCATGCCGGCGTACGAGACCGTGCCGCTGCCGGCGGCCCGGATCGTCGCGCCCGCCGGGGCGATCAGGTCCACCCCACGATGGCCGGCCAGCCAGGGCCGGGCCGGGGGATCGAATCGGCGACCCGGTCGAGGCTGCCCTTCGACCGGCCACCGATACCGCTGCCCGGTAGACCCGACACCCGGCGATCGCGCGACGCTGGGCGACGGCTCCAGCCCCGACGACGGCGCGACGCCGGAGGACGGCACGGGAGCGGCCAGGTCCGTCACCCTCGACGGACCGGCCACCGCCGCCGAGAGCGGCAGCATGGTGGGGGACGACCGCGGGCGGCACGACGGAAGGGTCGGCACGAGGAGCGGCACCAGCAGAAGGGCGCAGAGCGCACGGATTCGGGTCACCATGGCGGCGAGTGTGCCGATCCTTGCGCAGCCTCGCCGCCCGTGAAGGGTCGCCTGTGGACGACGCGGGGCTCTGTGGACAACCCCCGTCGACGAAGCTGATCTGCTATGGCCTGACGACGGCCCGGCCGAGCTGCCAGTGTGGACCGATCGCGGCGGGTGGGGGCCCACCGCGCGGGAACCGACCGGGGATCAGCAGGGATCAGCCGCCGAAGCCGGAGTCGGCGGGTAGGGAGATGTCCGGCTTCTCCAGTTCCTCGACGTTGACGTCCTTGAAGGTCATCACCCGCACGTTCTTGACGAACCGGGCGGGACGGTACATGTCCCACACCCAGGCGTCGTGCATCTCGACCTCGAAGTACACCTCGCCGTCGGAGTTGCGCACGTGCAGGTCGACCTGGTTGGCCAGGTAGAACCGCCGCTCGGTCTCCACCACGTAGGAGAACTGACGGACGATGTCGCGGTACTCCCGGTAGAGCTGCAGCTCCATCTCGGTCTCGTACTTTTCGAGATCTTCCGCGCTCATCGCACTCCGCCTTCCATGACCACATCTTCCCCCACCGACGCCGGAGGCTGAGGCTGCTCGCCCAACGCCACGCCGACGGTACCCCCTGCGAAGCCTGAGCGCTCCATCGGCTCGTCCCAGCTTGCGCCCAGCGGTCGACGGGAACGGGGTGGACGGCCGTCCAGGCCGGAGACGGCCGCCACGTTGACGTAGGAGAACCGGTGTTCCCGGCACGGACCCCGCTCGCGCAGGGCCGCCGTGTGATCGGCGGTGATGTACCCCTTGTGCTCGGCGAAGCCGTACCCCGGATAGGTCGCCTCCAGGTCGACCATGATCCGGTCCCGGGTCACCTTGGCCAGGACGCTGGCCGCCGCGACGCAGGCCGCCACCCGGTCGCCCTTCCACACGGCCAGACCGGGCACGTCCAGGCCGTCGACCCCGAACCCGTCGGTCAGCACGTACTCCGGTCGCACGGTCAGCGAGGCCAATGCCCGGCGCATCGCGGCCAGGTTGCACACGTGCAGCCCTCGGGCGTCGACCTCCTCGGCCGGGATGATCACCACGGCGTACGCCAGGGCACGCGCGACGACCTCGTCGTACACCCGCTCCCGGCTCGCCGGGGTGAGCAGCTTGGAGTCGGCCAGGCCCTCGATCTCACCTCGCCGCCCCTCCGGCAGCACCGCGGCGGCGGCCACCAGCGGCCCGGCGCAGGCCCCCCGGCCGGCCTCGTCGGCACCGGCGACGTACCGGAACCCACGCCGTTGCAGGGCCCGCTCCAGCGCGTACAGCCCGGCCTCCCGGCGCACCACCGTGCGCGGCGGGGTCAGCATGGCGCACCGGGGGCCGTGGCCGTGCCGGCCAGGGCCCGGGTCAGGACCTCGGGGAGGTCCAGGGGGTAGCACCGCTCGGCGGTGCTGCGCAGCTCCTGGGCCGACCACCACCGGTGGCCGTCCACGCTGCTGCGCTCCACCTCGCTGAATCCCGTCGTGTCGACCTCGTGTGCGGGGACCCGCACCAGGAAGAACTGCTGTTCCTGCCGGTACCACACCCCGGCGAAGGAGAACTCCGTCACCTCGGCGTGCACCGGCTCACCGAACTGGGCCATCGCCACCCGCAACCCGGTCTCCTCCGCCAACTCCCGCGCCGCACCCTCGGGGTAGCTCTCCCCCGGGTCGAGGCCGCCACCGGGGGTGAACCACCAGCGTCCGTCCTTGGGACGGGCGGGATCGAAGCCCCGGAAGAGCAGCAACCGGTCGGCCCGGTCGACCAGGAGCACCCGGGCGGCGCGCCTCGGGGTGTAGAGCGTCACCGCACCAGATTGCCAGACGTCGCCGACAACGCCCACGTCCGTCCCCGACACCTCAGGGGGTGGGAATGGCCTCGAACCCCTCCGGCACGCTCAGCAGAGTGGCCCGGTTGAACGGCCAGAAGACCGTGAAGGCCCGACCCACGACGTCCTTCTCCGGGATGGTGGCCGCTGTGACGTTCTCCCCGGACTGCTGGTAGTGCTCCAGGGAGTCACCGGAGGCGGAACGGTGGTCACCCATCACCCAGAGCCGACCCTCCGGAATGACGACGTCGAACTCCTGGTCCGCCGGCTTGTCCCGGTTTCCGTCGAAGGAGAAGATGTACGGCTCGTCCAGCGGCACCCCGTTGATCACCAAACGGTCCTGGGCGTCGCAGCAGACCACCCGGTCCCCGCCGACACCGATCACCCGCTTGATGAAGTCCTCGCCCGCGGGGTTGCCGCTCCACTCGACCGGAGCCTTGAAGACGATCACCTCGCCCCGGTTCGGGGTCCGGAAGTTGTACACCAACTTGTTGACCAGCACCCGATCATCGATCTTGAGGGTGTTCTCCATGGAGGGCGACGGGATGAAGAAGGTCTGCAGTACGAAGGCCCGCACCAGTACCGCGACCAGGATCGCCACCCCCAGCAGGATGGGCAGTTCCTTCCAGAACGAGTGGCGGGGCTTGTCGGTCTGCTCGTCAATCACGGGAGGAGCCTACGTTGCCCGGATCGGTGCCACCGCGTGGAACGCGCTAGAACGGCGAGGGTGGCCGCGATCGGAAGCACCAGGGCCACCCCTCCTTCGGTCGTGGGCCGTACCGGTGTGGCCGCGCCGCCGGTGGCCGTGACCGCCGGAGGCACCTCGGCGAAGGTCTCCGGCACCGGCAGGGTGTGCCAGCGGCTGGAGGGCCAGACCACCGCGAAGGCCCGGCCCACCACGTTGTCGATCGGCACCGTGCCCTGGCAGCGGGCGTCCTGGGAGACGAGACGGTGGTCGCCGAGCACGAACATCTGACCGGGCGGGACCACGATCTCCTCGAACCGCCGGGACCGGCACTCCTGCGGGTTGGGGGGCAACTCCAGCGGGGAGTCCCGCAGCACGTACGCCGACTCGTCCAGCGGGGTGCCGTTCACCAGTACCCGCCCCTGCTCGTCGCAGCAGCTGACCCGGTCACCCGGCAGGCCGATGACCCGCTTGATGAAGTCCTTCTCCCCCGGACGGCTCAGCCCGACCAGGTCACCCACCGTGCGGCTGAGCCGGTCGGTGAAACCCCCGGCCGGCTCCACATCCACCTGCGGCACCCACTGGTCGGTGCCCCGGAAGACCACCACCTCGCCACGCTGCGGATCCCGCACGTTGTAGACGACCTTGTTGACCAGGACCCGGTCCCCGATGAGCAGGGTGTCCTCCATCGACCCGGAGGGGATGAAGAACGCCTGGAGCAGGAAGGTGCGGATCAGCACCGCCAGGCAGAAGGCCACGACGAGCAGTAGCGGCAACTCCTGCCAGAGCGGCATCTGCCGCTTCTCACGCCGGGCCCGTCGTCGCCATGGATCGACCGAGCCGCTGTCGTCAAGCGCCTGTACCACGCCCACTCCCCGGTCCGCAGATACGACTACCGCCCGGCAGTCTCGTCGAGACTTCCCGGGCGGTAGTGGAGGTCACCCGCCACGCATGGCGGGTCGCCGCCCCGCTGCGCCCGTACGACCAGGGTAGTGCGGTCTGGCCGGTACGACATACGCGCAGCTGAGGCGGCGTGGCGCAGCGTGAGGTCAGCTCGGCTGCTTCTCGCGCAGCTCCTTGATCTTGGCCTTCTTGCCCCGCAGCTCGCGCAGGTAGTAGAGCTTGGCGCGGCGGACGTCACCACGGGTCACGACCTCGATCCGGTCGATCGCCGGGCTGTTGATCGGGTAGGTCCGCTCGACACCGACGCCGAAGCTGAGCTTGCGGACGGTGAAGGTCTCGCGCAGTCCGGCGCCCTGGCGACGGATGACCACGCCCTGGAAGATCTGGACCCGGGAGCGGTTACCCTCGACCACTCGCGCGTGCACCTTCACGGTGTCACCGGCGCGGAAGTCGGGAAGGTCGGTGCGCTTCGACTGGGCGTCAAGAGCGTCCAGGATGTTCATCGCTCGTCCTCGTAAGGCTCACGGCGCACCGTCAATCGGCGCGCGAATGGGTGATACTGGTCCCCGGGTGGCGGTCGGTGTAACCGGACCCCGGTCGGAGATCCTCGCAGCCGTCCACGGCGCAGACGACTGCGGCAACCCCTCTACTTTGCCATATCCCCTCCGGGCACCGGAAACCCGGCCCGGTCGAGGGCCGCCACGTCCCGTTTGTCCAACTGCTGCGGGTCGAGGGCGGCCAGCATGTCCGGCCGGCGTCGGCCGGTGCGCTGCAAGGCCTCGTCGCGGCGCCAGCGGGCGATCCGCCCGTGGTCGCCGGAGCGCAGCACCTCCGGCACCTCCAGCCCTCGCCAGGCCGCCGGCTTGGTGTACATCGGCGCTTCCAGCAGCCCGTGGGCGTGTGACTCCTCGGCCAGCGAGCCGGCGTTGCCGAGCACCCCGGGCAGCAGCCGGGTGACCGCCTCCAGGATCACCAGCACGGCGACCTCGCCGCCGAAGAGCACATAGTCACCCAGACTGACCTCGGTGACCGGCATCCGGGTGGCGGCGTGGTCCAGGACCCGCTGGTCGATGCCCTCGTACCGGCCGCAGGCGAAGATCAGGTGCGGCTCGGCGGCCAACTCGTACGCCAACGCCTGGGTGAAGGGCACCCCGGCCGGGGAGGGCACCAGCAGCCGGGGCGTCGTCGCCGACCCCGCAGGGGCCAGGGCGTCCAGCGCCTCGCCCCACGGCTCGGGCCGCATCACCATGCCCGGCCCACCGCCGTACGGGGTGTCGTCGACCGTGCGGTGCACGTCGTGGGTCCAGGTACGCAGATCGTGTACGGCCAGCCGCAGGGTGCCGTTGGCCCGGGCCTTGCCGATCAGGGACAGATCCAGGGGGGCGAAGTACTCCGGGAAGATCGACACGATGTCGACACGCATCAGGGGTGCTCCGCGGGATCAGAGGTCGAGCAGGCCGTCGGGCAGGTCGACCACGACGCGACCACCGGCGAGATCGACCTCGGGGACCATCACCTTGATGAAGGGAATCAGCGCGGTACGCCCCTCGGGGCGACGCAGCACCAGTAGATCCGAGGCGGGTGCGTGGTCGATCCGGGCCACCTCGCCCAGGCGCTCCCCGGTCGGGGTGACCACGGCCAGCCCGACCAACTGGTGGTCGTGGAACTCCTCCGGGTCCTCCGGCGGGGCCACGTCGGCGCTGTCCACGGCGAGCAGGGTGCCCCGCAACGCCTCCGCGACGTTCCGGTCCAGCACGCCGTCGAAGACGACCAGGAGATGACCCTGGTGCCAGCGGGCAGCCTCCACGGTCAGCTCGGCGGGCACCTCGTAACGCTCTCCCGGACTGGCGGCCGGCTCCGGGCGGCCCCGGGGAACCGCCCCCGGCATGGTGGTCAACACCATGCCGGGGGCGAACCGCGTCTCGGGCTCGTCCGTACGCACCTCCACGGTGACCTCACCGCGGATGCCGTGCGGCTTGCCGATCCTGCCGACGATGAGCTGCATCAGTACGAGTCGACGATGTCGACGCGCACGCCGCGCCCACCGATGGAGCCGATCACCTGGCGCAGTGCCTTGGCGGTCCGACCGGACCGCCCGATCACGGTGCCCAGGTCCTCGGGGTGCACGCGGACTTCGAGCCGCTTGCCCCGACGGGAGTCGACCATCCGGACGCGTACGTCATCGGGGTGATCGACGATGCCCTTGACCAGGTGCTCCAACGCCGGCCGCAGTGCCATGTCAGGCCTGCTCGCCGGAGTCCGCAGCGGCCGGCTCCTCGGCCTTCGGCGCCTCCGCCTCGGCCTTGGCGGCCTTCTTGGCCGGCTTGGCCGGGGTGTCCGCCACACCGGCGGCGGCCTTGGCCTCGGCCTCGTAGGCGGCCGTGCGGTCGACCCGCTCCGGCGCCACCTTCAGCGGCGGCGGGGCCGGCAGGCCCTTGAACTTCTGCCAGTCACCGGTCAGCTCCAGCAGCCGCTGCACCGCCTCGCTCGGCTGAGCGCCGACGGACAGCCAGTACTGGACCCGCTCCGACTTGACCTCGATCACCGAAGGGTCTTCCTTCGGCTGGTAGATCCCGACGAACTCGATCGCCCGGCCGTCGCGCTTGGTACGCGAGTCGGCGATGACGATGCGGTACTGCGGGTTGCGGATCTTGCCCATCCGCAGGAGCCGGATCTTTACGGCCACGGTTGTTTCGCTCCTGTTGCGATCTCACCGGCCCAGGTGGGCGGTGTGCACGGGTGAGCGCCAACCGGCACAGTGGGGTTGGGCCGGAGACAACTCGGGTGGACTGGCGGCACGCCCGGGTTAGAGGGCGCCGGACGCGCGCCGGATACCAGCCAGCCATTCTGCCAGATCCACCCGGGATCCCTCACATCGGACCTGGGTGGGTCACCCAGAGTGGCCCATAAGTGACGTAGAACACAGCTGGCTCAGCGTACGGGTGGACGGTCCCAGCCGACGGGCAACTGCTCCGGGGTGACCCAGTGCGAGGGCGGGGTGAAATCGCACCAGGTGCCGTCGAAGGGGAACTCACCGGCCTCGGCCAGGGCGATCACCCGCTTGCCCTCGGCCCGTACGGCCGCCTCGTCGGTCACCCAGTAGTGCTCCGGGAAGGCCAGCCGCTCGACGAACTCGCCCTCGTCCTTCCACTCCCAACTGCGGTCGGGGCGCACCCACACGTCGAGATCCTGATCCACGATGTCGACGCCGGCCAGCCCGCCGTCGTCCCACCGGACCCCGTTCTCCTCCAGGTTGACGTACCACCCGGCGAATCGCCCCTGCGGGTCGCGGAACCACCAGACGGAGTGCGCCGCGCCGGCGGGCAGGAACTTCAACAGGGGCGGCCCGTTCCACCGCCCCTGCTTCAGCTGGAACGTCGGAGTGATCCACTGCGCGAACGGAACCGCCCGCATCCCCAGCCCGTCGGCGTTCACCTCGCCGGCCACCGGCGAACCCTCGGCCACCCAGAGCAGCAGCCCTCGCTCGTCATCACTGACCACCCGGGCCGACCGAACCCACCCGATCCGCCCACGCCGCACATTGCGGTGCACCACCAACCGCCCCACCTCAAACCTCACCCCCCGACCCTACCGCCCCCACCCCAACCCTCGCCGATCTTGCACTTTCGGTCGCCGAAATGCACCTTTGCTGCGGGTTTACCCCGACAGAAAGTGCAAGATCGACGAGCAGAGCGGGGTGGATGGGTGGGGTGGGGTGGGGTGGGGTGGGGTGGACGGGCAGCGCCTGGGGTGGGTTAGTAGGCGCGGGCGAGGATGGCGGTGAGGTTGGGTTCGTCCTCGGTGTCGGGGACGGAGTTGTCGGCGCGGACCAGGCAGCGGACGGTGACGCCCTGGGCGTTGGCCTTGGCCTCGCCTTCGACACCTACGGCCGACCACGGGACCCGGGCCCAGCCGGTGGCCGCCGCCTCGATCGCCTCCTCCAGGGTGGCCACCTCGGTGGTGCGGGACTGACGGAAGGCGAGGGCCTGGTCGTGCAGCGACTGCTGGTCGGCCTCCAGGGCGGCGAGCACCGCGCCGACCACGTCCGCGACCGGGGTGGGGGCCTTCGAGCCGTCCGTACGCCGGACCACCACCGCGTTGCCGGCGGCCAGATCGCGGGGGCCGACCTCGACACGTACCGGGTAGCCGCGCAGCTCGGCGTCGACGGCCCGGCGGCCGAAGGGGGTGTCGGTGCGGTCGTCGAGCATGACCCGGACCCCGGCGTCGCGCAGGGCGTCGCGCAGCTTGGCCGCCGCCTCGCCCACACCCTCGCCGTCCTTGACCACCATGACGTACGCCTGCACCGGGGCCAGCTTCGGCGGCACCCGCAGACCGTTGTCGTCACCGTGGCACATGATCAGACCGCCGAGCATCCGGGTCGAGGTGCCCCAGGAGGTGGTCCAGGCGTGCTCCCGACCACCCTCGGCCGAGGAGTAGCTGATGTCGAAGGCCTTGGCGAAGTTCTGCCCGAGCTCGTGGCTGGTGCCGAGCTGGAGGGCCTTGCCGTCGCCCATCATGCCTTCGCAGGTGTACGTGGCGGTCGCCCCGGCGAACCGCTCCCGGGTGGTCTTGAGCCCGACCACCACCGGGATGCCGAGCACGTTGACCATCAGGTCCTCGTACGCCTCGTGCAGGATCTTGCGGGCGTAGGCCCGGGCATCGGAACGGGTGGCGTGGGCGGTGTGCCCCTCCTGCCAGAGGAACTCGCTGGTACGCAGGAAGATCCGGGGGCGCAGCTCCCAGCGGACCACGTTGGCCCACTGGTTGAGCAGCAGCGGCAGGTCCCGGTACGAGTCGATCCACTTGGCCATGAACTCGCCGATGACCGTCTCGCTGGTGGGGCGCACCACGACCGGCTCGGCCAACTGCTTGCCGCCGCCGTGGGTGACCACCGCCAGCTCCGGCGAGAAGCCCTCGACGTGCTCGGCCTCGCGCTTGAGGTAGCTCTCCGGGATGAACAGCGGGAAGTACGCGTTCTCCGCCCCGGCTGCCTTGATCCGGTCGTCCATCTCGGCCTGCATCCGCTCCCAGATGGCGTAGCCGGCCGGTCGGATCACCATGGTCCCCCGCACCGGCCCGTTGTCGGCCAGCTTCGCCTTAGCGATGAGGTCCTGGTACCACCGGGGGAAGTCTTCAGCCCGGGGAGTAAGCACGCGCGCCATAACCGCACATCCTATGCAGGGGCGAACGGGGCAGCGCGATCGGGCGCGGCATCACCACCATCAGCGGGTCAGCGGATGACCCGACCGCGCAGCACGATGCGGGTGGGCTCGCGAACCACCCGCAGGTCCCGGCGCGGGTCGTCGGAGTAGACGACGAGGTCGGCGAGGCCACCGTCGACCAGGCCGGGGAAGCCCAGCCACTCCCGGGCCCGCCAGGTGGCGGCGGCGAGCACGTCCTCGGTGCTCATGCCGGCCTGCTCGTGCAGCAGCAGCATCTCCTCGGCGGCCAGGCCGTGGTCGATACCGCCACCGGCGTCGGTACCCACGAAGATCGGCACCCCGGCCTCGTACGCCGAACGCACCACCTCCGGGAAGCGGTCCCGCAGGGCGATCATGTGGTCGGCGTACCCGGGGAACTTGGGTCGGGCCTGGTCGGCGATGTGGCCGAAGGTCTGGATGTTGATCATTGTGGGGATCAACGCGGTGCCCTGCCGGGCCATCAGGTCGATCAGGTCCAGACTCAACCCGGTGCCGTGCTCGACCGAGTCCACCCCGGCCCGCACCATGATCTCCACGGCCGACTCGCTGAAGGTGTGCACGGCGGCGCGTACCCCGGCGGCGTGCGCGGCGGCCACCGCGGCGGCCATCGTGTCCGCGTCCCAGGCCGGCGCCAGGTCACCGACCCCCCGGTCGATCCAGTCCCCGACCAGCTTGACCCAGCCGCTGCCGGCCGCCGCCTGCTCGGCCACGGTCGCCGCCACCTGGGCCGCCTCGACCTCCACCCCGATGTCGCGCAGGTAGCGCCTCGGCGGCGCGATGTGTCGCCCGGCCCGGACCATCCGGGGCAGGTCGGGTTCGTCCTCGAGCTCCGGGTACGGGAAGGGCGAACCGGCGTCCCGGATCGCCAGCACACCCGCGTCCCGGTCGATCCGCGCCAAGGCCCGCGCCTGGTCCAGCGAGGTGATCGGGGTCGCGCCCCGGGCGATGCCGATGTGGCAGTGCGCGTCCACCAGCCCTGGCAGGACGAAGCCGCCATCGGCGATCGTCTCGGCGCCGGGCACCGGTTCGAAGGTGATCCGGTCGCCGACCAGCCACAGATCCCGGACCTCGTCGTCCGGCAGGAGCACACCGCGCACATGCAGAGCCATGCGCACAGTCCTACCGGATCACTCTCCGTCGCTGGCGAGGAGCCCCGCCCGCCGTACGGTCAGGTGCCGACACCGACACCTGCCGTCACCGACACGCTCAGCGGGGCGGCTGGCCGCCCTTGCCGAGCTTGTTGAAGTCGATCTTCGGGAGCTTGAAGCCCGGCGGGAGGCCCTGACCGGCCGCCAGGTCCTCCGGGTTCATGCCCGGCGGAAGCTGCGGCATGCCGCCCGGGAAGCCACCGGGCATCCCGGCGCCGGTACGCGGCCGACCGCCGCCCTTCGTACCCTTGCGCTTGTTCTTCGGGCTCTTGGTGGCCTTGCGCCGCCCTCCGGGCAGGCCCATCATGCCGCCCATCTGCTTCATCATCTTCTGCGCGTCGGCGAAGCGGTTGAGCAGCTGGTTGACGTCCATCACGGTGACCCCGGAGCCGTTGGCGATCCGGGCCCGCCGGGAGCCGTTGATGATCTTCGGGTTGGTCCGCTCGGCCGGGGTCATCGACCGGATGATCGCGGTGATCCGGTCGAAGTGCTTGTCGTCCACCTCGGCCAACTGGTCCTTGACCTGCCCCATGCCGGGCATCATGGCCAGCACGTTGGCGATCGGCCCCATCCGGCGCACCGCGATGAGCTGGTCGAGGAAGTCCTCCAGGGTGAACTGCTCGCCGCCCATCAGCTTGGCGGTCATCTTCTCCTTCTGATCGGTGTCGAAGGCCGCCTCGGCCTGCTCGATCAGAGTGAGAACGTCGCCCATGCCGAGGATCCGGCTGGCCATCCGGTCGGGGTGGAAGACGTCGAAGTCCTCCAGCTTCTCGCCGGTGGAGGCGAACAGGATCGGCTGCCCGGTGACCTCACGCACCGACAGGGCGGCACCACCGCGAGCGTCGCCGTCGAGCTTGGAGAGCACCACGCCGGTGATACCGACGCCGTCGCGGAAGGCCTCGGCGGTACGCACCGCGTCCTGACCGACCATCGCGTCGATGACGAAGATGACCTCGTCGGGGTCGACCGCGTCGCGGATGTCGGCGGCCTGCTGCATCATCTCGGCGTCGATGCCGAGTCGGCCGGCGGTGTCGACGATGACCACGTCGCGGGCGGCCCGTCGGGCGTGCTCAATCGACGCCTTCGCCACCTGCACCGGGTCACCGACGCCGTTGCCGGGCTCCGGGGCGTACACCTCGACCCCGGCCCGACCACCGAGCACCTGGAGCTGCCCGACGGCGTTGGGGCGCTGGAGGTCGGCGGCGACCAGCAGCGGCTGGTGGCCCTGGGCCTTGAGCCAACGGGCCAGCTTGCCGGCGAGGGTGGTCTTACCGGAACCCTGGAGGCCGGCGAGCATGATCACGGTCGGCGGCTGCTTGGCGAACTGGAGCCGACGCCCCTCGCCACCGAGGACGGTGACCAGTTCCTCGTTGACGATCTTGATGATCTGCTGGGCCGGGTTGAGCGCCTGGGAGACCTCCGCGCCGCGCGCCCGTTCCTTGACGTTCCCGATGAAGCCCTTGACCACCGGCAGCGCGACGTCGGCCTCCAGCAGCGCGAGGCGAATCTCGCGCGCGGTGGCGTCGATGTCGGCGTCGGTGAGGCGTCCCTTGCCGCGGAGCTTGGTGAAGATCCCGGAGAGGCGGTCACTCAAGGTGTCAAACACGCGAACATCCCGATTGTCAGTGGCCCGGCGAGCACGAACACGACCGGACAGAGATGCCCAGCCACCGCTAGGGTAGCCCGCCACCCACCGTCGTGCTCCACGCAGCCGCCCGCACCGGCCGCCCCGGACCGACCGACCTGCACAGCTCGTGGGTAGGGCGGCGGTCCGGGCGTGCGCCACAGCCGGCAGGTCAGCCGGAAACGCCCAGCCGGTCGATTATCTCCGCCGCCACCTGCTCCGGGGTGCGTCCGTCGTTGGTCACCTCGATGGTGTCCGGCTCCCGATCGGCGAGACCGGCCAGCCCGGTGAGAGCCCGCGACACCTGCCGCTGCCGCCAGGCCCGGGCCGCCACGTCCGCCGCGTCGGCGTCGATCCGGGCCCGCAACGCCGGCTCGGGCACCTGCAACACCAGCTGTCGTACGGTCCGGCCCCGGTCACGGAGACCGTCGAGGATCTCGGTGCGGTGGGTGGGCTGCAGCAGGCTCATCGGCACCACGACCGGCCGATCGGCGTGGGCGGCCAGCCCGACGAGCCGTACGGTCCACCGGCGCCAGGCGACCAGATCCTGGTAGTCGCCCGTGGGCACCTTCCGGACCCGCCGCAGCAGACCGCCGATCCACTCCGGATCGACGCGTCGCGCGGTCGGCAGTCGCCGGCACAGGGCGTCGGCCACCGTGGTCTTGCCCGCCCCGAAGGCACCGTTCAGCCAGATGATCACACAGCCATCATCGATCACGATCCGGCGGTAGGTCGCCCCGGCACGATTGTTAACAGGGGGCCCTTGTACTACCGGAGGCGTTAACAAGGTGCCCTTCCTTACACCTACACGGCGGCTAGGACGGCGGCTTCCAGGCGGGTGCGTTCGTCGTCGGAGGGCCAGGAGCCGACGAGGTAGAAGACGTCGACCACGTCCCCGCCCAGGGTGGCGATCCGGGCCGCCCGGACCTGGGCGCCGGCCGCGTCCAGGGCGCTGGTCACCCGGTACAGCAGACCGGCGGCGTCCGCGGCCCGCAACTCCAGCAGCACCGCGTCGGTGGCGGCGTCCCGGTGCCAGACCACCCGTGGTTCGGCCCCGGCCCCCCGTGCGGCCAGGGCCCGTCCACGCAGTCGCTGGGTGACGGACACGTCGCCACCGACCGCCCGACGCAGGTCGGAACTGAGCGCCACCGGCTCGGGGGGCAGCCCGTAGCGGGGCTGCACCCGGCACTCCACCAGGGCCCGCCCGTCCACCGTCGAGGCGTCCGCGGCCAGCACCTCCAGACGGTGCAGGGCCAGGCAACCGGCCACCGTGGCGAGCAGGCCCCGCCGGTCCGCCGCGGCCACCGCCACCCGGTCCCCGGTCAGGTGTACGACCGGCAGCGGCCCCGCCACCAGGGCCGGGTCCGGGGCGGGCGGTTCGGGTACCGCCCCGGTGTCCAGGGTGGTACGGACCCGGGCCACCAGTTCGGCGATCAGCCGGCCCTTCCAGTCCGACCAGGCCCCCGGTCCGGTGGCGGCGGCATCCGCCCGGGCCAGGGCGTGCAGCAGGTCGAGGGTGGTGACGTCGCCGACCGCCTCGGCCACCCCGGAGATGGTCACCGGATCGGCCAGATCGCGGCGGGTGGCCACCTCGGGCAGCAGCAGGTGCAGCCGGACCAGGGTGCCGATCAGTTTCGCCTCGGCGGCGGGCAGGCCGATCCGGGCGGCCATCGCCTCGGCGATCGGTGCGCCGACCGTGGAGTGGTCGCCCGGCAGGCCCTTGCCGATGTCGTGCAGGAAGGCACCGAGCAGCAGCAGGTCCGGGCGGTCCACGTCGCGGGTGTGCCGGCTGGCCTCGAAGGCGGTCTGCACCAGGTGCCGGTCCAGGGTGAACCGGTGCACCGGGTTGTGCTGGGGCAGGCTGCGCAGTCGGGTCCACTCCGGCAGCCAGCCGTCGATCAGCCCGTACCGGTCGCAGGTCTCCCAGGCGGGCAGCAGTCCGGTGCCGGCGCCGAGCAGGGTGGTCAGGGCGGCTCGGGCCTCCGCCGGCCAGGGGGTGGGCAGCGGCGGGCAGTAGGTGGCCAGCCACTCGCAGGTGGCGCGGGCGATCGGCAGCCCGGTGACCGCCGCGGCGGCGGCCACCCGCAGCGAGAGGTTGGGGTCGGGGCGGGCCCCGATGGCGGTACGGGCCAGCACCAGTTCCCCGTCGTGCTCGACCACGTCCCGGGCCACCGGGCGGCGCAGCGGTCGCCCGTCGGCGCCCCTACGGCGACCGGATCGCAGCCGGTCGGCGGCCCGGAAGGCGTCGTCCAGGGCGTGGCTGATGGTCCGGGCGTCCCCGGCCACCCGACGCAGCAGGGCATCCCCGTCACCGGCCGAACCAGCAGGCCCCGCGGCACCGGTGTCGCCGGATGGTGCCTGGCGCAGGCCGAGCAGGGCGGCCACCCCTTCGCGTTCCTGGGCCAGCAGCCGGTCTACCCGACGGCCCACCTGCTGGTGCAGGGCGTCCCGGGTGTCCAGCAGGCGAAGGTGGGCGGCGTGCACGGCGGGACGCAGCGCATCCGTGATCCCGGCCAGCGCCACGGCCCGCAGGATGCCGACGTCCCGCAACCCCCCGGCGGCCTCCTTGAGGTCGCCTTCGAGCAGGAAGGCCAACTCGCCGTGGGCCTGCCAGCGGGCGAGGGTGGTCTCCCGCAGCGGAGCCAGTTGGCGTACGGCGGTGCGCCGCCAGTGGTCGGTGGCGCTGCGGATCAGGGTGTCGGCCAGGTCGGGGTCACCGGCGACGAGGCGGGCGTCCAGCAGCCCCAGGGCCACCTTGACGTCGTCCTGGGCCACCGACAGGGCCTCGGCGACGGTGCGTACGGAGTGGTCCAGCCGCAGGCCGGCGTCCCAGATCGGGTACCACAGCTCCGCGGCCAGCTCGTCGATCCCGGCCACCCCGGAGTGCACCAGCACCAGGTCCAGGTCGCCGTAGGGGGCGCACTGCCACCGGCCCAGCCCGCCGACCGCCAGCAGGGCGACGCCCGGCCGGTCCGGCAGCAGTAGCCGGGCCAGCCAGGCGTCGTACGCCTCGGCTCGGGCTCGACGCGCGGTGGCGCCGATCCCGGCCGGTACGCCGACGACCTCGTTGACCTTCGGTGCTGCCGTGGGGCTGGAAGCCGAGGCTTGCCGAGAGGTCAACGAGGTCATCGACGGTGTCTCCTTACAGTGCGTCCAGGCCGCGCTCGCCGGTGCGGACCCGGACGACCTCCTCGACTCCGGTCACCCAGACCTTGCCGTCACCGATCTTGCCCGTCCGGGCGGCTCCGACCACGGCGTCGACGATCTTCTCGACGTCGATCTCGTCGGTCAGCACCTCCACCCGGATCTTGGGCAGGAACTCGACGGTGTACTCGGCACCCCGATAGACCTCGGTGTGCCCCTTCTGTCGCCCGTAGCCCTGGACCTCACTGACGGTCAGTCCGGCCACGCCCAGGGCGTGCAGGGCCTCCTTGACGGCGTCCAACTGGTGCGGCTTGATGACCGCGGTCACCAGCTTCATGTCCAACCCCTCCATCTCACGAACGTTAGCCGGCGACCTTTTCGCTTACCGCTTCGGTGGGCTCACCCTTCGGCTTGGCCGACGGAGCAATACCCGCGGCGGCGAAGGCCCCGCCACCACCACTCGTGGAGCTGAACTCGTACGCGCTCTCGGCGTGCTCGGCGTTGTCGATGCCCTCGACCTCGGCCTCGGCGCTGACCCGGAAGCCGATGGTCTTCTCGATCACGAGACCGATGATGTACGCGACCACGAAGGAGTAGACCAGCACCGCGACGACGCCGACCGCCTGCAGACCCAGCAGCTTGATGCCGCCGCCGTAGAGCAGACCCGCGTTGCCGTCACCGGCCAGCACCTCGATGGCGAGGAAGCCGATGAGCAGCGAGCCGATGATGCCGCCGACCATGTGCACGGCGACCACGTCGAGGGAGTCGTCGTACTTGAACTTGTACTTCATGCCGACCGCGAGGGCACAGACCGCACCGGCGATCACGCCGAGGGCGATGGCGCCCAGCGGCTCCAGGAACGCACAGGCGGGGGTGATGCCGACCAGACCGGCGATCGCACCGGAGGCCGCACCCAGGGTGGTCGGCTTGCCGTCACGCAGCCACTCGACCACGATCCAGCCGAGCACCGCGGCGGCCGTGGCGACCTGGGTGTTGATCAGCGAGACGGCGGCGGCGCCGTCGGCCGCACCGGCGGAGCCGGCGTTGAAGCCGAACCAGCCGAACCACAGCAGCGCCGCGCCGAGCAGCACCATGGGCAGGTTGTGCGGCTTGAACTTGTCCTTCGGCCAGCCGACCCGCTTGCCGAGTACGAGCGCCAGGGCGAGCGCCGCGGCACCGGCGTTGATGTGCACCGCCGTGCCACCGGCGAAGTCGAGCACGCCCAGCTCGCCGATCCAGCCACCGCCCCAGACCCAGTGCGCGACCGGGAAGTAGACCAGGGTGGCCCACAGGCCGGCGAAGAGCAGCCACGGGCCGAACTTGGCCCGGTCGGCGATCGCGCCGCTGATCAGGGCGACGGTGATCACCGCGAACATCAGCTGGAAACCGGCGAACAGCAGGTCGGGGATGCCGCCCTCGGTGCCGCTCTCCAGCATGCCGCGCAGACCGGCGGCGGAAAGATCACCAGTGATCCCGCCGATGTCCCCACTGAAGGCGATGCTGTAGCCGTAGAACACCCACAACAGGCTGACCAGGCCGATCGCGCCGAAGCTCATCATCATCATGTTGAGCACGGACTTGGATCGCGTCATGCCGCCGTAGAACAAAGCCAGGCCGGGCGTCATGAGCAACACCAGCGCGGCAGAAGTCAAAATCCAGGCGGTGGCACCAGAATCTAGCTCCGGCACGCTGCCTCCTCTCGGGTTGTTTTCCCTCCTTCCCGGCATCGCGCAGCATCGCCCGTACGCCGGTTGGCCGGAAGCCTGGTCGCCGGCTGTTTCGACGAAGGTCCCCGGCTGGTTTCCGGACCGTGACGGCTTGTTTCGTACGTGTGAAGAAAACCGCACACCTCAGCGCTTCGACGGTGGTCAATCAGCCATTTGGTGCCGGTCTATCCCCCTGACGGTTTACCGCAGGGCGTACTCCAGGGCATGACGCTCGTAATCGAGCAGTCGAAGATCACGCATCGGCCGACGCAGGTGACCCTTGTGCACGATCCGCACGAAGGCCGGCTCCCCGGCCGCGGCCATCCGCCGGATGCCCTCCACGTGGTCGACGATCCGCTTGCGGATGGTACGGATCAGCCGGTGCCGGTCCCGCGGAATCAACCCGTACGCGTCGGCGAACAACCGCAACCGGCGCGGCCGGTCCGGACGCTTCCAGCCCAGGGTGATCGAGTCCCGGTCGGAGAAGATCGGCACCCAGGTCCAGGCCGCGTACGCCACGTCGTAGATCCGGGCGCCCGGGGAGGCCAGATCGAAGTCGATCAGCCCCAGGGTGCCGTCCGGCCGCCAGATCACGTTGTGCGGCGCGGCGTCGTGGTGACAGATCACCTCGGTGTCCGGGGGTGGCGGCCCGAAGGAGCGCCACACCGCGTTGGCCGGCGGCACGAAACCGTACTGGGCGTCGTGGAACATCCGCAGCATGGTGGCCACGGTGACCAGTGCCTCGTCGGTGACCCAGTGCGGGGCCAGCGGGTACTCCCCGCACTCCCCTTCCAGGTACGACAGCACCTCCCGGTTGCGCTCGTCCATGCCGAGGGCCCGGGGGGCGCCGGTGAACCCGACGTACTCCAGGTGACGCAGCAGGGCGTGCACCGCCGGGGTCCACGGTCCGGCGTTACGCCGGACCGTGTCGCCGACCCGCACCACGGTGCTGACGTTCCCGCCGTGCAGGGGGATCTCCTGCGAAGTCACGTACGGTCTCCCGAGGCGCTGCGACGGGTGGCTCGGGTCACGCCAACCCGCGTACACGCGATTGTCTCTGGTCACCCGAGGTTACGCGGTCGGCCCGGGGGCTTCGGTGCCCAGCAAGGCGTCGACGAACTGCACGGGGTCGAACGGGGCCAGGTCGTCCGGACCCTCGCCCAGGCCGACCAGCTTCACCGGGATGCCCAGCTTGCGCTGTACGGCGATCACGATGCCGCCCTTGGCGGTGCCGTCGAGCTTGGTGAGCACCACCCCGGTGACATTGACCACCCCGGTGAAGACCCGGGCCTGCTCCAGACCGTTCTGCCCGGTGGTGGCGTCGAGGACGAGCAGGGTCTCGTCGATCGGGCCGTGCTTCTCCACCACCCGCTTGACCTTGCCCAGCTCGTCCATCAGGCCGACCTTGTTCTGCAACCGGCCGGCGGTGTCCACGAGCACGGTGTCCACCCCGGTGTCGATGCCGCGGCGGACCGCGTCGAAGGCGACACTGGCCGGGTCGGCGCCCTCCGGGCCCCGGACGGTCTCCGCCCCGACCCGTCCGGCCCAGGTCTCCAACTGGTCGGCGGCGGCGGCCCGGAAGGTGTCCGCTGCCCCGAGCAGCACGGTGCGGCCGTCGGCGATGAGCACCCGGGCGATCTTGCCGCAGGTGGTGGTCTTGCCGGCACCGTTGACCCCGACCACCAGCAGCACCGCCGGCACCCCTTCCTTGGGTGTGGTGCGCAGCGAGCGGTCCAGCTCCGGGTCGAGCGCGTTGACCAGCTCGGCGGCGAGCAGGGCGCGCAGTTCGGCGGTCGAACGGGTGCCGAGCACCCGGGTCCGCTCCCGCAGCCGGTCGACGATCTCGCGGGTGGCGTCGATCCCCACGTCGGCGGTGATCAGGCTGTCCTCGATCTCCTCCCAGACGTCCTCGTCCAGGCGGTCACGGCTGAGCAGGCCGAGCAGCCCCTTGCCGAAGGCGTTCTGCGAACGGGACAGGCGGGACCGCAGCCGAACCAGCCGACCGGCGGTCGGCTCGGGCACCTCGACGGTCGGGGCCGGCGCCTCCACCACCGGCGGCGGCTCGACCAGAATCCCGGTGGACAACTCGGCCTCCGGGGCCTCCACCGGCGGACCGGCCAGTTCCTCCTCCGCCCGCGTGTCGACCTCGGTACGCGGCAGCGGCGGTGCCGGCCGACGGCGCAGCCTCGGCACGACCAACCCGATGCCGCCGAGGATCAGCACACCGAGCAGGGCCAGAGCGATGAGGTGGTATTCCGTCATGCCGAAATCCTGTCAGATGGCGGCGACCGCGTCTCAGCCACCGCTCCCCCACCCCGGCACGTCGACGGCGATAGTCTCGCACCACAGTCAGCACTGGTATGGCCGCTGATCGGGTAGTAGAGGTTGAACCACTCTCATCTGGAGGTTCCTCATGCCCGCCGAGCTGCTCATCGGCCCACTGCTGCGCCGGGTCGTCGGTACGCGGGCCACGATCTGGGTGGAGACCACGGCCCCGGCGGTGGTCACCGTCCGCACGGCCGCCGGCGCCACCGGCACGGCGCACACCTTCACCGCGTACGACCATCACTACGCCCTGGTGGTGGTCGAGGGGCTGATCCCGGACAGCGCCACCACCTACGAGGTGTTCCTCGACGACCAGGTGGTCTGGCCGCTGCCCAAGGGGCGTTTCCCGCCCAGTGTGATCCGTACCCGGGCCGCCGACGACCGGGACCAGCCGGTACGACTACTCTTCGGCTCCTGCCGGGAGACCACCCAGCACGCCACCACCCGCAAACTGCCCCCGGACGCCCTGGACGCGTACGCCCGGCGGATCCTGGCCGACCCGGACCCGGCGGCCCTACCGGACCTGCTGGTGCTCCTCGGCGACCAGGTCTACGCCGACGAGACCTCACCGACGGTGAAGCGACTGCTCAGGCGACGGCGACGCCGCCCGGCGAAGGCCCCCAGCGACCAGGTGGTCAGCTTCGACGAATACACCAAGCTCTACCTGGAGTCCTGGGGAGACCCGGAGATCCGCTGGCTGTTCTCCACCGTGCCGAACGTGATGATCTTCGACGATCACGAGATCATCGACGACTGGAACACCTCGGCCTCCTGGCGCGCAGACATGCGCGAGCAGCCCTGGTGGGCCGAGCGGATCGCCAGTGGCCTGGCCACCTACTGGGTGTATCAGCACCTGGGCAACCTGTCCCCGGACGAGATCGCGGCCGACCCGGTCTACGCCAAGGTGACCACGGCCGGGGACGCCACCGAGGTGCTGCGCGAGTTCGGTCAGCGGGTGGACACCGAGGCCGACCTGGCGCACGATCCGGAGCGGTGGCACGCGGTGCAGTACCAGTGGAGCTACTCCCTGGATCTGGGGCGTACCCGCCTGGTCATGCTGGACACCCGGTGCAGCCGGGTGCTGCTGCCGGGCCAACGGGCGATGCTGCCGTCCGGGGAATGGGCCTGGTTCGTCGACCGGGTGCACGGTGACTACGACCACCTGGTGGTCGGATCCTCGCTGCCCTGGCTGATGCCGCCGGGCATCCACCACGTCGAGGCGTGGAACGAGAAGCTGGCCGACTCGTCCCGCCCCTGGCTCGCCGCCCTGTCCGAGCGGCTCCGTCGCGGGCTGGATCTGGAGCACTGGGGTGCCTTCCGCCGCTCGTTCGACGCCATGGGTGCCCTGTTCGCCCGGGTCGGTGGCGGCACCCCGGGTGAGCCGGACGACCGCAAGGGGGCCGGTCCGGCGTACCCGCCCCCGGCATCGATCAACGTGCTCTCCGGTGATGTGCACCACTCGTACGTGGCCCGGGTCCGGTTCGCCGATTCGACCGTACGCACCCCGGTGCACCAGTTGACCTGCTCACCGATCCACAACCAGGTGCCGGCCGGGATGCGTCCACTGATGCGGCTGGGCTGGGCCCGGGGACCGGCCTCGGCCACCCGGGCACTGGCCCGTACCGCCGGGGTGCCCCGGCCGCAGGTGCGCTGGCGCAAGCTGGCCGGCCCGTACTTCGGCAACGCGGTGGCCACCCTGACGCACGCCAAGCGCACCGCCGACGTGATCATCGAGGGCACCACCAACGACGGCCACCTGCGCCAGGTGGCCCACCACCGCCTGACCCCCTGAGAGGCCCCCGGTTGACGCTGTGCTGCGGGGCGGCCAGCAGACCGTCACCCCGGCTCCGTAGTCTCGTCGCCGTGGACGAAGATCTGCCGGTGAGCGTGGACGAGGATCTGCCGGAGAGCCTGCGCGAGGTGGGGGACGAGCTGGCCGCCCTGCTCCGGCGGGCCAGGGCCCTCTCCTGGGAGATCGCCAGCGAGGTGCACCCGAATCTGGAGCCGAACGCGTACGGGCTGCTGCTCTGGTTGCGTCGCTCCGGCGCGATCCGGCTCACCGACCTGGCCGCCCGGCTGGGGGTCGGCAAGGGCACCCTCAGCCGGCAGATCCACAACCTGGAACTCCTCGGCCTGGTACGACGGGATCCGGATCCCGGTGACCGGCGGGCCGCCCAGCTCAGCCTGACCGAGGAAGGCCAGCGCCGCTTCGACGCCGCCCGGGCGCCCCGACTGGGACAGATCCGGCGAGCGCTACAGAGCTGGCCGCAACAGGACGTCGAGGAGTTCGCCCGGCTGATCCGCCGGTTCAACGACGCCTGGGGCTGATCCTCGCACCGCCGAAGAGGCCGCCAGCGGGCGGAATAGTCCTGGGCCCGGCGCAAGTTGTTGCTTTAGGCAACCAAGTCGTACGGTTGCCCGCAGCAACAATTTCCACTCCATCTGGAGGCCTTCTCATGACTCAGGCGAGCGCGCCCGCCCGAGCGAGCACCGTGCAGATGAGCCACCGGCAGATCCTGGAGGCCCTCTCCGGCCTGCTGCTGGGCATGTTCGTCGCGATCCTGTCCGGCACGGTCGTCGGCAACGCCCTGCCGAGGATCATCACCGATCTCAACGGCAGCCAGTCCGCGTACACCTGGGTGGTCACCTCCACCCTGCTGGCGACCACCGCGACCACCCCGCTGTGGGGCAAGCTCGCCGACCTGATCAGCAAGAAGGTGCTGGTGCAGGCCTCCCTGGCGATCTTCGTACTCGGTTCCGTCCTGGCCGGGCTCTCGCAGTCCACCGGACAACTGATCGCCTGCCGGGTGGTCCAGGGCATCGGTGCCGGTGGTCTGACCGCACTGGTGCAGGTGATCATCGCGACCATGATCTCGCCGCGGGAGCGGGGCCGGTACAGCGGCTACCTGGGTTCGGTGATGGCCGTCGGCACCATCGGCGGCCCGCTGATCGGCGGCGTGATCGTCGACACCCCCTGGCTCGGCTGGCGCTGGTGCTTCTACGTCGGGGTGCCGTTCGCCCTGGCCGCCCTGGTCGTACTCCAGAAGACCCTCAACCTGCCGGTGGTGCGCCGCAAGGTGGAGATCGACTGGTGGGGTGCCACCCTGATCACCGGCGCGGTGTCGCTGCTGCTGATCTGGGTGTCCCTGGCCGGCAACCGGTACGACTGGCTCTCCTGGCAGACCGCGGTGATGGTGCCCGGTGCGCTCCTGCTCGGTGCCGCCGCCATCCGGGTCGAGACCCGGGTCAGCGAGCCGCTGATCCCGCCCCGCCTGTTCCGCAACCGCACCCTGACCCTCTCGGTGGTGGCCAGCATCGCCGTCGGTGTGGGCATGTTCGGCGCCTCGGTCTTCCTCGGCCAGTACTTCCAGATCAGCCGTGGGGCCACCCCCACCATGTCCGGGTTGATGACCCTGCCGATGATCCTCGGCCTGCTGGTCTCCTCCACCGTGGTCGGCCGGCTCATCACCACCACCGGTCGGTGGAAGCGGTACCTGGTCACCGGCGCGGCCCTGCTGACCGTCGGCTTCGCCCTGATGGGCACCCTGCGGTCGGACACCCCGTACTGGCTGCTCAGCATCTACATGGCGCTGGTCGGGGTGGGTGTGGGCATGACCATGCAGAACCTGGTGCTCGCCGTGCAGAACACGGTCGACCCGCACGAACTCGGTACGGCCAGCTCCGTGGTGGCCTTCTTCCGCAGCCTGGGCGGTGCGGTCGGGGTCAGCGCCCTGGGCGCCCTGCTCGGCAACAACGTGGCCCGCTACCTCAGCGACGGGCTGGCCGCGCTCGGCCTGCCGACCTCGGGTGCAGGCGGTGGGACCCTGCCGGACATGAACACCCTGCCCGCACCCATCCGGGTCGTGGTGGAGTCCGCCTACGGGCACGCGGCCGGGGACATCTTCCTGGCGGCCGCACCCTTCGGACTGATCGCGCTGATCGCCATCCTGTTCATCAAGGAGGTGCCACTGCTGCGGCACACCGGCGGTCCGATCGCCGACGAGCAGGAGTCGACCGAGGGCGCCGCGGGGATCCGCACCGGAGCCCGGGACTGACCCCGATGAACACCGCCGATCGTCAGCAGTACGGCCCGCAGGCCCGGCCGGTGCCCTTTGAGCGGGGCACCGACGGGCCACGGGTCGTGCTGGTCGGGGTGGACGGCACCCGGACCTCGCTGCGTGCCGCCTCGTACGCCGCCGGGCTGGCCCGTCGACAGGGCGCCCGCCTGGTGGTGGTCTTCGTCAGCTCGCCGACCGCCTACGCGGTCCTGTCCGACCTCGTAGCGGAGGCGGTGCAGCAGAGCCATGACGAACTGGCCGAGGACCTGCGTCAGGAGTGCCGGCGCAGCGCCGAGGAACTGGGCGTACCGGTGACCTTCCTGTGTCGGCGCGGCGACGCGTACGCCGAACTCTGCGCCGCGGCCGACGAGACCCAGGCGGACGCGGTCGTGGTGGGTGCCTCCGAGCAGGCCGGGCATCGCCTGGTCGGTTCGGTCGCCACCCGCCTGGTCCGCACCGGCCGCTGGCCGGTCGTCGTCGTGCCCTGACGGAGAAGCCCGTGACGTCGGAGCCGAAATTCGCTCGCCACTGTCGTACCGGTGCCGCACGATGACCGGCATGACATGGACCGCACCGCCCATCGAACGCCGCAGCGAGCCCTACCGCGCCGACGAGCGCACCATGCTGGAGGGCTGGCTCAACTATCACCGGGACACCCTGCTGCTCAAATGCGCCGGGCTGACCGGGGAACAACTGACGACGGCGAGCATGTCACCGTCCACCCTCACCCTGCTCGGCCTGGTGCGACACATGACAGTCGTCGAGCGGTGGTGGTTCCGGCAGTGTTTCGCCGCCGAGGACCTGCCCGAGTTGTACGACTTCGACGCCGACCCGGATGCCGAGTTCAACACCGTGGACACCGCCGACCCCGAGGCCGACTTCGCGGCGTTCCGCGCCGAGATCACCGCCGCCGACGCGGCCGTCGCCGGCCGTGACCTGGACGAGGTCTGCACCGTCAAGCGCCGCACCGGCACCGAAGAGATCAGCCTGCGCTGGGTCTACCTCCACATGATCGAGGAGTACGCCCGGCACAACGGACACGCCGACCTCATCCGCGAAGGTCTCGACGGGGTGACCGGCGAATGACCGCCCGCGCGGATCAGTAGGACAGTGCGGCCCGCAGGTAGCGCAGATCCTCCGGCCCGTTCCAGCGGTACGCCGACAGCCCGGCCACCCGGGCCCCGTTGATCGCCCGGTCCTCGTCGTCGACGAAGAGCACCCGGTCCGGCGGGGTCTCCAGCGCCACACAGGCCGCCTGGAAGTACTCCTTGGCCGGTTTGTGGACGCCGATGACCGAGGAGTTGACCACCACGTCGAGTTCGTCGGTGAGGTCCAGCGCGGCCAGGTCGGCGTCGAGCAGGTCGGTGGCGTTGGTGCCCAACCCGACCCGGATGCCGGCGGCCCGCACCTCGCGGATGAACGCCAGCACCTGCGGGTCGACCTCACCTCGGTAGCGCTGCCACTGCTCCACGGCGGCCCGGGCTCGGCTCGGGTCGCCCACCGACGGAGTCAGCGCGTCGGCGACGCTCGACATCCACTCGGCGTGGCTGAGCCGGCCGGTGAGCACCGGCTGGAGCAGCCCCCAGGAGGTGGCGATCTCCCCGAGCACGCCCTCGGTGAGGCCGTACTCCCGCTCCACCCCGGCGGCGACCGCCGGGTCCCAACGCCGCAGTACGCCGTCGAAGTCCACCAACAGCGCTGTCGCGCGTTCCCGAGCCACTAACCGTTCTCCTCGCTGCGGCCCTGCCGCTCGTCGTCTCCGTCGGCCCGGTTGAGCCGTTGGCTGATCACCTGGGTCACCCCGCCCCGCATGGTCACGCCGTACAGGGCGTCGGCGATCTCCATGGTCCGTTTCTGGTGGGTGATGACGATGAGCTGGCTCTTCTCCCGCAACTGGGCGAGCAGGGTGATCAGCCTACCCAGGTTCACGTCGTCGAGCGCCGCCTCGACCTCGTCCATGATGTAGAACGGGCTGGGCCGGGCCCGGAAGATGGCCACCAGCATCGCCACCGCGGTCAGCGACCGCTCGCCACCGGAGAGCAGCGACAGCCGCTTGATCTTCTTGCCGGGCGGGCGGGCCTCGACCTCGACCCCGGTGGTCAACAGGTCGTCCGGGTCGGTGAGCACCAGCCGTCCCTCCCCGCCGGGGAACAGCACGGTGAAGACCTGCTCGAACTCCCGGGCGGTGTCGGCGAAGGCGCTGGCGAAGACCTCCAGGATCCGGTCGTCGACATCCTTGACCACGGTGAGCAGGTCGCGTCGGGTCGCCTTGAGGTCCTCCAACTGCTCGGAGAGGAACTTGTAGCGCTCCTCCAGCGCGGCGAACTCCTCCAACGCCAGGGGGTTGACCTTGCCCAGCAGGGCCAGTTCGCGTTCGGCCTTGGCGGCCCGCTTCTCCTGCACCGGGCGCTCGTAGCGGACCGGTTCGGGCACCGGCAGGCCGTCGCGTTCGGCGGCGACCACCTCGGCTTCGGTGGGCGGCACCGGCTGGCTCGGGCCGTACTCGGCGATCAGGGTCTCCACGGTCAGCCCGAAGTCCTCGGCGGCCTTGGCCTCCAACTGCTCGATGCGCAGCCGCTGCTCAGCACGAGCGACCTCGTCGCGGTGCACCTGGCTGGTCAACCGCTCCAGTTCCGCGCCGAGTCGTTTCGCGGCGGCCCGCACCTCCTGAAGTTCCGCCTCGCGGGTGGCCCGTGCCCGGGCCACCGCGTCGCGGTGCTCCTCCGCCCGGGCGATGCTGGTGGCCAGCCGGGTCAACGCCTCCCGGGCTCCACCGGCCACGGCCCGGGCGATGCCTGCCCCACGGACCCGCGCCGCCCGCCGCGCCGCGGCCCGTTCCCGGGCGGCCCGTTCGGCGGCGGCCTGCCGGCGCAGCGAGTCGGCCCGCCCGGCGATGGAGGACACCCGCTCCTCGGCGGTACGCACCGCGAGCCGTACCTCCATCTCGTTCTGCCGGGCCTGCGGCACCATCGCCGCGAGCTGGTCGCGTTCCTCCGTGGACGGTTCCGCGTCGATCGGGGTGACCTCGGCCAGGCGCAGCCGCTCCTCCAACTCGGCCAGGGCGGTCAGGTCCCGCTCCCGGGCCGCCTCGGCTCGGGCCCGCGATTCGCCCAGCCGGTCGGTCTCGGCCTTGGCGGACCGGGCGGCGGCACCCAACTCGGCCAGCCGGCGGGCGGCGGCGTTGCGGTGGCTCTCCGCCTCCCGTTTCACCGCGGCGGCGTGCTGCACCCGCTCCTTGGCCTCGGCCACGGCCGCCCGGGCCTCGACCAGTTGTTCCCGCAGTTGCGCGCTGGTGCCCTCGGCGGCGAGCCGGTTTGCCCGGGCCTCCTCGACGGCCGCCTGCACCTCGATGTAGCTGGGGGCCTTCGCCGAGCCGCCGGCCGCCGCGTACGCCCCGACGACGTCTCCTTCGCGGGTGACCGCCCGCAGCTCGGGGTTGGCGGCGACCACCTCCGCCGCGGCGGCGAGATCGTCGACCAGCACCACGTCACGCAGCGCCCGGTGCACCGCCGGACGGATCCGGGTGTCGCACTCGACCAGGTCGGGGGCCCACTGCGCGCGGTCGGGCAGCTTGGGGCGCAGCGCGTCGGCGGAACCGGACATCCCCGGCCCGGCCGGACTGCCGACCAGCAGCCCGGCACGTCCGGCGTCGGAGATCTTGAGCAGCCGCATCGCCTCGACCGCCTCGTCCACCCCGCTGACCGCTACCGCGTCGGCCAACCCGCCGAGGGCGGCGGCGAGGGCCGCCTCGTGACCGGGGGCGACGGTGAGCAGGCCGGCCAGGCTGCCCAGCAGCCCGGGTACCTGGTCGGCACGGGCCAGCAGGGCACCAGCACCGTCCTTGCGACGCAGGCCCAGGGCCAGGGCCTCCTCGCGGGCCTTCCAGGTGGCGGCGTCCTTCTCCGCCGCCCGTTCGGCGTCCGACAGCGAACGGGCGGTCGCCTGCGCCTGCTCCTGGACGGTGACCGCCTCGGCGTGCCGGGCGTCCAGGTCGGCGTTGTCGCGGTCGGCCTCGGTGGACTGCTCCGCCACGGCGTCCAGGTCGGCCTGGGCCCGCTCGGCCCGGGCCATGGCGTCGGCGTGGGCGGCGGCCAGCCGCTCGATCTCCTCACCGGCGCTGGTGGTCCGGGCCCTGGCCGAGTTGACCTGGCCGGTCAGCCGGGCCAGTCCTTCACGCCGGTCGGCGATCGCCTTCGCGGCGGCGACCAGTTCCCGCTCGGCCGCGGCGAGTTGCCGTTCCAGTTCCTGACGGTGTTCCACCGCCTCGGCCAGGCGCACCTGATCGTCGGTGAGCGCCGCGCGCAGTTCCTCCTCCTGCTCCCGGACCCGCTCGGCCTCGGCCTCCAACTGGTCCGGGTCCCGGCCGGGCCGCTCGTCGTCCGGGGTGGCGCTGAGGTGCCGCAGCCGTTCCACGGCGAGCTGCTCGATCGAGCGGAACCGTTCCTGCAAGGCGGAGAGCTTGTACCAGGTGTCCTGGGCGGCGGCCAGCAGCGGTGCGTCCGCGGCCAGGGCCTCCTCCAGCTCACCGAGGCGGCCCTGCACCTCGGTGTGCTCGGCCTCCACCTCCTCGCGCCGGTGCCGCAGCGCGGTCTCGTCGGCGATCTCCCTGTCCAGGGTGGTACGCAGGGTGGCGAGGTCGTCGGCGAGCAGCCGCAGGCGGGCGTCGCGCAGACTGGCCTGGATCACCGCGGCCCGACGGGCCACCTCGGCCTGGCGACCCAGCGGCTTGAGTTGACGGCGCAGCTCGGCGGTGAGGTCGGTGAGCCGGTTCAGGTTGGTCTGCATCGCGTCCAACTTGCGCAGGGCCTTCTCCTTGCGCTTGCGATGCTTGAGGACCCCGGCCGCCTCCTCGATGAACGACCGCCGGTCCTCCGGCTTGGCGTGCAGCATCCCGTCGAGTCGGCCCTGCCCGACGATGATGTGCATCTCCCGGCCGATGCCGGAGTCGGAGAGCAGCTCCTGGATGTCGAGCAGGCGGCAGGTATCGCCGTTGATCTCGTACTCGCTCTCGCCGGAGCGGAACATCCGGCGGGTGATGGAGACCTCGGTGTACTCGATCGGCAGGGCACCGTCGGTGTTGTCGATGGTCAGGGTCACCTCGGCACGGCCCAGGGGGGCCCGACCGGCGGTGCCGGCGAAGATGACGTCCTCCATCTTGCCGCCCCGCAGCGCCTTCGCCCCCTGCTCGCCGAGCACCCAGGCGATGGCGTCGACGACGTTGGACTTGCCGGAGCCGTTCGGGCCCACCACGCAGGTGATCCCGGGCTCCAGCTTCAGCGTCGTCGCGGAGGCGAAGGACTTGAAGCCCTTCACCGTCAGGCTCTTGAGATGCACCTTCTCGATCCTCGTCCGGTGGCCGCCGTACCGTCGCCCGGCTGCGCGGACCCTGGTAAACCCGCAGACTAACCCGGCACCGGACGGACGGTGCGATGCGACCCACCCGGTGGTGATGTCACCGCCGTCGGCAATTCACCCTCGTCGGACAACCAGTTCGATCATTCACACACCGAGTCGATCAGTTACGGACGGATCAGTCGGGCACAGAATTGCGCGCCGGCACTTCGTGTCGGCGCGCTTTTTGTGCGGTGGTGCTATTCGGTTGTGGCGGCCAGATGGATCAGGTGAGTGCGGGTTCGGCGAGACGAAGAAGATCATCCGCCTCCGCCGCAGCCGCTGCGAGCCGATCATTCTCGGCACGCAGCCGCGTGATCTCGAACTCCAGTGACTGAACCCTGGCACGCAGTCGGGTGACCTCGTCGAGCAGGCGCCGGTCGGGCGCCGCACCTACGTGGCCGAAGAGGGCCTTCGCCATGTTGACTCCTTGAATTGCGCTGCCGGAGAGGCCGGCCAACGCGCGCCCTTGGTGTACGCGACTACCATTCCCACGGAATCTGGGCACGGCCGGGCGCGACTGGCGACACCTCCATATTGAGCCGACAGCCCCGTTTCGTCAAGTTCACGCAGGCCGTAGATCATCTCTGCGTCGACCAGACCCATCATGGGAGGCTGCCACACGGCGCGGACACACTCTGTCCGGACAACCCAACTCTACGCACCGATTCGCCGGAATACCTCACCTGGATGTACAGGGTCCCCTTAACTCTTCCTTAGCCACGTTGCTGCTGTTCAAAGCGAGCACGTAGCGTCACCCCGGCCCGTAATCGACCCGTGGAGGCGACAGGCGTGCACGGCTGGAACGACCCCCTCGACCCGGACGGCACCCGGCGATCCGAGCCACCGAACGACGACCCGGCCTGGCTGACCGACCGCCCGGCACCGCGCTCCTCGTACCTCTTCGGTGACGAACCCGACAGTCCTTCCGACCGGTGGGACCACCACCAGCCCACCGAACAGTGGCAGAGCCCACACTGGTCCGCCGAGCCCACCCACTCCCAGGGTCACGATCACGAACACGGTGCCGATCACGGCCGGCATTACCGGGACACGGCCTGGCCGGCGACCGAGGGGCCGTACGGCAGCACCGCGCCGAGCAACCACGACGGCGGCTGGCGGGTCGAGGAGCCGACCACCCAGATCGGCGGTTGGGCCGACACCCCGCCCCAGCCCGCCCGACACGCCGCCCCCGACGGGTACACCACCCCGGAGCCGTACACCGTCCCCGAGCCGTACATCGCCCCTGAGCCGTACCAGGCCGGGCGGTACGACCAGGCCGGTTGGCAGCCGGACCAGGGGTACGCCGACAGTTGGCGGTACTCCGGCACTCAGCCGGACCCGGCTCAGCCGCACCGGGCCGACACTCGGCCGGCGGAGGCCGGTGCCCAGCCGGCCGAGATCGGTACGCAGATGACCGAGGCCGAGCCCCGACCCGCGCACCGCCGCCGGTCGCGTCCCCTGGTGCTCGGCGGTGCCGCCGCGGCGGCCACCCTGGTGGTGAGCATCGGGGTCGCGGCTCTCGCCCTGCCTGGGGAGAAGGCGCCGACCGGCACCACGGCCGAGGATCGTCCGGTGGCCACTGGACCCGCTCTGGCGGAGCCGGAGGAGCCGGTCGACACCCTGGATCCGCTCGCTTCTCCGAGCCCCAGCCCCAGCCTCTCGCCCAGCGCCACCCCCTCCCCGAAGCCCAGCCGCACCGCCAGGCCGAGCCCCACCACCCCCGCACGCAGCAGCAGCACTCCCTCCCAGCAGGCCGCCGAACGTCGGGGCAACCCCAGCCGAGGTGCCACGGTCACCACCCCACCCGCCCCGGTCGGGTCCGCCACCGCCCAGACCACCCAGGTCGTCGAACTGGTCAACGAGGAACGGGCCAAGGCCGGCTGCGGCGCGCTGAGCATCGACGACAAGCTGATGACGGCGGCCCAGCGACACAGCCAGGACCAGGCCGACAATCGGAACATGTCGCACACCGGCAGCGACGGCAGCGACCCGGGCCAGCGGATCGACCGGGTCGGGTACGTCTGGCAGACCTACGGCGAGAACGTGGCCTGGAACCAGCAGTCGCCCGCCGCGGTGATGCAGGCCTGGATGAACAGCCCCGGACACCGGGCGAACATCCTCAACTGCACCTTCACCGAGATCGGGGTGGGTGTGGCCAGCAGCAACGGACCGTACTGGACCCAGGTCTTCGCCAAACCCCGCTGAGTCGGCGCGGCGGATCGGCGCCGCGTCGCTCACAGCCGCGAGTCCTTGTCGGGTCTGTGCTCGTTCTACCGGGTGAGGTACGCCGGGCCGGCGTACCGGCTCGGGCGGCAGGACGCCGTCGGCGCTACCTGCGGAGCTGGCGATGCGGATCGGGCTGGGCGGGCGACCGGTACGCGGGGTACTGCCCGCCGCCCTGGCCCTCACGGTGCTGGTGTCGCTGGCCGCCTGCCGGCCGGATCTCACCCCACCCGGGGCGCCGACCAGTTGGCCGGCCGCCTCGGCCCGGCTGTGGCGGTGGCAGTGGCAGCTCGACGGCGCGCTGGACCTGACGGTCGAGGCGGACGTGTTCGTCCTCGATCCGGTCGCCACCACCTCGGCGCAGACCGGTGAGCTGCGGGCCCTGGACCGCCGGTTGGTCTGTCAGGTGCATGTCGGCTCGGTGCATCCGCAGGACCCGGACGCGACCCGGTTCCCACCCCAGGTCCGCGGCGCGACCGCCGCCCGCACCGGGCGCAGTTGGCTGGACGTACGCCGATGGGAGGCCCTGCGGCCGGTGCTGGCCGACCGGTTCCGGCTCTGCCGGGGCAAGGGCTTCGGCGCGGTGCTGCTGGCCGACGCCGACGGCTACGCCCGCTCCCCCGGCTTCCCGCTGGAGTTCGACGACCAGTTGCAGTTCAATCGCCGGGTCGCGGGGTTGGCCCGTTCGCTGGATCTCTCCCCCGGCCTGCTGGGCAACCTGGGGCAGGTCGCCGCGCTGGAGCCGGACTTCGACTTCGCGGTCGACGAGGAATGCGTACGACTCAAGCGGTGCGCGAAGCTACTGCCCTTCGTCGACGCCGGCAAGCCGGTCTTCCACGTCGAGTACGCCGGCACCCTGACGGACTTCTGTGTCACAAGCGTCGGGTACGGATTCGCCTCCATCCGGAAGAACCGCACCCTGGACGCCTGGCGGCTGCCCTGCCCCGCACCGTGATCCGGGTCAGCCCCGCAGGGTGGCGCGGGGGCGGGGCTGGCAGCGGGGGCAGCTGTACGACGACCGGTTCATGAAGGCCTCCCGACGGATCGGGGCGCCGCAGCGCCGGCAGGGCTGCCCCTGGCGGCCGTAGACGTTCAGGGCCCGGTCGAAGTAGCCACTCTCCCCGTTGACGTTGACGTACAGCGCGTCGAAGCTGGTGCCGCCCGCGACGATCGCCTCACCCAGGACCTCGCGTACGTGGCCGAGCAGCCGCCGCACCGCCGGGCCGGTCAGGGCGTCGGTCGGCCGGGTGCCGTGCAGCCCGGCCCGCCACAGCGCCTCGTCGGCGTAGATGTTACCCACCCCGGAGATCAGGGTCTGGTCGAGCAGGGCGCGTTTGACCTCGGTACGCCGACGACGCAGCGCGGTGACGAAGTCCGGGTCGGAGAACTGCGGATCCATGGGGTCCCGGGCGATGTGGGCGATCTCCGAGGGCAGGACCGCGCCACCCTCGCTGACCGACAGCCCGCCGAACGTACGCTGGTCGACGAAACGCAGCTCCGGGCCGTCGTCGGTGAACCGGAACCGGACCCGCAGGTGGGTCTCGTCCGGGGCGGCAGCCGGTTGCAGCAGCAACTGCCCGGACATGCCCAGGTGCCCGATCACCGCGTCCCCGCTGTCCAACGGCAGCCAGAGATACTTGCCGCGCCGGCACACGTCCAGCACGGTCCGCCCGGCCAGCACGTCGGCGAAGTGGACACCCCCGGCCAGATGGCGGCGTACCGCACGCGGATGGCGTACCTCGACCGAGTCGATCCGTCGGCCGGTGACCCAGCGGGCCAGTCCCTGGCGGACGGTCTCCACCTCGGGCAGTTCAGGCACGGGGCGCCTGCACCTCGGGCCGGCCGGTGTCCGCCCCGACCCGTCCGTCGCCGACCGCGACCGGGTCGGCGGCCACCCCGGCGACGGCGGGCTCGTCCGTCGCGGAATCAGCCCGGTCAGCTTCGGCCTCGGCCTCGGCCTGCGCGGTCAGGGTCCGCCAGGCCGACTCGGCGGCCCGCTGCTCGGCCTCCTTCTTGCTGCGCCCGTCGGCGCCGCCGTACCGGTTACCGGCGACCACCACCCAGGCGGTGAAGGTCTTCAGGTGATCCGGTCCGGCGCCCTCGATCCGGTACTCCGGCACACCGAGACCCAGCGCGGCGGTCAACTCCTGGAGGCTGGTCTTCCAGTCCAACGCGGCACCCCGGCCGGCCGACTCCGCCATCAGCGGGTCGAACAGCCGGTGGATGACCATGGCGGCGGTGTCCAGCCCGTACTGGAGGTAGATCGCGCCGAGCAGGGCCTCCAGGGTGTCGGCGAGGATGCTCGCCTTGTCCCGACCCCCGGTGGTCTCCTCCCCCTTGCCCAGCAGCAGGTACGGGCCGAGCCCGTCCGGGCCCAGGTCGCGGGCCACATCGGCCAGGGCCCGCATGTTGACCACGCTGGCCCGCAACTTGGCCAACTGTCCTTCGGGCAGGTCCGGGTGGTTGTGGAAGAGGGCGGAGGTGATCACCACCCCGAGTACCGAGTCGCCGAGGAACTCCAGCCGTTCGTTGGTCGGCAGGCCACCGTTCTCGTACGCGTACGAGCGGTGGGTCAGGGCCCGCTCCAGCAGGTCCGGGTCCAGTGACACGCCGAAGGCTGCCTCAAGGTGGCCGATGGAGGGGCGCCGTCGATTGTCATTGCTCATGATGTGCGTACCTCGGTGTCGGTCGTGCGATCGATGCGGTCGGCGGCGAGCAGCGCGGCGACCCGGTCGGAGGCGGCTCGCCGCCACAGGTGGGCGGCCAGTGCGATGCCGGAAGCGATGTCGGCCGGGCGAGCGGCGCCGTGACAGACCACCACGGTGCCGGCCACCCCGAGCAGCGCGGCCGCCCGAGGCGCGCCCCCGTCGGGAGGTGGCCCCCCAGCCATGGCGTACGCGCCCTCGATCGCCTTGAGCAGCACGTTACCGGTGAACCCGTCGGTGACCACCACATCGGCGCGCGTGCCGAGGCAGACGTCGTACCCCTCCACCAGGCCCACGTACCGGGCGTCACCGGGCAGTTCCACGGCGCGCAGGAGCGGCTCGGCCAGCCGGCGGGAACGGTCGCCCTTGCCGGGTTCGGTGCCCACCGAGAGCAGTCCCACCCGGGGGGCGGCGAGGTCGTGGGTGATGGCGGCGTACGCGGCGCCGAGCACGGCGTGCCGGGTCAGGGTCGCCGGGCCCGACTCCATCGACCCGCCGACATCGAGCAGTACGACCGGTCCGGAGGTGCCGGGCAGGGTGGCGACCAGCGCCGGCCGCCGGGTGTCCGGCCAGCGACCCAGGCCGAGCGCGGCGGCGGCGACGGTGGCGCCGGTCGAGCCGGCGGAGACCACCGCGTCGGCCTGACCGGTGCGGACCGCGGCGACGGCCGCCCGGACGGTGGTGTCGGCGCGGGCCGTGGTGAGATCGTCGGCCATGTCGACGGCGGTACGCGCTGGCCGGAGCGTCACCCGGGCCCGTTCGGCCGGGTTCAGCGCATTCACCAGCACGCCGGCTGCCTTGGTCGGGCCGACGAGGAGAAGGTGCAGGTCGGGGTCGGCGCGCACCGCCCGTAGAGCGCCGTCCACCACCACGTCGGGAGCGTCGTCCCCGCCGAGGAGGTCAACGGCGATCCGTGCGGTACCCGGCTCCGTGACGACGCCGGCCGGTGAGAGCCGGCCGGCGTCGGCGGGAGCAGCGGGCGATCGCCGGGGCGTGCGTGTCGCCCGACTCGCGGTCGGAGACGTCACGCGGCGTCCGGTCAGACCTCGAGAACCTGGCGGCCGTTGTAGGTGCCGCAGACGGAGCAGGCGGCGTGCGGCAGCTTGGGGGACTTGCACTGCGGGCAGGCCACGGTCGCGACCGCCGCGGCCTTCCAGTTCGCCCGGCGGGACCGGGTGTTGCTGCGCGACATCTTGCGCTTGGGGACGGCCACGGTTCTTACTCCTCTGTACGGGTCAGTTGCGACAGGCCCGCCCAACGCGGGTCGACCTGCTGGTGGCTGTGGTCCGCCGGCAGATCGTCCCAGTGCACCCCACAGTCGGGGCACAGGCCCGGGCAGTCCTGACGGCAGAGCGGGTTGGTCGGCAGTGCGAGCACCACCGCGTCCCGCAGCGCCGGTTCCAGGTCGATCAGGTCACCCTGCAATCGACCGACTTCGTCCTCTTCGGTGGTGGCGTCCGTGGTGCTGTTCTCGTACGCGTACAGCTCCTGGATGGTCACCGTCACCGAGTCGTCGATCTCGCGTAGGCACCGACCGCACTCGCCCCGGATCGAACCGCTGACGGTCCCCGACACGAGTACGCCCTCGGACACCGACTCCATCCGCAGATCGAGTTCGAGGTCCGCGCCTTCCGGCACGCCGATCAACTCAACGCCGAGGTCCGACGGTGCCTGAACCACCCGTTCGACGGTACGCAACGCACCAGGTCGGCGCGGCAGCTCCCTCGTGTCGAGGACCAGCGGCGACCTGGGGTCGAGTGAAGAAGGCGAGTGTTTGGGCATAGTCAGACTCCGGCCGGTGAGAGGCCGACAAGCGAGGTTACCTGGACAGGCACTCGAACGTCGAACCGGGGGCGGCCCCACCGCTGGCGGCGGGGCGGATGCGGGTGGCAGACCAGCTCCGATCGGTCACCGGTTCCCGGACGGCCGCCGGACTCCGGTCGGCTGCCGGTTCCCGGTCGGTCACCGGTTTCCGGATTGTCGCCGGCTCTGGTCGGCGCAGCTGGAAGATCGCGGCACCGATGCGGTCGGGCCGCTCAGAACGGTAGCGGCCGTTCCGTCTCCTCACCACCGAAGGTGCCGATCTCCCGCAGCGCGTGCATCTTGTCCCGCCCGCGCTCGATCGAGGCCAACGCCCGGGTGAGGAACTGCTCGAAGTTGGCCAGCGCGGTGTCGACGTAGTCGTCGACCTCCTCGCGGAGGCGCTGGGCCTCGGCCCGGGCCTCGGCGATGATCCGGGCGCCCTCGTGCTCGGCGGAGACGGTGATCTCGTTCACCGAGACCAGGCGGGCGTGTTCCGCCTCACCTTCGCTGATGATCCGGTCGGCCTCCCGCTTGCCGGCGTCCATGATCTTGTCGCGCTCCTCCAGGAGGGCAGCGGCACGGCGCAGGTCAGCCGGAAGCTCGACACGCAACTCGTCGAGAGCAGCGATCATCTCGCCCCGATCGACCATGCAGTTGTTGCGCGACATCGGGACGGAGCGCGCCTGCTCCACCATGGCAATCAGTTCCTCGATGCGGTCGAGCGGGTCCACCGGCACCTCACTCCTGTCGTTGGTCAGGCCGACCTACATCATGCGGGCTAAGGCCAGTCTCCCGCCTCACCCAATGATGTCGTCCCGCACCCCACCCACCGCCACACCCCCACCCCCGGCGAGTCGCCCTCCCACCCCCACCCCCACCCCACCTCGCCCGTCGATCTTGCACTTTTCGTCCCCGCATAAGCCGCACAAGCGGACAAAGTAGCGACCAAAACTGCAAGATCGACGGGCGAGGCGGGGCGGGGGCGCGGGTGGGGAGGGAGGGAGCGGGGGTTAGGGGGTGGGGGGTGGGGGGTTCGTCAGGCGGGATTTGAGGGCTTCGCGTACCAGGTCGGGGACGTGGGGGGTGACGTCGCCGCCCCACTTGGCCACGTCCTTGACGAGGCTGGAGGAGAGGAAGGAGTAGAGGGGGTTCGTGGGCATGAACAACGTCTCGACACCCGCCAGGCCGATGTTCATCTGGGCCATCTGGAGTTCGTAGTCGAAGTCACTGACCGCCCGGAGGCCCTTGATCAGGACGCTCGCCCCCTGCGCGCGGCAGAAGTCCACCAGCAGCCCCCGGAAGGACTCCACCCGGACATTGTCATAGGAGGCGGTCACCTCGCGGAGCATGGCTATCCGCTCCTCGATGGTGAACAGTCCGGTCTTTGACTGGTTGATCAGAACGCCGACGATCACCTCGTCGAACAGCCGACTGGCTCGGCCGATGATGTCGAGGTGACCATTGGTGACCGGATCGAACGAGCCGGGGCACACCGCACGTCTCATGATCGGCGACCGTACCAAATGGTGGTCTCGCCGTACCGACGACTGCGCTGACCAGTGACTCCCTCCACCCAGTCGACCGGTCCACTGCGGGTCGACCGCTCCACCACCACCATGGCCTCCGGAGCCAGCCACCCACCCTCGACCAGGGCGGTGAGCATCGCCCGCACCCCCTCGGCCGACAGGGAGTACGGCGGATCGGCGAAGACCACGTCGTACGGCTCGCCGTCCGGGCCGGCCGCCAGTACGGTGCTGACCTTCCCGGTGACCAGTCGAGCAGCGGGCGCCGCGCGCAGGATCGCCATGTTCTCCCTGATCACCCGGGCCGCCCGGGCGTCGGATTCGACCAGCAGCACATGCCCCGCCCCCCGGGACAGCGCCTCCAGGCCGACCGCCCCCGAGCCCGCGTACAGATCGGCGAAGCGGGCCCCGACCAGGTCGATCTCCGCCTGTACGGAGCTGAACACGGCCTCGCGTACCCGATCGGAGGTGGGTCGGGTGCCGACTCCCGGCGGTACGGCGATCCGCCGGCCACCCAGGGTGCCGGCCACGATCCGGGTCATCGCCCACTGCCGGGGATGCCGTCGAACCCGACCTCGCACCTGAGATCGGGCACCCACCTGCGCCTGCCGCCGAGCCTGCTTCCGCTCATGCCGCCGACGCTACGCGACGGGCGGAGAGACCACCCAACGAGCCACACCACCCGAAAGGAGCACAGATCGATCGCATCCGATACCGACCGATCCGGATTCATCACACATGGTGGATCAATCGTCTCATATTCATAACATCATCCTTAAAGGAGGCTGAGGGCTATATCGATACCGGCGATCTCGCTAGGGTCTGCCGCGGTACCGGCGCATCGACGCCGACCAACGGCCCGGGAGGCACCCTCTGCGGCGTCCTTTCCTCCCTGGCCGCCCTGACGCTTCTTCACCCCGGGAGTACGCGTGTTCCGACCCAAGCTGTCGCTTCGGCGACCGCTGGCTGTCCTGGCAGCCGCCCTCATCGGTGCCACCGGCGCCACGGTGGTGGCCGCCCCGGCGGCCCAGGCCCACCACACCACCATCTCCGGCACGGTCGCCTGTGACCAGCTCACCGGCGAACGGGTGATCACCTGGACGGTGGTCAACAGCGAGCGCCGGACCGCGGCCACGATCAAGACGGTGAAGGCCGAGCCGGCTACCCCCGTCCAGGTGCTCGTGCCGGGCAGCGAGGCCGTCGACCTGGCCGGGGTGGCCATCCCCCGCAACGGCGCCGTCGAGGCGGTGCAGCGGGTGCCGGGCGACACCCTAAGGGCCACCCTCACCATCGAGGGCCGCTGGGACAACAACCGCGAGCGGACCAACGAGGGCAGCATCGAACTCGGCGCCGACGCGGCCTGCGCTCCGGCCCCGAAGTGTGTCGACGCCGCCGAGGCCAAGTACAGCCACACCTTCAACGGCCCGAAGGGCACCGCGACGGTGAAGCTGGCGGGCGACCTGCCGCTGTGCGGCGACGACAAGCAGTACTTCACCCTGGTGTCGTACTTCGCACCGCGCCCGCAGTTCGCCACCCCGCAGTACGTCTACGGCACCCCGGACAGCGACTTCCTCGGCGGCACCCAGACCGAGATCGAGCTGAAGGTCGAGGTTCCGGAGTGCCACACCCAGGTCGACCTGATCTGGGGCGGGGTCGACGAGGTCATCGACCCCCTGGTGGAGAACGGCCCCCGGTACGGCGGCAAGAAGCTCGGTGACCGGGCCGCCCCCGGCAACCGCTCGGCCGGCCCACCCGGCTGGTACAACGGCGGCGACAAGAACTGCACCACTCCGACGGCCACCTTCGCCTCCGCCTGCGACGGCACCGTCACCGTCTCCCTGAGTAACGACGGTTCCATCTCCAGGTACCCGGTCGAGTTCGAGGTCCGGGGCGAGAACGGCTGGTCCGAGAAGGTCACCGTCGCGCCGGGCAAGGCGAACAACGAGACCGTGGTACCCGCCGAGCACGCCGGTGCCATCGAGGTGCTGGTCGACGGCGAGGTGATCGACAACGGCACCTACGAGTGGGAGCGCCCGGAGGACTGCCCGCTGCCGACGATCACCACGAAGGCCGACTGCGAGACCTTCGCGCTGACCGCCTCGAATCCGGAGGGCGCCCCGCCGGTCAAGGTCGACTTCACCTACGGCGACCAGACCGAGAGCCGTACCGTCAAGCCGGGCTCCTCGGAGACGGTCACCTTCCCGGCCGGCGACGAGGAGGCGTTGGTCGTCCTGCCGGAGCTGGACCTGGAGCTTGAGGTGGTCTACGTCCCCGAGGGGTGCGGCGGTGGCGGTGGCGGCGAGGAACCCCCCGGCCTGCCGGTGACCGGCATCGCGGCCGGCGGCATCGCCGCGGGTGCCATCGCCCTGCTGGCGGTGGGGGCGGTGCTGTTCGTCATGGCCCGGCGGCGGCGCATCCACTTCACCGCCTGAGCCGACCCTGAGGGGACCCTCCCCGCACTGAGGACACCCTGACCCGAAGGCGCGTCGACCACCCGGTCGACGCGCCTTCGGCCTCCCCGCCCGAGCGTGCTCCGCCCACCTGCGCGAGGCGTCCAGGGCCTTCCGCCGGACGAGGGCACTCGATCCCGGATCGAGTGCCCTCCGAACGAGGCTGATGCCACTCGATCCTGGATCGAGCACGATCATGGTGGGCGGGGTGAGCGGTGGATTCCTGAGGCGTTCGGGCCCGGGAAGCCGGTCGAGCGGGGTGGGTCAGCCCTTTTCGAGGTACTCGGCGCGGTCGGCGTCGACCAGGGCCGCCACCGAGGCGGCCAGGGCCGGTTGCCGGGACAGCTCCGGATCCTGTTCGACCATGGTGATGGCCTCCGCCCGGGCGTCCCGGATCAGATCGGCGTCGCGGAGCAGGGACAGCAGTCGCAGGTGGGACCGTCGCCCGGACTGGGCGGCCCCCAGCACGTCACCCTCGCGCCGCTGCTCCAGATCCAGCTCGGCCAGCTTGAACCCGTCAGTGGTGGAGGCCACCGCGTCCAGCCGTTCCCGAGCACTGCTGCCCTCGGTCGCCTCGGTGACCAGCAGGCAGAGCCCGGGTGCGCTGCCCCGGCCCACCCGGCCCCGCAACTGGTGCAGCTGGGAGACCCCGAACCGGTCGGCGTCCAGCACCACCATCATGGTCGCGTTGGGTACGTCCACCCCGACCTCGACCACCGTGGTGGCCACCAGGACGTCCAGCTCCCCACCGGCGAAGGAGCGCATGACCGCGTCCTTCTCGTCGGCCGGCAGCCGACCGTGCAGCACCCCGATGCGCAGCCCGCGCAGTGGCCCCTCGGCCAGCAGCGGGGCCACCTCGGTCACCGCCAGGGGCGGGCGTCGACCGTTGTCGTCCACCGCCGGAGGCTCCTCCTCGGCGGTGGCCTCACCGATGCGCGGGCAGACGACGTACGCCTGATGGCCGGCGGCGACCTCCTCGCGCAGTCGACGCCAGGCCCGGTCCAGGAAGGCCGGTTTCTCGGCGGCCGGCACCACATGGGAGGCGATCGGTGAGCGGCCCCGGGGCAGCTGGGACAGGGTGGAGATCTCCAGGTCGCCGTAGACCGTCATGGCCACCGTACGAGGGATCGGCGTGGCGGTCATGACCAGCACGTGCGGGGGCTGCTCCGCCTTGGCCCGCAGGGCGTCGCGTTGCTCCACCCCGAACCGGTGCTGTTCGTCGACGACCACCAGACCCAGGTCGGCGAAGTCGACCCCCTCGTACAGCAGGGCGTGGGTGCCCAGCACGATGCCGGCGGCGCCGCCGGCGACCTCGGCCAGGGCCCGCCGCCGGGCCGCCGCCCCCAGGGAGCCGGTGACCAGCTCGACCCGGGTGGCGTGCTCGGCGGCGCCCAGCTCACCGGCCTGGGCCAGCGGGCCGAGCAGGTCGAGGATGCCCCGGTAGTGCTGGGCGGCGAGCACCTCCGTCGGGGCCAGCAGCGCGGCCTGCCCGCCCGCGTCGACCACCTGGAGCATGGCGCGCAGGGCCACCACGGTCTTGCCGGAGCCCACCTCCCCCTGCAACAGCCGGTGCATCGGATGGCCGGTGGCCAGGTCGGCGGCGATCTCGGCACCGACCTCGCGCTGGCCGCCGGTCAGCTCGTACGGCAGCCGGGCGTCGAAGGCCGCCAGCAGGCCGTCCGCCCGGGGCGGCCGGGCCCGGGCGGGTGAGGCGGCAGCCTGGTGCTTCCGCCGCACCAGGGTCAGCTGCACGGCGAAGGCCTCGTCCCACTTCAACCGCCGACGGGCCCGGTACAGCTCCTCCCGGCTGGACGGCCGGTGGATCTCCCGCAGGGCGCTGCCCAGGCCGACCAGGTTCCGGCCGGCCCGTACCCCCGCCGGCAACGGGTCCTCCGGGGGTGCCACCGTGTCCAGCACCACCCGTACGCAGCGGGCGATCACCCAGGTCGGTACGGCCGCGGCGGCCGGGTAGACCGGGATGAGGGCCCCGGCGAACTCCTCGATCTGCTCGCTGGCCGCCGCCTCCCCGTCGGTCTGATCGCCGAGCAGGACGTACTCCGGCCCGTTGAGCTGTCGTCGGCCCCGGAAATCGGTGACCTTGCCGGCGAACAGCCCCCACCGGCCGGGCCGCAGTTCCCGCTCGCGCCAGGCCTGGTTACCGAAGAAGGTGAGGGTGAGGCTGCCCCCGGAGCCGTCACCGACGGTGACCTCCAGCAGGTTGCCCCGGCGCTGTCGCATCGGGCGTACGGCGGTGCGCTGCACCTGGGCCAGCACGGTGACCTGCTCACCGACGTCCAGGGCCCGGATGTCGGTGTGCTCGCCGCGCTCGTCGTAGCGGCGCGGGAAGTGGTAGATCAGGTCACCCGCGGTGTGCAGGTCCAGATGCCCGGCCAGCGCCTTGGCGGTCTTCTCCCCGACCAGCTTGGCCAGGGGCGTGTCCACGGTGGACGGTTCTGCGGTCATTCGACACCCACCAGCAACGGATAGCGCGGCTGCCCGCCCGGGTAGGCCTGCACCTCGACGAAGGGCCAGCGCCGGGCGATGTGGGTGGACACCGCGTCGGTCAGCCCGTCCGGCGCATCCGCCCCGACGAGCAGGGTCACCAGTTCACCGCCGCCACCCAGCAGCCGGTCGACCAGCGCCATACAGGTGTCGACCAGGTCGACGCCGATCAGATGCACCTCCCCCTCGACCAGGGCCAGCACGTCTCCGGCCCGGCAGGGACCGGCGACGGTCAGCGCGTCGCGCCCGGCGTGCACGACCTCGGCGTACCGGCAGGCTCCGGCGGCCTCCGCCATCGCGATCACGTCGTCCTCGAAGCGTCGTCGGGGATCGCGTACGGCCAGGGCGGCCAGCGCCTGCACCGGAGAGCGGGTGGGCACCACGCTGACCTTGACCCCGGACCGGTGTGCCTCCTCGGCGACCTGGTTCGCCACCGCCTGCGCGTCCGGGTCGTTGGGCAGCACCACCACCCGGGCCGCCCCGGTGCCGAACACCGCCTCCAACAGTTCCCCGGTGGAGGGGTTGCCGGGCACCACCACCGCCCCCTCCCGGGTGAGCAGTTCGGCGATCCCGGCCCCGGCGGCGACCACCACGGCGGCCCGACCGTCCGGCGCGCGGACCGGCGCCGGCGGGACCTGGTCGGCGAAGCGGGTCACCGAGATCTGGTACGGGCGACCGGCGACCACTCCGGCCTCGATCGCCGCTCCGACGTCGTTGACATGCACATGGACCTGCCAGGTGCCCTCGTCGCCGACCACCACCAGCGAGTCACCCAGGGCGGCCAGGGTGTCCCGCATCCGGCCGACCGCCTCGGCCTCGGCGTCGAGCAGGAACTGCACCTCGTAGGCGTACTCCGGGGAACCGGTCTCCCGGGTGGCCGTGGCCGGCGGCGGCACCCTCCGGGACGGGGTGGCCGGCGGCGGCTCGGGGCGCTGCGGGCTCTCTCCGGTGACCACCTCGACCAGGGCGTCCAGCAGCAGGCACAGCCCACGCCCACCGGCGTCGACCACCCCGGCGCGGGCCAGGGCGGGCAACTGCTCCGGCGTACGCGCCAGGGCCTGGGCGGCGGCGCCCGCCGCCTCCCGGGCGACGACCCGCAACTGAGGGCTGTCGGCCTGCTCGGCCGCCTCGGCGGCAGCGGCGACCACGGAGAGCAGGGTGCCCTCCACCGGCCGGGTGACGGCCGCGTAGGCCGCGGTGGTGGCGGCACGCAGGGCGGCGGCCAGCTCCGGGCCCTCGACCCTCGGGGTGGTGGCCAGGGCATCCGCGAAGCCCCGCAGGATCTGCGACAGGATCACCCCGGAGTTGCCTCGGGCGCCGAGCAGGGCCCCACGGGCCATCAGCCGCAGGGCGTGCCCGTGTGGGGTGGAGGCGCCGTCGGCGACCGTGTCGAGATCCATCGCCAGGGCCTGCTGCGCCGAGGTGAGGGTCAGCACCAGGTTGGTGCCGGTGTCGCCGTCGGGCACCGGATAGACGTTCAGGTCGTCGATCTCCCCCTGGTGCCGCTTCAGCGTGGCCAGCCCGCTGGCGCACCAGCGGCGCACGGCGGCGGCATCGAGGGTGTCCAGCACGCTGGGAAGCCTACTGGCGTACCCTGACAGTCGCTGGCGGGCCGGCGTGTCCGGTACGCTCCGGTGACCAGCGGGGCCTGCGTCGTGGTCGGCTCCCTGGACCGGGCCGCCGACGGTGGCCTTGCTGCCGAGCCCGGTTGGGCGAGGGCTTTCACCATCGGGTAACCTGGCCAGGTTGCCCGGGCATCGCCTGGCGGCGACCTCATGAACGTTTCAATCCCAGGAGTATCCCGTGGCTAGCGTGTGCGACGTCTGTGGCAAGGGACCGGGCTTCGGCCACAACGTGTCCCACTCGCACCGGCGGACCAACCGCCGCTGGAACCCGAACATCCAGTCGGTGCGTACCCCGGCCGGTGGCGGCACGACCAAGAAGCTGAAGGTCTGCACCTCCTGCATCAAGGCGGGCAAGGTCACCCGCGCCTGACGCGGTAGCACCGGCACCACGATCTGCATCGCCGGCGGGCCTCGATGGCCCGCCGGCGTCGTCGTGTCCGCCGACCGCCCAGCAGGGTGTCGAGAAAGGGGCCCCTTCCGCCATCACCGGCGTTGAGAAGGGGCCCTTGCGTACCGGTCAGAGGGTGCGGCCGAAGGAGAGGCAGCCGGGCTCGGCGGCGTAGTAGCCGAAGTTGGGGATGCGCTCGTAGCCGGCCGAGGTGTACATCGCGATCGCCTCGGGCTGCCGGTCCCCGCACTCCAGGATGATCCGCTTGCGGCCCTGCTCACGGGCGGAGCGTTCGATGGCGGCCAGCACCGTACGGGCCACCCCCCGACCACGGGCCTGCGGGGCGGTGTACATCCGCTTCAACTCGGCCGTCTCCCCGTCGCTGCCGTGGCTGCGCCAGCCACCGCAGCCGACCGGTTCACCGTCCAGGTGGGCGACCAGGAAGGTGCCGTTCGGCGGGGTGAACTCGCCGGCCTCGACCGGGGTCTCGTCGCCGTCACCGCCGTACCGGGCGCCCAGGTCGGCCAGCGCGGAGGTGATCAGTCGCTGCGCCACCGGAGAGTCGAACGGCACCACGTGGATCTCGATCTGCTGCACCGGTTCAGCGTACGACCAGCCCACCCCCGCACCGCCGTCGACCAGGGGACCTGGGCAGGGGCTCAGCGGAAATGGTCCCAGCCGGCCGAGCCGTCGAAGGGTGCCCCGTCCACGGTCACCCCACGGCCCTCGGCCACCCGACCGATCGGACGCCAACCGTCCGGCAGCACCACCCCCGGCGGGAAGGTCGCGGCCAGCGCATGGTCGTCACCACCGGCCAGCAACCAGGCGTACGGGTCGACCCCGAGGGCCTGGGCGGCGTCGCGCATCTGCGGTGGCACCTCGAAGGCCTCCCGGCTCAGGTCGACGGCCACCCCGCTGGCCCTGGCCACGTGTCCCAGGTCGGCGAGCAACCCGTCCGAGATGTCGATCATGGCGGTGGCGCCGAGCCGGGCGGCCACCGGACCGGCCGCATAGGGCACCTCCGGCCGCCGGTACGCCTCGACCAGCAGCCGGGGGGTGCGGAAGCCACGGGAGAGCACGGTGAACCCGGCCGCGGCGTAGCCGGTGCGCCCGGCCAGAGCCACCAGGTCGCCCGGTCGGGCGCCGGACCGGGTCACCGGGGGCCGACCGGCCAGGTCACCCAGGGCGGTGACCGCGATGGTCAGGGTGGGGCTGGCCGACATGTCCCCACCGACCACGCTGGCGCCCACCCCGGCCGCCTCGGCACCGATGCCGTCGGCCAGATGCTCGACCCAGCCGGTCTCGATGTCCGTCGGCACGCAGAGGGCCACCAGCAGGGCGGTCGGCTCCGCCCCCATCGCCGCCACGTCGGCCAGGTTGGCCGCCGCCGCCCGACGACCGATGTCGTACGCCTCGGACCAGTCCCGGCGGAAGTGCCGCCCCTCCACCAGCACGTCGGTGGAGGCGACCACCCGGGAGTCCGGTGCGGCGACCACGGCCGCGTCGTCACCGGGCCCGAGCAGCACGGTCGATCCGTAGGACAACCGGGCGGTGACCCGGTCGATCAGGCCGAACTCCCCGATCCCCGCGACACTCACTCCGCCACTCCGCCACGCTCCGCGGCGACGTGTGGGGCCACGCCGCCGAACCTGAAGGTACGCTCGCTCACCGCTTCTCCTCGGCCGCCGATAGGGATCACACCTGGTCCGTAAGGTACTTTCTCCCTTCAGGCCGTCTGGCAGGCGGCGACGGAGGGAGGTCGAGTCGTGGTACAGGCGTACATCCTCATCCAGACAGAGGTCGGCCGGGCGCGTGACGTGGCCGGTCTCATCGCGGATCTCCCCGGCGTGGTCCGGGTCGACGCGGTGACCGGGCCGTACGACGTGGTCGTGCTCACCGAGGCGAACACCGTCGACGAGCTCGGCAAACTCATCGTCAGCAACGTGCAGATGGTGCCCGGAATCACCCGGACCCTCACGTGTTCGGTGGTGCGGTTGTAAGTGGGCACCGTGTCCGAATCTCCCGCCGAGACCAGCGAGAAGGGCGCCCCGAGAGGGACCGACCGGACCAGCCGCACCGCGGCCCTGGTCGCCACGGCCGTGGCCCTGCCGGTGGCCCTGCTGGTCGGCACCCTGGCCTTCGTCAACCTGGCTCCGCAGGATTCGACCCCCACGGCCTCCCCTTCGCCGACCTCGCCCCGGCCGCAGTCCACCGCACCGGTCGAGATGGCCGCCCCGGCGCTGGCCGAGCGACCGGCGACGGTCTGCCGTGCCCTGCTGTCGCAGTTGCCCGCCTCGATCCGCGACCTGCCGCAGCGGCCGGTGAGCGCCGGGCCGGAGCAGAACGCCGCCTACGGTGATCCGGCCGTGACGGTGGCCTGCGGTGGCACCGAGCCCGAGGTGACCCCCACCGACCATGTCTACCTGGTCAACGCAGTGTGCTGGCACGCGGTGGAGCAGGTCGACGCCACCGTGCTGACCACCCTGGACCGGGAGGCCCCGGTGACCGTACGGGTGCCGCACTTCTACGGCGAGGCGTTGCAGTGGGCCGCCCCGATCGCCACGACGGTCGTCGCCTCGGTCCCGTCGGCGGGTTCGGTCCCGTCCGGCTGCACCTCCTGATCGAAGCCTCGGCCGGTCAGTACTGCCCGGGGCCGTGCAGCAGGGCGGTACGGATCAGCCGGTCGACCAGCTTCGGGTACTCCAGTCCGGAGGCCGCCCACATCCGGGGGAACATCGAGGTCGGGGTGAACCCCGGCATGGTGTTGATCTCGTTGAGGTAGACGTCCAGCTCCGGGGTGACGAAGAAGTCGGCCCGGGCCAGTCCGGCGCAGTCCAGCGCGGTGAAGGCCCGCACGGAGTAGTCGCGTACCTGCCGGGCCACCCGGTCGGGCAGGTCGGCGGGGACGTCGTACTCGCAGGCCGACTCCGCGTCGATGTACTTGGCCTCGAAGTCGTAGAATTCGTAGTCGCCGACCACTCGCACCTCGGCCAGCACGGAGGCCTCGGGCATGCCGCCGGCCTCGCCCTCCAGCACCCCGCACTCGATCTCCCGGCCGACGATGGCCGCCTCGACCAGTACCTTGCTGTCGATCTTCCGGGCGGCGGCGACCGCGGCGTCCAGGTCCGCCCAGTCGGTGACCTTGCTGATCCCGAAGGAAGATCCGGCCCGGGAGGGCTTGACGAAGACCGGCAGCCCCAGCCGCTGCTTGTCCTGCTCGCTCAGGGTCATGCCGCTGCGCAGCACCGCGTACGGGCCGACCGGGATGCCCTCGGCGGCGCAGAGCTTCTTGGTGAACTCCTTGTCCATCGCGGCGGCGGAGGCGAACACCTTGGCCCCCACGTACGGGATGCCGGCCATCTCCAACATGCCCTGGATGGTGCCGTCCTCGCCGTAGGCGCCATGCAGCACCGGGAAGACCACGTCCACATCGGCCAGTGCCCGGGGCCCTTCGGTGGGGTCCAGCACCAGCAGGCCGCCGCCGGTCGGGTCGGCCCGCAGCACGATGTCCTGACCGGACTCGGCGGTGATCTCCGGCAGGCTGCGCGCGTTGATCGACAAGCCGGTGGGATCCCCGTCGGTGAGCACCCACTGGCCCGCTCGGGTGATGCCGACCGGCACCACCTCGAACTCGTCCGGGTCCAGGGCGCCGAGCACGCTGCCGGCACTGACACAGGAGATGCCGTGTTCCGGGCTACGGCCGCCGAAGACGATCGCCACGCGGGTCTTGCCTGGGGTGCTCACTGCGGTCACCTTTCCGGGACGCGCTGCTGGCGCTTCCCCGGATGACCTTACTGTGCGTGGCCACAACCGGTAGCCGATACCCTGCGAGAAGTCGGGTCAGGCGCATCCGGTCAATCATCACCATGCGGTGGGTAATCAGGCGGGCGGCCGACCGGACGGCTCCCCCGCCCCAGAGCATGTCGTCGGCCGATCGCGAGCACCTTGACCCGCTGCCGACCGGCCCGCACCATACCCAGGGCCATGAAGGCGCCGGCGATCCGTTCGGCGGCCTCCCGGCTACTCGCCCCGACCACCTGGCGGCGACGCTCGGGGGCGGTTCGTTCGTCGCGTCCACCGACGACATCCGGCCGGACATCGGTCAGTACGACCAGGAAGCGGGTCACCGGCCGCCGCCCGGGTCCGTCGTGGCCGCTGCGAGATCGCCCGAGAGCCGCTGCACACATCGCCCCCCTTTCCGGTACGGACTCATGGCACGGCACGCGGCGGCCGGGTAGGGGGAATAACCCGACCGCCGCGCGCCCCATCCCCTCCGGTCACTCACCATCACCGTCGCCACGACAACCGATGGTGAGGACTTGATGACAGCCTGACACCATCACGGTTGTAAATGCAACTCCCGCAGACGTTTTCTCATGTACACAGTCCCAAATATGTGCGATCATCGATTCATGGCTCCGAAGACCGCCCGTGCCCGCCGGCTGGGCATCGCCCTGCGTCAGCACCGTGAGGCCGCCGGCCTGACCCTCGAAGTCGCCGCGGACGAGATCAACAGCACCCGCAGCACCCTGTCCCGCTACGAGAACGCGCAGACCCTGGTCAGCCCGGCCACCGTACGCGCGCTGCTCACCCTCTACGGGGTCGGGGCGGACGAGGTCGCGGCAGCCGTCGCGCTGGCCAAGGACGCCCGCAAGCCCGGCTGGTGGGTGTCCTACTCGTACCTGCTGGACCGGCGCACCATCGACTTCATCGCCCTGGAGGCCGAGGCCACCGGCATCGCCAACTTCGAGCCATCGGTGGTGCCCGGCCTGTTGCAGACCGCCGACTACATCCGGGGGGTGATGCGGGGCGGCCCGCACACCCTCAGTGACAACGATGTGGAGGAGCGGGTCCACCTGCGGCTGGATCGGCAGCAGCGACTCACCGGTGACGAACCCCCGATCTTCGACGCGATCATCGACGAGGCCGCGCTGCTGCGCCCGGTCGGCGACACGGCCACCATGCAGGGGCAACTGCGACACCTGCTCAAGATGAGCGAGTTGCCGAACATCACCGTGCAGCTGATCCCGTTGGCTGCCGGCTACCACCGGGGCACCCGGGGCTCGCTGCACATCCTCGAGTTCGCCGATCCGGAGGATCCGATCATCGCCTCGGTGGAGACGGTGGCCGGTCAGATGATCCTCGACCGGCCCGGAGACCTGCGCACCTGCACCAGGATCATGGAACACCTGCGGACGGTCGCGCTCAGCCCGGCGGCCAGCCGCGACGAACTGGTCACGATCCTGAAGGGACGTAGCTGATGACACCGACGACCAACGCCACCCCGGCGGTGGCCGGCTGGCGCAAGAGCAGCCACAGCGGCGACGAGGGCGCCTGCGTGGAGGTGGGGGTCGCACCGGGCAGGGTGGCCGTACGCGACTCCAAGGACCCGCAGGGTCCGCTGCTGTTGTTCGCCCCGGCCGCCTGGACCGCCTTCGCCGGGGCACCGCCGGTGCGTTGACCCCCGTCGGTCTCCCCCTGCCCGACAGTCACCTGCACACCCGGAACCGCTGACCGGGCCGGTCAAGGGCACCGCCGGCCCGGTCAGCCCCGCGCTCGTCGGTGTTCACCCGGTCTCCCGCCGGTGCTACCTTCACCGCCGACGTAGCCGCCCAACAGCCGGGAGTCCGTGTGCGGAGCAGATATGGCCTCCTGATCGCCGTCGTCGTGTCGACGGCCGCTCTCGCCCTCATCGGCTCACTCGCGGGCTACTACCTGGCCGGGCGGAGCGAATCACCGTCCATCCGGGCCGCAACGGACCGGAGTCCGGGAACCGCAACGGACCGGAGTCCGGAAACCGGGGCGGGGCGGAGTCCGGAAACCCCGGCGGAGCGGGGCCCCGCCCGTGGCGGAGGGGCCGTCCCGCAGACCCCGGCGAACACCCCACGGCAGACCTACCGAATCGACCGGCCGGTCTACCAGCAGTCGACGTCAACCCTCACGTTGACCACCGCCGAGACCGCCGACGGCACGGTACGGCTCACCTTCAGGTACCGCAACGACTCGCCGCTGCCGTGGCCGTTGGCCTGCCCCACCCGCGAGAAGGACCTGACCTCCTCCGCGCTGATCATGGCCGACGGCCGCACCGTGCACCCGACCGACACCTGGTGTGCCGCGGAACGGCCCGGCGAGAGCATCACCGTCGCCCCGGGAGAGTCGATCGACACGTGGGGCGTCTTCCCGGTGTCCCCCGCTTCCGCCGAGCCCTTCTCGGTGCGGTGGTACAGCTTCCCCGTCCTGACGGATGTCCAACTGCGCTGACCGAGGGCCACTGATGGTGGACAGTCGTCAGCCGCCGACCAGCGGCGGCGGGGTCGGCAGGGCGCGTACCGTCGCCAGGGCGGCCAGGGCGGCACCTCGGGCCCCGGCCATGTCACGGTCCGGCACCAGCGCGAAGGTGGCCAGGGCGGCCTGCTCGTCGCGCAACGCGGTGTGCTCGCGTACGGTCGCCAGGAACCAGTCCCGGAACTCCGGGCCGGTCTCCACCACCCCACCCCCGACGAAGTACGCATGGGGGTCGGTGAAGTTGGCCGCGATGGTGAACAGTGCCCCCAGGGCCCTCGCCTGTTGGGCGAAGATCTCCCGGGCCATCTCGTCGCCCCGCTCGCCGTAGCCACGCACCAGCTTCGCCGCCCGGGACGGCGGCTCGTCGGCCAGCGGATGGTCCGGAAACCGGGTCAGCCAGTACGGCAGCAGGTTGCGCTCGATCGCGGTCAGCGAGGCGACCGACTCCACGTCACCGGCGAAGCCACAGGCGCAGGTCGGCACCGGTTGGTCGGCGGCCAGCACCTGCGTCAGTGGAATGTGCACATGCCCCAGCTCACCGGCCATCCCCGCCGCCCCGGCGACCACCCGGCCATGCTCGACCAGACCACCGCCCAGCCCGGTGCCCACGATCGCCGACACGGATGACCGCTGCATGGCCTCGGCGCCGAAGTGGACGTGGTGGGCGTAGAGGGCGGCGGCGTTGCCGTCGTTGTGGTAGACCACCGGCAGCCCGAGCCGGCGTTCCAGGGCACTGCGGATGTCGTGGCCCCGCCAGGCCGGCTGGGAGAAGTTCGTCGACCCCTTCGAGGAGATCACCCCGGTGGCGCTGGCCGGACCGGGAGTGTCCAGCCCGACGGCCTGCACCTGGTCGCGGGACACCCCGGTCAGGGCCAGGACCTCCGCGAAGGAACCGGCCATCGCCTCGACGGCGGCCTCCGGTCCGGCGCGTACCTCGCTGGGCGTCTCCACCAGATGGTCGACCAGGAACCGCCCATCGGCCGTGAGCACTGTGGCGTTGTTGTTCGTACCGCCGTTGTCGATGCCCACGACCACCGTTGTGCCAGCCACCCGCCAACCGCCTCCCACCGATCCGCTCTGACGTGAGGCTAGTTCTCCAACCCGCGACCCGCCATGTCGACCGGCCGGTGGGCCGTCATCGCGGTGGCCCCCAGCGACTCGTCGCGGACGGTCGTCGGGATCAGTCCGGCCTCCCGCAGTACGGTCGCCAGCGGGTCGACCTGGGTTGCACCGACCTCCACCACCAGGTTCCCGCCCGGTGCCAGCCAGCTCGCCGCGTCCGCAGCCAGGCGGCGCAGCACCGCCAACCCGTCCGGCCCACCGTCCAGGGCCACCGGGGCCTCGTATCGGCGCGACTCGGCCGGCAGCAGGTCCAGGGCGGCGCTCGGCACGTACGGCGCGTTCGCCACCACCAGATCCAGGCTGCCCCGCCAGGCCCCCGGCAGGGCCTCGAACAGGTCACCGGTGCGGACCGGCACGGCCAACTCGGCCAGGTTGCGGCGGGCACAGGCCACCGCGGCGGGGTCCACATCAGCCGCCGCCAGCAACCTCGGGGCACTCAGCCGCCGCGCCAGGGCCCGGGTGAGGGCGCCGGAGCCACAGCAGAGCTCGACCACCCTGGCGGCCGGCCCGGTCACCGCCACGGCCGCCGAGACCAGCAGGGCGGTACGCGCCCGCGGCACGAAGACCCCGGGTACGACCGTGATCCGTTCGCCGCAGAACTCCGCCCAGCCCAGCAGGTACTCCAGCGGTTGCCCGGCCACCCGCCGGTCGACCAGCGCGGCCAGGGTCTGCCGGCTCTCGACCGCCTCTACCAGCAGCCGGGCCTCGTCCTCGGCCCAGACGCAGCCGGCCCGGCGGAGCCGGTCGACCGTGGCGTCCCGTACCGCCGAGGAGACGTCGATCATCTAGCGGCGGCGTCCAGGGCGGCCGACACGTCGGCGATCAGATCGGCGGTGTCCTCCACCCCGCAGGAGAGCCGGACGAAACCCGGTGCGGTGTCGTCACCCCACTGGGCCCGCCGGTCCGCCGTGCTGTGCAGGCCGCCGAAGGAGGTGGCCGCACCGACCAGCCGGGCCGCCTCCAGGAAGCGGGCCACCCGCTCGGCGGTACCCAGATCGAAGGAGAGCACCCCCGGCATCCGCCGCAGCTGACGCGAGGCCACCGGGTGGGCCGGATCCTCCGGCAGGCCCGGCCACCGCAACCCGGTCACGTCGGCACGGGCCGCCAGCAGCCCGGCCAGGGCCTCGGCGTTGGCGGTCTGCCGGGCCAGGCGCAGGTCGAGGGTGGCCAGCGAGCGGTGCGCCAGCCAGGCGTCGAAGGCCCCGGGCACCGCCCCGGTGGCCGTACGCCAGGCGGTGAACCGCTGCACCAGCTCCGGTGACCGGGTGGCCAGGTAGCCCAGCAGCAGATCGGAGTGCCCGGTCAGGGCCTTGGTGCCGGAGGCGACCACCAGGTCGGCGCCGAGATCCAGGGGACGTTGCCCGAGGGGGGTGGCGGTGGTGTTGTCCACCGCCAGCAGGGCACCGGCGGCGTGCACCCGCTCGGCCAGCGCCGGCAGGTCCACCACGTCCAGTCCCGGGTTGGCCGGGGTCTCCACCAGCACCAGCCGTACCCCCTCGAAGGAGGGGTACGGCCCGACGGTCGGTGCCAGCAACACCCGTACGCCGTTGCCGGCCAGGGTGTCGGTGGCGAAGGCCCGGACCGGGAAGTATCCGTCGGCCGGCAGCACCACGGTGTCACCGGCGCGCAGCAGCCCCAGCAGCAGCCCGGTGATGGCCGCCTGGCCGCTGGCGAAGACCCGACACTCGCCGCCCTCCAGCTCGCCGATCGCCGCCTCCAGCAGCCGTCGGGTGGGGTTGTCCGGGCGTCCGTACCCGTTCGCCACCGCCTCCGGCCCGTGCCGGGGGTCGAGATGGTACGGCGCGGCGAAGACCGGCCCCGGCAGGAAGGGCTGGCCCGGTTCCGGGGCGGGCAGCCCGGCCCGTACACACCGGGTGCCGTCACCGTCGGCCGCAGGCCGCTGCGCGAACCCGCCCTCGCTCATCCGCTCACTCCGGCTTGGTGGTGCGGCTCATCAGGGCGCGTACCGCGACCCGGGGGTCGACGCCCTCGTGGCAGACCAGCTCGACCTGCTCGGTGATCGGCATCTCCACCCCGTGGGCCCGGGCCAGGTCGCGGATGGCCAGGGCGCTCTTGACCCCCTCGGCGGTCTGCCGGGTGGCCACCCGCGCCTCCTCCAGGGTGGCGCCCCGCCCCAGGTGCTCACCGAAGGTGCGGTTCCGGGCCGACGGCGACGAGCAGGAGGCCACCAGGTCACCCATGCCGGCCAGCCCGGCGAAGGTGAGGGGGTCCGCACCGAGGGCCACTCCCAGCCGGGCGGTCTCGGCCAGGCCTCGGGTGACCAGCATGGCCCGGGTGTTGTGACCGAAGCCCATGGCGGTGGCGATGCCGTACGCCAGGGCGATCACGTTCTTCACCGCGCCGCCCAGCTCACAGCCGATCACGTCGTCATTTGTGTACGGCCGGAAGTACGGCGTGGTGATGGACCGCTGCACCAGGGTGGCCCGGTCGGAGTCCGTGCAGGCGACCACGGTGGCGGCTGGCTGCTCGGCGGCGATCTCCGGGGCCAGGTTGGGACCGGAGACGACGACCACCCGGTCCGCCGCCACCTGGGCGGTCTCGACGATCACCTCGCTCATCCGCTTGGTGGTACCGAGTTCGATGCCCTTCATCAGCGACACCAGGGTGGCGTCGGGGTGCAGGTACGGGACCCACTCGGCCAGGTTGCCCCGCAGGGTCTGCGAGGGCACCGCCAGCACCACCATCTCGGCGCCCTTGATCGCCTCGGCGGCGTCACCGGTGCCGGTGACCCGCTCCGGCAGCACCACCCCCGGCAGGTACTCCGGGTTGCGTCGCTCCGTACGGATCAGGTCCGCGATCGGCTGTCGTCGGGCCCAGATGGTCACCTCCCGGCCGGCGTCGGCCAGGATCTTCGCGAACGCCGTACCCCAGGACCCGGCGCCCAGCACCGCCACGTGCCCACTCACGCCGTCGCCTCCGGACGCTGCTCGACGTTGGCCCGACCATTGCGCTGCCACAGCGGCGGTGGGGTGCCACCCCGGATCTCGGCCAGCATGTCCCGCAGCCGCAGCATGATCACGTCAGTCATCTCCTCCAGCACCGACCGGCTGGGAGCGGCACCGGCCCACCGGCTCAGGTCGATCGGCGGCCCGGCCACCACTGTCACCGGGATCCGGGGCCGCAGGTTGAGCCGGCCCCGGCGCGGGTCGAAGATGCGCTCCGGGCCCCACATCACCACCGGCACCACCGGGGCGCCCGTGGCCAACGCCAGCCGAGCGGCCCCGGTCTTGCCCTTCATCGGCCACAGGTCCGGTTCCCGGGTGATGGTGCCCTCCGGGTAGATGATCACGGCGTCACCCTCGCCGAGCGCCTTGATCAGGGCGTCCAGCGACTTGGCCGCGTCGACCGTCCCACGCTCGACCGGGATCTGCTTGCACCGGTGCAGAATCCAGCCGATCACCGGGACCTTGAACACGCTCGCCTTGCCCAGGAACTGCGGCCATCGCCCGGAGTCGTAGATGAAATGGGAGGCGACAAGCGGATCGGCATGCGACATGTGGTTCGCCACGATGATCATTGGGCCCTCGGTGCCGAGGTGCTCCATCCCCCGCCAGGTACGCCGGGTCCAGACCGTCATCACCGGCTTGACCAGCACCACGGCCACCCGTTGCCAGAACCCCAGCCTGCGCTGACCCACCGTGCCTCCTCGTACCAGCCCCGCCCACCGGAGGAACCGGTGACGCCCGCAGCCGAAATCATGCCTGCTCGCCCCTGGTACGGCCAGTGAGGGTACCGATGCAAGGCTGGCAGGATGACAGTGTGAGTCAGCCATGGACCGTGGTGGTACCGGTCAAGCGCCTGACCGCCGCGAAGACCCGGCTGCGCGGCGGGGTGCCCGGCGTACCTCACGAGAAGCTGACGCTGGCCCTGATCGCCGACACCCTGGACGCGGTGCGCGCCTGTCCCGGGGTGGCCGAGATCCGGGTGGTCACCGACGATCCCCAGGTGAGCCTGCTGGCCCGGATGATCGACGCCCGGGTGCTGCCCGACCCCCCGGCCCCCGGCCTGAACGCCGCCTTCCGGCACGGCGCGGCCGGGGTCGGCGGGTGGGTGGTGGCACTCACCGCCGATCTGCCCGCCCTGCGTCCGGCCGACCTGGCCGCCGCCCTGGACGCCGCCCGGGTAGGTCCGCCGCACCTCCGCTCCTTCGTCAGCGACTGCCCCGGGACCGGCACGGTGCTGCTGGCCGCCCCGACCGGGGTACCCCTGGATCCCCGGTTCGGGCCCGGCTCGGCCGCCGCGCACGCGCGCAGCGGGGCCCGGCCGCTCACCGCCGCCTGGCCCAGCCTGCGTCGGGATGTCGACACCGCCGCCGACCTGGCCGCCGCGGCCCGGCTCGGGCTCGGTCCCCGCACCGCGGCCCTGACCGCCGACTGCCTGAGCGGCTGAGCGGCTGAGCGGCTGAGCGGCGCTGGCGGCGGGCTTGCCCCCGGCTGGGCCGCGCCTGCGTGTACGGTGCTGGGCATGCAGGGCACGGTGGCTACCTTCGACGCGGCGACCCGCAGCGGGCTGCTGCTGCTCGACGACGGCACGGAACTGCCCTTCCCCGCCCCCGCGTTCGACGCCTCCGGACTGCGGCTGCTGCGCCTGGGTCAGCGGGTCAGGGTGGAAACCGACAGCGAAGGCGCCGTCGTCCGGGTGACGATACCGACGATGTCCTGACCTCCCAGCTCAAGTTCAGTTCGGGTTCACCGTGACCGGGTGATTATTGGCGGGTGAGCACCCCTCGCGAACGCCCGGACAATCCCGGCCAACCCGACCCCGCAGCAGCCTCCTCCGGGTTGGCGGAGGTGCTGGATCCCAGCCCCGGGCCGGCCCTGCCGGAGCCCCCCGAGGCGCGGCCCGACCGGCCCCTGCCGGAGGACCGGTTCCTCAACCGGGAGCTGTCCTGGCTCGACTTCAACGCCCGGGTCCTGGCCCTGGCCGAGGACCGACGTACCCCGCTGCTGGAGCGCGCCAAGTTCCTCGCGATCTTCGCCAGCAACCTGGACGAGTTCTACATGGTGCGGGTCGCCGGGCTGAAACGGCGGCTCACCGCCGGGCTACCGGTGCGCGGCGGGGACGGGTTGCCGCTGCGTACCCAACTGGAACTGGTCGCCGCCAAGGCGGCCACCCTGGTGGCCCGACACGCCGCCTGTCTCATCGACGACGTGCTGCCGGCGCTGGCGGCGGAGGACATCCGGGTGTTGGGCTGGTCCGACCTCGGCGACCGCGAGCGGGAACGGCTGCACTCCTACTTCCGCCAGCAGATCTTTCCGGTGCTCACCCCACTGGCGGTCGACCCGGCCCACCCCTTCCCGTACATCTCGGGTCGTTCGCTCAACCTGGCCGTGTCGGTGCGCGACCCGGACGGTGGACCGGAACTGTTCGCCCGGGTCAAGGTGCCCGACAACGTGCCCCGGTTCGTCCGGGTCGACCGGGACCGGCCCGGGGTACGGGTGCTGCCCGTGGAGGACCTCATCGCCGTCCACCTCGGCCAACTCTTCTCCGGTACGCAGGTCCTGGAGTGCCACCTGTTCCGGGTCACCCGCAACGCCGAGGTGGAGGTCGACGAGGACCGCGACGAGGACCTGCTCCAGGCCCTGGAACGGGAACTGGCCCGGCGCCGATTCGGTCCCCCGGTCCGGCTGGAGGTCGCCGCGTCGATCTCCGACCGCATGCTGGAGTTGCTGGTCCGGGAACTGGACATGGACCGCCAGGACGTACTGCGGGTCCGTGGGCTGCTCGACCTGTCCGCCCTGTGGCAGCTCTACGGCGAGGCGGACCGCCCCGACCTGAAGGATCCACCCTTCGTGCCGGCCACCCATCCCCGGCTGGCCGAGGGCGAGGTGCCGCGCAGCGTCTTCGCGACCCTGCGCGACGGGGACGTGCTGGTGCATCACCCGTACCACTCCTTCGCGACCAGCGTGCAACGCTTCATCGAGCAGGCCGCCGCCGACCCGAACGTGCTGGCCATCAAGCAGACCCTGTACCGCACCAGCGGGGACTCCCCCATCGTGGACGCCCTGGTGGAGGCCGCCGCGGCCGGCAAGCAGGTGGTGGTGCTGGTCGAGTTGAAGGCCCGCTTCGACGAGGTGGCCAACATCGGCTGGGCCCGCACCCTGGAACGGGCCGGGTGCCACGTGGTCTACGGACTGGTCGGCCTCAAGACCCACTGCAAGACCGCCCTGGTGGTACGCCAGGAGGGCGACCAGATCCGGCGCTACTGCCACATCGGCACCGGCAACTACCACCCCAAGACCGCCCGCCTCTACGAGGACTTCGGGATGCTCACCGCCGACCCGGACATCGGCGCCGACCTGACCGACCTGTTCAACGTGCTCACCGGCTACAGCCGGCAGACCGCGTACCGGCGACTGCTGATGGCGCCCCAGGGGGTACGCAGGGGTCTGATCGAGCGGATCGAACGGGAGATCGCCCAGGTCCGGCTCGGCCGGCCCGCACTGGTGCAGTTCAAGGTGAACGCCCTCGTCGACGAGGCCGTCACCGACGCCCTGTATCGGGCCTCCCAGGCGGGGGTGCACGTCGACCTGATCATCCGAGGAATGTGCACCCTGCGTCCCGGGGTGCCGGGGCTGTCGGACAACATCCGGGTCCGCTCCATCCTCGGCCGGTTCCTGGAACACTCCCGGATCTTCCGCTTCGGCAACGACGGCGACGCCGAGTTCTGGATCGGCTCGGCCGACCTGATGCACCGCAACCTGGATCGACGGGTCGAGGCACTGGTCCAGGTGAGCGACCCGGTGGCCCGAGCCGAACTGGACCACGTGCTCCAGGCGGCGATGAGCCCGGAGGTCGAGGCGTTCGAGTTGACCGCCGACGGCAGCTGGCTCCGGCGCAGCGGCACATCTGCCGCGCCCCTGGACCGACTACAGGACCTGTTGCTGCGTCGGGTCGGGGGCACCGCCGGACGAGCCGCCCGGGCAATAGGCTGAGCAGATGGTCGAGGAGGAGGACCCGGCGGTCCCTGGCCGCTGGCGTACCCCGCTACCCGATGTCGGCGTAGCCGAGATCCGGGCCGCCGGCGGGGTGGTGTGGCGACCGACACCGGACGACGGCGTCCAGGTGTGCCTGGTGCACCGCCCCTGGTATGGGGACTGGACGTTGCCGAAGGGCAAGTTGGAGCCGGGCGAGCATGCACTGCTGGCCGCCGTCCGGGAGGTCGCCGAGGAGGCCGACGCCCAGGCGGTACCCCAGGTGCGCCTGCCCAGCGTGCGGTACCGCAGCGAGGGCCTGGACAAGACGGTCGACTACTGGTCGATGCGGGCGGTGGGCACGGGCGGTTTCCAGCCCGGCACCGAGGTCGACGATGTGCGCTGGCTAGGGGTGGACGATGCGATGAGGCTGGTCAGCTACCCGCACGACAACCAGGTGCTGGCCGCCTTCGCCGCGCTGCCCCGAGCGACCGCGACCATGCTGCTGGTCCGCCACGGCCACGCCGGTCGGCGACTGGACTGGTCCGGCCCGGACACCGGCCGACCCCTGGACCCCCGTGGCTGGTCGCAGGCGCATGCCTTGGCGCCGCTGATCGCGCTGGTCCGCCCCACCCGACTGTTCTCCGCCTCACCCCGCCGATGCGTGCAGACCCTGGACCCGGCCGCCGCGCAGCTCGACCTGCCGATCGAGATCAGTGGCGACCTGGACGAGCCCCGCGCCGGCCAGCAGGCCGACGAGTGCACGCTGGCCGTAGCGGCAGCACTGACCGCATGGGCGGCGAACAGCGAGTCGGTCGCGGCGTGCAGCCAGGGCAAGGTCATCCCCGGCGCGTTGGAGCGGCTCGTCGGCCAGTCCGGCGACTACGCCACCGGAAAGGGCGGCGGCTGGCTGCTCGCCTTCACCGGCGACCGCCTGCTAGCAGCCGACCGCCTCTGAGTCCCTCCCACAACCCCACCGCCACCACCAGGTGTGCCGGGGGTCGAGTCGGCGGTGCCCGATCGGCTGCCCGTCACAGCCGGGCCGGTGGCAGCTTGAGGGTGACGGCGACCGGCAGGTGGTCGCTGGCGGTGCTCGGGGTTGCGGTCGGGTCGGTGGCCGACAGGTCCGGGGAGACGAAGATGTGGTCGATCTGGGTACGCGGGTCGTCGGCCGGGCTGGTGGGCAACGGGCGTACGGCCGCCAAGGCGTCGACCAGCCCGGCATCGGTGAGGGCCGTGAAGGCCGGATCACCCGGCTCGGTGTTGAAGTCACCAGCGACGACGAGTGGCCCACCGTCGGCGTACCCGGTGGCGAACTCGGCGACCACCCGGGCCTGCACCACCGGATCCGTACCCGGCGGGGGTTGCAGGTGGGTGCTCACGACCGCCAGCCGTACGCCGTCGCTGAAGTCGACAGTCACCCCCAGGGCCTGGGCACCGGTGGGTGCGCCGACCGCGGGTAGCGCGCGGGTCCGCGCCCGCTGGACCGGCCACCGACTCAGCACCGCATCGCCCCACAGGGCCCCGGCGGCGGGCGCGAAGACGTACGGCATATCCAGCCGGGTCGCCAACAGATGCAGGGTGTCGTGACCGCCGTTGAGCAACCAGCCCCGGTCGATCTCGCTGAGCACCACCACGTCGGCCCGCCCGATCGCCCGCTCCAGGCCGGCCAGGTCGAGCCGCCCGTCCAAGCCGAAGCCCATCCGGATGTTGTACGCCACCAGCCGGATCTGCTCGGGTGGCCCGCCCCGGTTGGTGGCCACCAGCCACGGCCCCTGCACGGCCGCGGCGACGAGGGCGAGCACGGTGGCCAGCAGGGCGGCCGGCAGGGCGACCGACCACTCCGATCGCCCGGTGGCGAGGGGCATCGGCGGCGGCAGGGCACCGGGGGCCGCTGTCGCAGGTCGCCGCCGTCCGCCCAGCGCGGCGACCCCCACCACCGCCGCCACCAGGGCGGGCAGCCATCCGTTGGGGTAGCCGATGTCGTAGGCGGCGTAGTACAGCACCGCCGCCAGAGCGAAGACCACCATGCCGCCGGTCGCCGCGTACCCGCGACTGGCCGCGGTCGACCGCCCTCGGTCGGCGGCGGTCAGGGCCAGGCAGCCGCCCAGCCCCGCTGCGGTGAGCAGCATCGCGACACCGAGGAACCCCGGTGGCCCGTACCCGAACAGCAGCGCCCCGGCCAGCAGCAGCACCGGGAACAGGGGACGGCTCGGCGGCGGGGTCAACGCGCAGAGCACGAACAGCGCCACTGCGGCGGCCAGGGGCGCCAGGCCGAACAGGGGCGTGCCGGCGGTGCCGGCCGCACCGAGCCAGAAGGACATCGCGGTGCCCGCGACCGCCGGTGACAACGCGACCATGCCACCCAACAGCAACGCGGGCCCGACGAGCAGCCAACTCCGGCCCGGCGGTAGCGCCCCGGTGTCGTCGTCCTGCCGGCCGGATCCGGGCTTTGCGGCGAAGGCGACCGCCAGGACCAGCAAGGACGCCACCAGGAGGAAGCTCAGCAGCCAGGCCTCCCAGCGTCCCCACCACACCGGGTCGTGGGTACCGGTCAGGGCGTGGCCGAGCGCCCCGGCGGTCAGTCCGAAGACCAGCCCGTGCAGCGGTCGCCTGATCTGGCCGGCGGTCGCGGCCAGCCACACCAGCCCGGCCAGCAGGCCTGCGGTGGCCAACCAGAGTTGGGTACGACCCCCGGGCGTCGCGGTCAACGCCAGCCGGGCGGCGCTCAGTACGGCCACCGCCAACAGGCCGACGGGACGGGCACCGACCCGGACGACGAGGGCCGGTGCGGCCAGGGCGAGCACGAACCAGCCGAGCGCGAAGGCACCGAGCAGTTCGGCGGGGGTCGAGGCGGCCTGCCCGAAGACGGTGATGACCGACGGCAGGAAAACCCGCAGCACGTCGGTCAACACGACGAGACCCAACGCCAGGGTGGCGGTACCGAGGTGGCGATGACGCAACACGGTCCTCATTTCGCCGAGGGTGTGCGGCGATTCTGGTGCCAGGCGGCGCGTCGGTCAACGGGGCGGTGCGGGGCGGCCCGAACACGACGAAGGGCGCCCACCACCGAGGCGGGCGCCCTTCTCGTACGACCGGATCAGCGCCGGGTCGCGGTCTTCTTGGCCGGCGCCTTCTTCGCCGGGGCCTTCTTGGCCGCCGTGGTCTTGGCCGCCGTGGTGGTGGTCTTGGTGGCGGTGGTCTTCGCCGGTGCGGCCTTCTTCGTGGTGGTCTTCCTGGCCGCCGCGGTCTTGGTCGCGGTGGCCTTCGCCGGTGCGGCCTTCTTGGTGGCCGCCGCGGTCTTCGTCGCGGTGGTCTTCTTGGCCGCCGTGGTCTTGGCCGCCGTGGTGGTCTTGGTCGCGGTCGTCTTCTTCGCGGTGGTCGCCTTGGCGCCAGTCGCCTTCGCGGTGGTCGCCTTGGCACCGGTCGCCTTCGCGCCGGTGGTCTTGGCGGTGGCCGCGGCTGCCTTCTTAGCCGCCGCCGTGGCCTTCGGCACCTTGCCGCTGGCCACCATCTCCTTGAACCCGGCGCCTGGGCGGAAGGTCGGCACGGAGGTCTTCTTGACCTTCACCGCCTCGCCTGTGCGCGGGTTGCGCGCTGTTCGAGCGCCACGAACACGCTTCTCGAACGCTCCGAATCCGGTGATCGCCACCTTCTCGCCCTTGGTGACCGCCGCCTGGACCTCAGCGAGGACCGCGTCGAGCGCGGCCGTCGCCGTCTTCCGGTCCCCCAGGCGAACGGCGAGCGCCTCGATGAGCTCGGCCTTGTTCACGACTTCCTCCTGATTGTGCAACTGACTCGACGCGAGCCATTCTGCGCGCACGGTATGCCCTGTGCTGCCGGGACACAAACATTCGGTGGAAAAAAGCCCTTGTGTCGTAACGGATTCGCCCCCACCGGTGGCACCGGTGGGGGCGGAATCGGCGAACAGACCCGGCGAACGGCTATGCGACCCGGGGCAGGAAGGACGGCCGGGTGGTCTCGAAGGTACTGATCTGGGCCTCGTGCCGCAGGGTGAGTCCAATGTCGTCCAAGCCCTCCATCAGCCGCCAGCGGCTGAAATCGTCGAGCGGGAACGACCACGTGAAGGTGCCGGCCCGGACCTGGCGGGTGGCCAGGTCCACGGTGATCGAGGTGTCGGGGGCGGCCTCGACCAGACCCCAGATTTCCTCGACCGCTTTCAATTCCAGCTCTACCGGAAGCAACCCTTCCTTAAGAGCGTTGCCCCGGAAGATGTCACCGAAGCCGGGTGCGATCACGGCTCGGAACCCGTAGTCGCGCAGCGCCCAGACGGCGTGCTCGCGCGAGGACCCGGTGCCGAACTCCGGACCGGCGACAAGAATCGACGCCCCGGCATAGGATTGATCGTTGAGTACGAATCCCGGGTCCTCCCGCCACGCGCTGAACAACCCGTCGGCGAAACCGGTACGGGTCACCCGCTTCAGGTAGACGGCCGGGATGATCTGGTCGGTGTCCACGTCGGACCGACGCAGCGGCACGGCGGTGCCGGTGTGCACGGTGAACTTGTCCATCTGTCGCAGCCCTTCTACAGATCGGCGGGAGCGGCCAGTCGGCCGACCACTGCGGTCGCGGCGGCGACCGGCGGACTCACCAGGTGAGTACGCCCGCCCCGGCCCTGGCGGCCCTCGAAGTTCCGGTTGGAGGTCGAGGCGGAGCGCTGCCCCGGCGAGAGGGTGTCCGGGTTCATGCCCAGGCACATCGAGCAGCCGGCGAAGCGCCACTCCGCACCCGCGTCGGTGAAGACCTTGTCCAGCCCCTCGGCCTCGGCCGCCTCCCGTACGGCGGCGGAGCCGGGCACCACCATCATGCGTACGCCGTCGGCGACCCGGTGACCGCGCAGCACGTCCGCGGCGGCACGCAGGTCCTCAAGCCGGCCGTTGGTGCAGGAGCCGACGAAGACCACGTCGACCGCGAGGTCACGCAGCGGGGTGCCCGGTCGCAGGTCCATGTACTCCAGGGCACGACGGGCGGCGGCCCGTTCCGCGTCGGTGGCGAACTCCTCCGGGTCCGGCACGGCCGCGCCCAGCGGAACGCCCTGTCCCGGGTTGGTGCCCCAGGTCACGAACGGCGTGATCTCCGACGCGTCCAGGATCACCTCGGCGTCGAAGGTCGCCCCCTCATCGGTGGGCAGGGTCCGCCAGTAGGCCAGCGCCGCGTCCCAGTCGGCGCCGGTGGGGGCGTTCGGCCGCCCCTTCAGGTACGCGAAGGTGGTCTCGTCCGGCGCGATCATGCCGGCCTTGGCACCCCACTCGATCGACATGTTGGCGATGGTCATCCGGCCCTCCATGGACAGCGCCCGGATGGCCTCACCGCGGTACTCGACGATGTGTCCGCGACCGCCACCGGTGCCGACCTTGGCGATCAGCGCGAGGACCAGGTCCTTGGCGGTGACGCCGGGGTTGAGCTGACCGTTGACGGTGACCGCCATGGTCTTCGGACGGGCCTGCGGCAGTGTCTGGGTGGCCAGCACGTGCTCGACCTCACTGGTGCCGATGCCGAAGGCCAGTGCCCCGAAGGCGCCGTGGGTGGCGGTGTGCGAGTCGCCACAGACGATGGTCATGCCGGGCTGGGTGAGTCCGAGCTGCGGGCCGATGACGTGCACGATGCCCTGGTTCTCGTCGCCCAGGGGGTGCAGCTTCACGCCGAACTCCGCGCAGTTGCGGCGCAGCGTCTCGATCTGGGTACGCGAGGTGGGGTCAGCGATGGTGAGCAGGTCACCACGGCGCTGCTGGAACGAGGGATCGGCGTACCCGGTCGGGGTGTTGTGGTCCTCGGTCGCGAGGGTGAGGTCGGTACGGCGCACCCGTCGACCGGCGAGCCGCAGCCCGTCGAACGCCTGCGGGCTGGTCACCTCGTGCAGCAGGTGCAGGTCGATGAAGAGCAGATCGGGCTCTCCCTCGACAGACCGGACGACATGCGCGTCCCAGACCTTCTCGGCCAAGGTTCTCGGCTGAGTAGTGGCTCCCACCATCTGGACATCCTAAATTCTGGGAGGTAAGTTTCGGCTTGTGGGACACAGTATGAGCGGTGTCGGCGTTCTCGACAAGGCGGTGGTCATCCTGGCCGCCTGTGTCGACGGCGCCAGCCTGGCCGAACTCGTTGAACGCACCAAGCTGCCCCGAGCCACCGCGCACCGGCTGGCCCAAGCCCTGGAGATCCACCGGATGCTGGTCCGGGACACCCAGGGCCGCTGGCGCCCCGGCCCTCGCCTGGGCGAGCTGGCCAATGCCGCGCCGGACGTCCTGCTGACCGCGGCCGAGCCACTGCTGGCCGCATTGCGGGACGCCACCGGCGAAAGCGCCCAGCTCTATCTGCGCAGAGCGGACGAACGGATCTGCGTGGCCGCCGCCGAGCGGGCCAGCGGGCTGCGGGACACCGTCCCGGTCGGCTCGGTGCTGCCGATGACCGCCGGGTCGGCGGCCCAGATCCTGCTCGCCTGGGAGCCACCCGAGGCGGTCATGCCACTGCTGCCGCGGGCCAAGTTCACCGGCCGCACCCTGGCCGAGGTACGCCGCCGCGGTTGGGCGCAGAGCGTCGCCGAACGCGAGGCCGGTGTGGCCAGCGTCTCAGCTCCGATCCGCGACCGCACCGGCCGGGTGATCGCCGCCATCAGCATCTCCGGCCCCATCGAACGCCTCGGCCGCCGCCCCGGCGAACGCCACGCCATGGCCGTAGTAAGAGCCGGCCAACGCCTCTCCGGCCTCTAACCCCACCCCCACCCCCACTCCCCGCCCGCCCCCACCACTTAGCCCCTGTTGATCAAGAAGTTTTGGTCTACGAACAGTCGATTCGAGACGCAAACTTCTTGATCAACCAGACCGGGGAGGGTGGCCGGGAGGGGTGCGTGGGGTGGGGAGGGGTGGGTGTGGAAAGGGGGAAGCCCGTCTCGCCGGGGCGAGACGGGCTTCGTGTGGTAGCCCCGACCGGATTCGAACCGGCGCTACCGCCTTGAGAGGGCGGCGTCCTGGGCCGCTAGACGACGGGGCCAGAACTTTCCTGGTTCACCGCCGTTTCCAGCGGTGCGGCAGTAGTCTAGCGGCGATTCCCAGCGCCGTATCAGCGGGGTGGGTGGGCTTGATGCGCCGCCGGAGCGCCGAACCCTGGCGGTAGGCCCTAGCTGGTCGAATGCTCGACGCGGGCGGGTCGGGAGTTGCTGCGCCGGGCTGGCAGGCGCGGTCGGTCCGGCTGAGCCGGAAGGCGCTGTGAGCCGCAGAGGGCACTGGGCGAGCCGCAGAGGGCACTGGGCCAGGGCTGGGAGTAGGGGCACCGTTCCAGGAGAGGGTGTCGAGCCGGGATTGCCGAGGCGAGCCGGGCGCCAAGGGCGCGACGCGAAGGGCGAGCCGGGGCTGGGAATAAGGGCGCCGAGCGGGAATGGCAAGCGGCTCGTCCCAGGAGGGACGAGCCGTGAACATCTGTAGCCCCGACCGGATTCGAACCGGCGCTACCGCCTTGAGAGGGCGGCGTCCTGGGCCGCTAGACGACGGGGCCAGAACACAATGCGACACCACCTTTCGGTGGTGTCGCCGAACTCTACCAGACCTAGCGAACCATGTTCCGTGGCGGAACGTGGATGCTGAGAACCCACCAGAATCCAGCGACCTCGGTTCTCGCGAACCTCGGATGCGCTGGGGTACCAGGACTCGAACCTAGACTAACTGAACCAGAATCAGTTGGGCTGCCAATTACCCCATACCCCATCGGCCCCTTGCGGCGCCGGGATCAAACCTTACCCTCCCGGCACCGGCAGGCCAAATCGACTTCCCCAAACCGCCTCTGACCTGCAGAGACAGCCTCAGGCGGCGGATACCACCGGGTTGGTCAGGTCGCCGATCCCCTCGATCCGGACGGTCACCGTATCCCCGTCCACGAGCGGGCTAACCCCCGCCGGGGTGCCGGTCAGCACGACGTCGCCCGGCAACAGGGTCATCACATGCGAGATGTACGACACCAGGGCGGGCACGTCGAAGACCATGTCCCGGGTCCGGCCCAGTTGGCGGACCTCCATCTCCTCCGGGTCCCGTCCCACCTCACACCGGATCTCCAGGTCACCGACGTCCAGGCCGGTGGTGATCCAGGGGCCGATCGGGCAGAACGAGTCGAACCCCTTGGCCCGGGTCCACTGGTTGTCCGAGCGTTGCAGGTCCCGGGCGGTGACGTCGTTGGCGCAGGTGTAGCCGAAGATGGCCCGCTGTGCCGCGGCCCGGTCGGCGCGGCGCGCCCCCGGGGCACCGATCACCACGGCCAACTCGGCCTCGTGCTCCACCTGCTTGCTGAACTCCGGCAGCCGGATCGCGTCCCGAGGACCGATGACGGAGGTGGAGGGCTTGAGGAACAGCAGCGGCTCGCTGGGCACCTCGCTGCCGTGCTCGGCGGCGTGCTCGGCGTAGTTGCGGCCGACGCAGACCACCTTGCTGGGCAGGATCGGCGAGAGCAGGCGGACGTCGGACAGCGCCCAACGGACGCCGCTGAAGGTTATCTGGCCGAACGGGTGTCCCGAGATCTCGGCGATGGTGAGCCCCTGCGGGCCCGCCCCCGGCTCCCCCTCGACGACTCCGAACGACATTCCCTTGGCATGAGCGAAACGAGCGATACGCACCAGGACAATCTAGCCCCGCCCGTGGACCAGGTGCGGCACCTTACCCCTGACGATCACCCTCGGTGCCGGATTCGCCGCTTCGTACCCGGCCGACGATGCCGTCGACCTAGCGTCGGCTGCGGAGGTTCGTTCGTATGCCTGCATCGACACGACACCACAGGGCCCTGGCGGCGATCGTGCACTGCGTGGGGTTTCTCACCGCAGCTGTGCCGGCGCTACCGGCGTTCACCACGACAGAGCCCGCAGCGGCCGAACGTCCGCCTGCAGTGGCGGCGGCCGAACGTCCGCCTGCAGTGGCGGCGGCGGGGCGTCCGGCGGCAGTGGCGACGGCGGAGCCGACGATGCCCTCGGCACCACCGGCCGTGCCCACTCCGACCCGGCTGGCCTCGCCCGCTCCCGCGCCGAAGGTCAGCGTGCAGGTCGCCCCGGCCAGCACCACCCAGCCGAGCTACCGCATCGAGGTTCGCAACGCCGGCAACACCCCGGTGGACACCACCGTGCGCCAGGAACTGCCCCAGGGGGTCTCGGCGACCGCGATCAGCGACGGCGGTCGGGAGGTACGCCCCGGCGGGTCCACGGCCACGGAGGTGACCTGGCGGCTGAGGTTGTCCCCGCGCAGCACCACCAAGCTGGACACCACCCTGAGCAGCACGGCGGCGCAACAGCCGGTGACCGCTCCGGCCTGCGCTTTCGCCGTGGACGGCCACCGGCCGTACGACTGCGCGACCGCCACCTGGACGGCACCGGGTGCCACCGCGGAGCGTTCCCAGGAGTCCCCGGGGTGGCGTGACCAGGCACCCGCCCTGCTGGCCGGGGTGGCGGTGCTGCTGGTCCTCGCCGGCCTGGGGTTCGCCACCTGGCGGCGTCGCCGGCCCCCGGTCGCGGCGGCGCTGGCCTCCGACGGGCCGGGGCGGATCTATCCCCGACCGGCCGCGCCCCGGCCGCCCACCCGCCGCCGCACCCCGCCGGTGTGGTTGATCGTCCCGGTGGCCGCGACGCTGCTGGCGGCCACCCTGGGCACGGCGGCGTGGACCGCCACCCGACGGGTGGCCGCGATCGACACCGACAGCCAGCCGACCAACGGGGCCTGGAAGGGCACCGGGGTCACCGGTGGCCTGGGGATACCCCTGCGGGAGGACGCCTTCGAGTTCACCGTCTACCGGATGACCTGCGACCCGGGCCGGGGTGCCCGGCAGTGCCAGGCCACCGTCGGGGTCCGGAACCTGACCCGGGAGCACCACAGCTGGCACGGCAAGCTGCAACGGGCGTACCTGGCGAACGGCAACTGGGTGACCACCGACGAGCAGGCCACCCGACAGGTCAACCAGGGGCGGGACGTCTTCGCCGAGCCGATGGCCGCAGGCAGCCGCATGGTGCTGCCGCTGGTCTTCACGGTCGACGGCGGCGAGGCACCGCAACGGCTGGAGCTTCGCAGCGGGGTCTTCTCCGCCGGGGTACGGGTGGACGTGCCCTGATCAGCGGCGGTCGTACCCTTGGACGGTGACCGCCGCCCACCCCAGCTTCGACAGCCTGCCGGCTGCCGTGTGGATGCCGCGCGCCCAGGCGCACGAGGAGCGGGCCGACGCCCTGACGGCCGCACATCGCAGGCGCCGGGCGGCCCGACGACGTCACGCGATCGACGACTTCCTCTACGAGTACTACGGCACCCGGCCCTCCATGCTGCGCCGTTGGCATCCCGGGGTGGGGGTCCGGCTGGAACCCGGACCGCAGGGCCCGGCGCCGAACGGGCAGTGGCGGTGGTACGCCACCGACTCCGAGGGCACGGTCGGCTTCGACGCGGCGGCCTTCCTCGCCGACCGGGCCGAGTCGGTACGTTTCATCTGGCGGCTGCTGTCCTCGATCGCCACCCGCCCGGCCTTCACGGGCTGTTTCGGGTTGCACGAGTGGGCAATGGTCTACCGCCAGCGCGAGCATCGGCACCCCCTTCCCCTGCGGCTGGGCCAGGAGGGCACCGACGCGGTGGTCGAGGCGCACCAGATCAGATGCTCGCACTTCGACGCGTACCGGTTCTTCACCCCGGAGGCCGTCGGCCTCAACCGGCTGCGCCCAACCCGGGCCAGCCAGGTGGATCTGGACCAACCGGGCTGTCTGCACGCCGCGATGGACTGCCACAAGTGGGCCACCAAGCTGGGCCCGGCCGTCCCCGGCGAACTGGCCCTGGACTGCTTCGAGTTGGCCCGGGACATCCGGCTGCTGGACATGCAGGCCTCACCGTACGACCTCTCCTCCTACGGGCAGCCGGCGGTGGCCATCGAGACCCCGGAGGGCAAGGCCGAGTACGTGACCCGGCAACGGGAGTTCGCCCAGCGCTCCGGGCTGCTCCGGGCTCGGCTGATCGAGGTCTGCACCACCCTGCTGGCCACAGTGGAGCAACCGGCGCTGACCTGACCAGTCGCAGCGGGCAGCGGACGGAAGGCTGCGGGACCACCGACCGGTGGCCCCGCAGCCGTGGTCACGATCGGGAGCAGTGTGCCGTCGGCGCGGTGTTGGTGCTGCCGGCGGAGGCCAGGAACCCGAAGGTGGTCTGCGCACCGGGCGACAGGGTGCCGTTCCAGCCGGCGTTTCGGGCGGTGACCACCGAGCCGGTCTGGGTCACCTCGGCGCTCCATGCCTGGGTGACCCGCTGCCCGTCGGCGAAGTCGAGCCGCACCACCCAACCGGTGAGTGCGCTCGCACCGTCGTTGCGTACGGTCACCTCCGCCTGGAACCCGCCCTGCCAGCTACCGGCTAGCCGGTAGCTGGCCACGCAACCTCCCGGCGGCGGCGTCGGGGTCGCAGTGGCCGTCGGCGTCGGCGTGACCGTCGGAGTAGGCGTGGGGGTGGGGGTCGGGATGCCGGTCAGGGCCGACACCAGGGCGGGATACCAGCGGTCGGACATCTTCTGGTCGCCGGCGGCGTTGGGATGCACCCCGTCGTAGGTGTCCGTGGCGGTGTTGAAGCCGGTCCACTGGTCCACCACGACGATCGGCGACTGGCTGGTGGTCCTGCCCGCCGCCCAGCCGTCGATGGCGTTGTTGAGGGCCACGGTCCGCTGCCCGCACTCCGGGCAACTGCTCGGCGCCATCGGGATGATCTTCGCTACCAGGATGCGCATGGCGGGATTGCTGGCGCGCATCTGGTCCACCAGCCTGCTGTACGCGGTGAGGATCGTGGTCGGGGCGATGTTGCTCCACACGTCGTTGGTGCCGAAGTGCATGAGCACGATGTCCGGCCGGGTGGCCGACAGCCAGCCCGGGAGCAGGTTCTGGTTGGCCACGTTGGTGGCCAGGTAGCCGCCGTGGCCCTCGTTGTCCCCGTCGTAGGGCTGGCCGCAGCCCTGCGGGCCCAGGGTGCCGACGAAGTCGATGGCGGAGTGCCCGGCGGACTGGAGGCGGTTCCAGAGCAGTGCGCGCCAACAGCCCGGAGAGCCGGTGATCGAGTCGCCGAGCGGCATGATGCGTACCGGATCGGCGAGCGGCACCGAAGCGAGCGGCACCGAGGCGGCGACCGGCGAGGCGGACTGGACGGGGTCGGCGAGCGGGGTCGATGGCGCGGACCAGGCGGTGATCGCGAGGAGGACGGCCGCGAACCCGGCGGCAGCGTTGCGCAGAGGCCTACGGAGCATGGTGGAGGGACTCCTGTCACGTGTCGAAGTTCGTGTGACGGCCCGGACGCTCCCGCGCGCATTCAACCAACAATGATGAGAATCATCAATGCCTTGACTCTCCTGGGATCGACCGGCTAGTCGCCGTCCACCCGCCGGTCGCGCTTGCGCTGGGAACGGCGCTTCTTGTCGGCCAGCCGCCGTTCCTTGGCCCCGCGCGAGGGCCTGGTCGGCCGACGCGGCGGCGGTGGCGGGGCGACCGCCTCGCGCAACAGGGCGGCCAACCGCTCCCGGGCCGCTTCCCGGTTGGCCAGTTGGGCCCGGTGCTCGCTGGCGGCGATGGTCAGCACCCCGTCGACCAGCCGCCCGGCCAGCCGGTCCAGCGCCCGCGCCCGCAGCGACTCCGGCAGGCTGGGCGAGGCGGCCAGGTCGAAGCTCAACTCCACCCGGGAGTCCGTGGTGTTGACTCCCTGCCCGCCCGGCCCGGAGGAACGGGAGAAGCGCTCCCGCAGCTCAGCAGCGGGCACGACCCACCGATCGGTCACCCGCAGTCCGCCGTCCACGCCCTGAGGCTAGCGCCCCGGGGGCGATTCGGGAGAACTGCTCGGGTTCGGCGAGGGCGGCTCCGAGTCGCCTTCTCCCCCGGTTGCGGCATAGGCCACCGCCCCGATCAGCAGCAGGAGGATCACCCCGATCTTCGTGGTGGCCACCTTGATCAGCAGCCAGGCGCCACGACGGGCACCCGGCACGGTCTTCTTGGCGGTCTGGTAGTCGGTCCAGCCCCGCCGGGCGCGGGCGTACGAGGACCCCACGCCAGTTCCGATGATGAGGCCCACCAGCAGGAGGACCGCGATGAGAGGACGCTCCACTCCCGTGAGTATCCATACTCAGCGTAATATTTCCATTCTCCGATCAATGATCGCCAGAATCCGACAGATTGCCCCATGCTTCCGTAATCGGACAGTCACTGTCGGTGATTTTTCAGCCGCCCTTGCCGATGATCGTGTCCGCGGTCTGCTGCACCTGCTCGATGGGGATGGCGAAGCCGATGCCGATCGAGCCGTTACCGTCGATGGTGGCGATCGCGGTGTTCACCCCGACCACCTCGCCCCGGGCGTTGACCAACGGTCCGCCGGAGTTCCCCGGGTTGATCGAGGCGTCGGTCTGCACCGCCCGGTGCCGGTTGTCCCCGAGGCGCACCTGACGATCGAGGGCGCTGACGATCCCGGCGGTGACCGTGCCGGACAGCCCCAGCGGCGACCCGACCGCCAGCACCGGTTCACCCACCCGGGTCGAGCCCGGCTTGGCAAGTGGCAGCGAGGCCAGCCCGGCGGACCCCGGCACCTTCAACACCGCCAGATCGCTGCCGGGTTCCCGGCCGACCACCTGGGCGCCGAACCGGCGGCCGTCGGGCAGTTCCACCGTCACCGGGCCACCCCGACCCTTGGCCAGGATGTGGTCGTTGGTGATGATGTGCTGCTCGGAGTCGACCGCAAAGCCGGACCCGGTGGCCCCGCCCACCAGCACGGAGACCACCCCGGGCACGGTCTTCTCGGCGGCGGTCACCAACTCGGCGGGCACCGGCGCGGCCGAGGCCGCAGCCGGTTCGGGAATCCCCCGACTGGCCACCCAGCCACCGGCCACCGCCCCCGAACCGGTCGACAGGGCCAGTACCGCCAGCCCGCCCAGCAGTCGACGACGCCAGCCCCACCCCGCCTCGTCGCGCATCCGGGCAGCCTGTCCCGTCCCGTCCCGACCGTGCGGGTCGAGCTCCGGCGAGACGAACCAGGGCCCACGGGGCTCACCCAGTCCGGTCTGCACTGCCATTCGTACGCTCCTCACATGTGCGCCCGCAGCTGCTGCGGAGGTCGGACCGGGCCGGGGTCGGACCGGCCGGTACGCGTTCAGGGCAGGCGGGAGAACCAGCGCATCGAGCCGAACGCCGCCCCCATCGCGAACACCAGGCCGAGCCCGATGAACCGGGCCGAGATGTCCTGCCGCTCCTTGCGCCACCCCACCGAACTGCCGATGTCGTCGTAGACGGCACGCAACTCGTCGCTGGTGTCGGCCTGGTGGAAGGCCCCCCCGGTCTGTTCGGCCACGGCCTGCAGGGTCTCCCCGTCCACCGGCACCTGGATCGGTCGCCCGCCCCGGTCCACGAAGCCACCCGGGGTACCGAAGGAGATCGTGTGCACCGGCACCTCGACGGCGACCGCCTCCGCGGCGGCCTCCATCGGATCCATGCCGGAGGTGTTGGCCCCGTCGGAGAGCACGATGATCCGGGCCGGGGGCGGTTCGGTGGTGGCCTGTTCGTCCAAGGCCCGGACCGCGCCCAGGGAGGTGCTGATCGCCTCTCCGATGGCGGTGCCCTGCACCCCGGTGATGCCCTCCGCCAGGCGTTGGATCCCCTCGTCCAACGCCTCCCGGTCGATGCTCGGCGGCACCAGCACAGCGGCGCTGCCGGCGAAGGCCACCAGCCCGACGTTGAACTCCTTGGGCAGTGCATCGACGAAGTCCCGGGCGGCGCTCTTGGCGGCGCTGAGCCGATCCGGGTCCACGTCGGTGGCGAGCATCGAGGTGGAGACGTCCACCGCGACCATCACGGTGGCCCGCTCCCGGGGCACCCGAACCTCCGCCGTCGGCCGGGCGAAGCCGACCACCAGCAATGCCAGCATGGCCAGGAAGAGACCGGCCGGCAGGTGTCGACGCCAGGTCGGGCGCCGGGGCGCCACCCGGTCGAGCAGTCGCAGGTTGGTGAACCGGACGGCGTACCGGCTGCGGCGGCGCTGCGCCACCAGGTAGGCCAGCGCCAGCGCGGCCACCCCGAGCAGCAACCAGAGCCGGATGGGTGACTCCCAGATCATGCGACACCTCCCCGCCTGGGCGCGGCCGGTGCCAGGGCCAACCGGCGCTGGGCGTGCACGTGCCGCACGATGTCGGTGGCCCAGTCCCGGTCGGTACGCAACGCCAGGTGGGCCGCTCCGGCTCGGCGAAGGACCTGGCGGAGCTGGTCCCGCTGGGCTGCGGCGGCGGCAGCGTACCGCTCGCGCAGGCCGGGGTCGCCGGTCCAGACCTCGCGGCGTTCGCCGGTCTCCGGATCGGTCAGCGTGATCAGTCCGACGTCCGGCAGTTCCAGTTCGCGCGGATCGACCACCTCCACCGCCAGCACCTGATGCCGCACGGCCAACCGGCGCAGCGGACGCTCCCAGTCGGCCGGTGATCCTGGGTCGTCCGGCAGCCCGTCCAGGAAGTCCGAGATCACCACCACCAGACCCCGCCGGTTGGCCGTCCGGTGCACCGCGGCCAGCCCGGCGGACAGGTCGACCTCCTCGCCGGCCGGGCGGGCGGGCGGGTCGACGCCCTGCCGGGGCGCGGCCAGCAGGCCGCGCATCAGGCCGACCAGATGGCTGCGTCCGCCCCGCGCCGGCACCCGATGCAGCCCGTACGGGGTCAGCACCTGCGCGCCGAGACGGTTGCCGGTGCCGGCGGTGAGGAAGCCGATGGTGGCCACCGCCGCCACGGCCAGTTCCCGCTTGTCCAACTCGGCGGTGCCGTACTCCATGCTGGGGCTGGCGTCGACCAGCAGCCAGGTGGTCAGTTCCCGGTCGGCGTCGACCTCCCGCACGTGCGGGACGGTGGTACGGGCCGTGACCGACCAGTCCATCCGGCGTACCTCGTCCTCGCCGGGCCGGTACTCGCGGCTGCCTGCGGGTTCACTGCCGGGACCGGGCAGCAGACCCCGATACTCGCCGTGCAACAGACCGTCCAGGCGCCGGGTGACGGTCAGTTCCAGCCGGCGCAGTCGCTGGTCGGGGGTCAGCTCGGTGAGCGCCGGGTCCGCCGGCACCGGGACCCGCCCACCTCTCATCACGCGGCGGCCAGATCGGCGGCGTACTCCGGTTGGCCGTTGACCACCTGGGGCAGCGGCACCACCTCGACCAGTCGGCGTACCACCGATTCGGCGCTCACCCCGTCGGCGACCGCGTCGAAGGAGAGCACCAGCCGGTGGGCCAGCACGTCCACGGCGAGTTCCCGGACGTCCTCCGGCAGCACGTACTCCCGGCCACGCAGCAGGGCCCGGGCCCGCGCGGCGGCGACCATCCCCAGGGTGGCGCGGGGACTGGCACCGTACGCGAGCAGGGGGGCCAGTTCCGGCATCCCGTACCGGGCCGGGTCACGGGTGGCCAGGATGAGTCGGACGACGTACTCCGCGATGGCGTGGTGGACGAAGATCTGCCGGGCATGGAGCTGGAACTCCCGCAGCCGGTCCGGTCGCAGCACCCGGTGGGCCCGGGGACGCTCGGCGCTCATCCGGTAGAGGATCGCCAGCTCGTCGGCGTCGTCGGGATAGTCGACGACGATCTTCATGAGAAAGCGGTCCCGCTGGGCCTCCGGCAACTGGTAGACCCCCTCGGACTCGATCGGGTTCTGGGTGGCCAGGACGAGGAAGGGCTCCGGCACCGGATAGCTGCGCCCACCGATCGAGACCTGCCGCTCGGCCATCGCCTCCAGCAGCGCCGACTGCACCTTCGCCGGAGCCCGGTTGATCTCGTCGGCCAACACCAGGTTGGCCATGATCGGACCGAGTTCGACGTCGAAGCTCTCTCTGGACGCCCGGTAGATGCGGGTGCCGACGATGTCCGAGGGCACCAGGTCGGGGGTGAACTGAATCCGGGAGAAGGTGCCGCCGACCACTGTGGCCAGGGTCTGCACGGCGAGGGTCTTGGCCACCCCCGGTACGCCTTCCAGCAGGCAGTGCCCGTCCGCCAGCAGGGCGGTGAGCAGGCGTTCGACGAGCTGATCCTGCCCGACGATCACCCGTCTGACCTCGTTGAGGGTCTGGTGCAGCTCGGCCGCGGTCGCGTCCTGATCGGCCGGGCTGGGCAGGCTGGACAGGGTGTCCGAGATGTCCGTCACGGTGCTTGCTTCCCGCGGCGACCATCGGACAAACGTCGGAAATTCCGGCCTTGGCGCACCCAGACCGCGCGGCAACGCCGTTACGGCCTGGACCGGGCGTGAGTGCGCAGAGCGGTCGGGCGGCATCGGCGAGGAGGTAACCGGGCACGGCCAACCAGCGGAGCGTCGCCGGCCCCCACGCAGGGGACCGGCGACGGCACAGCTGGATCAGCGGTGCACGAGAAGGTGGAACGGCAGGTCGGCGGGGCTGCCGGTGGAGCTGCGGGTCTGGATGAAGACGCCGTTGGGGGTCTGCAGGCGAGCCGCCACCACGGCACATTCATTCACAAAATGCGGTTCTGATCGCCGGGTGGCGACCTCTGCTCTCCTTTCGCCCGCGCTGGGCGCAACATCCACCCAGTAGCCTCACAGGCTGTGAGGACCACCGACGCAGGACGCCGACGGATGGGCACCACGATCTGCTGGCTCGCCGTCGCACCGGGCGCCGGTTGGGCACTCGCCCGAGTGGCGGGCCTGGACCGCGGGCCACTGGTGCAGTTGCTGGCGTTCACGCCGTACGCGCTGCTCGGGAGTCTGGTACCACTGCTGCTCGCGCTCGCCCTACGGCGCCGCTGGCCGGCCGTGGTCGCGGCGGTGGTCACCATGACGCTGGTCGCGGTGGTGGCGCCGCGGGCGCTGCCGTCGGCGCAGCCGGGGGTCACCGGGCCGACGGTACGGCTGCTCACCGCCAACCTGCTGGCCGGCGCCGCCGACCCCGCCATGGTGGTCGACCTGGTCCGCACCGAGCGGGTCGACGTGCTGGTCGTGCAGGAGTTCACCCCGTCGGCACAGGCCGAACTGGACCGGCTCGGCCTCGACCGACTGCTGCCCTACCGGCACCTCAACCCGGTGGTGGGCACACCCGGCTCAGGTCTGTACGCCCGGCACCCGATCAGCGGCGGCGGCATCCGCACGCTGCGCGGTGGCTTTGGTTTCACCCAGGCATACGCGACGGTCGCCGTCCCGGGCGCACCCGAGGTACGCGTCGAGTCGGCGCACCCGTCGGCACCGTACGCGCTGGACCAGACCGGCTACTGGCGCGCCGACCTGGCCGCCCAACCGCCGGCCACCCCCCACGGGCCGCTGAGCATCCTCGCCGGCGACTTCAACGCCACCCTCGACCACGCGCCGCTGCGGGCCCTGCTCGACACCGGCTACACCGACGCCGCCGCCTCGGTCGGCACGGGACTCAGCGGCACCTGGGGTCCGTACGACGGCGACCTGATTCCGCCCGTGGTGATCGACCACGTACTGGTCGACCGCCGGATCGCGGTGCACACGGTCACGGTGCACCCGCTACCCGGCAGCGACCACCGCATGATCCTCGCCGAACTACGCCTACCGGTCAGCGGGTAAGGAAGGGCCCCTTCTTAACGCATAGCCTAGCGAAGGGCCCTTCTCACACCTCGCGCCGCGCACCCCGCGCACCCACACCCGGTGTTGTGCACATCACAGCATTGAACTCAGGCCTGGGCTCGACCGTGGATCTCGTATCAACGAGGGCAAAGTCCGGAAGCCCTCCGAGAATGGGTGGCGCTTATTGATCCACGGCGCCCGAGGGTACGCACAGTTGCGGAAACGCTGTTTTCATCCGTTCGCCCAAGAAGGAGTGACACTCATGACCTACCCGTACAGCGACCCCGATCACGTGACAGAATTGGCCAAAGTCCTACTCTCAGACAACGAAGCGGCACGATTTGACTATTTATCCGAGGCGCAGAAGCAGTGGATCGGATCGCAGGATGGACTCATCAGAGCTGTGCGGGAGTACGAGTCCACGGAGGCGAGTGTCCAAGAGGTGTACAACAGGATCCGGGATATAGACTATCGCATCAGTCTCGATCTCTACAGGGGGCCATATCGGGAGTATCTGGCCAGCGGGCAGGTCCGTGAGAACCCGGGGCATATGCATGGTAGCGACTTGAACAATAATGTTTCCTATCACCACCTGACCAGAGAGGGTGAGCAGAACATGACCGCAACCGAACGGCAGGAGCTTACTGCGGACATCGCCAGGGGAGGGGCTGTTGCCTACGACCGTGAAATCGATAACGCCGCTTCGCTGCACAACAACGCGATTGGACAAGTCCGAGGGGAGTTCCTGCGGCTGATTAATGAGGTCCAGCGCAGCAATGTCGCCTCCATCATGTCAGTTGTTGGGACCAATGCGCAGGGTCGGGGGCCGAACACGAATCAACATTCAGGCGGTTCAAGCAATTTGTGGAGTTATGGTAGCGGATCTGCGCCTCGACGCCGTTGATGCATTCGTTTGGCACGTTTGTGCAGCTCGCGGAGCCGGTCCAGCACGGCACCTGCTCATCCGCGACGGAGTCGCTGCGGATGAGCAGGTGCTGCCGGTGTTTCTCGGGGACCTGCGCGATGGTTCGGGTGTGCACATCGAGGTGATCGGCGGCAGTGTTCGCGCCGCTTCTCACACCGCTGCGCTTTTCACACCTGGGCGCGGTTGACACCGTAGGTGAGGGCATCGACGAGGGCGTGCCAACTTGCCTCGACCACGTTGGGATGCACCCCGACAGTGGTCCAGCCGCCGCCCCGACCATCCGCGGTCTCGACCAGCACCCGGGTCACCGCGCCGGTGCCGTGGCTGCCCTCAAGGATGCGCACCTTGTAGTCGGCCAGCTCGAAGTCGCGCAGCTCTGGGTAGTGTCGGCCCAGGCCGGCCCGAAGCGCCTCGTCGAGCGCGTTGACCGGGCCGTTGCCCTCCGCGGTAGCGATCACGCGCTCACCGCGTACCCGGATCTTCACGGTCGCCTCGGAGACCACCGCGCCGTCCTCGCGGTGTTCGACCAGCACCCGGTACGACTCCAGAGCGAACGGCCGCGGCGGCGCGGCGTCCGGCAGTTCGGAACGCACCAGCAGCTCGAACGAGGCGTCCGCGGCCTCGAACGACCAGCCGCCGGCCTCCAACTCCTTGACCCGCCTGGTGACCCGGGACAGCGTCTCCGGATGACCGGCCAGATCCAGTCCGAGCTCACGGCTCTTGAGCTCGATGCTGGCCCGGCCGGCCATCTCGGTGACCAGGATCCGCATGTCGTTACCGACCACCTCGGGTTCGATGTGGTTGTAGAGCAGCGGATCCACTTTGATCGCACTCGCGTGCAGCCCGGCCTTGTGAGCGAAGGCGGCGGCCCCGGCGTACGCCTGGTGGGTGTCGGGGGCGATGTTTGCGATCTCGGCGATGGCGTGGGAGACCCGCACCATCTGCTCCAGGCAGCCCTCCGGTAGGACCGGCAGCCCGAGCTTGAGTTGGAGGTTCGCGACGACCGCGAAGAGGTCGGCGTTGCCCGGCCGCTCGCCGTACCCGTTGGCGGTGCCCTGCACGTGGCGGACCCCGGCCTCGACGGCGGCGATGGTGTTGGCGACCGCGCAGGCGGTGTCGTTCTGGGCGTGCATGCCGAGCAGCTCTGGCGCCACCCCGATGCGGTCGATCAGGTCGGTGATGGCCGCGGTGACCTGCGAGGGCAGCATCCCGCCGTTGGTGTCGCAGAGCACGAACCGCTCGGCGCCCGCGGCGAGCGCGGTCTCCACCACCGAGGCGGTGTACGCCGGATCGTGCCGGTAGCCGTCGTAGAAGTGCTCGCCGTCGACGAAGACCCGACGCCCCTCCGCGACCAGGTGGGTGACCGTGTCGTGGACCATCGCCAGGTTCTCCTTGGCGGTGGTCCGCAGGGCCCGCTCCACATGCCGCAGGTCGGCCTTGGCAACCAGGGCGATCGCCGGGGTCTGCGCGTCCAGCAGGCCGCGCACCTGCGGGTCGTCGGCGGCCACCGCACCGGCCCGGCGGGTGGCGCCGAAGGCGACCAGCACGGCGTGCCGCAGGTCCAGCTCGGTACGGGCCCGACGGAAGAACTCGGTGTCCTTGGGCACCGCTCCCGGCCAACCACCCTCGATGAACCCGACGCCGAACTCGTCGAGCAGTCGAGCCACCGCGAGCTTGTCGACCACGGAGTAGCTGACCCCCTCGCGCTGGGCACCGTCGCGCAGGGTGGTGTCGTAGACCTGGAACGTCATGGTGATCCCTTCGTCTGGCACCGGCCGGCGCAACAAAAAGACCCCCCGCGGCTGCGGGAGGTCGGCGCGCTCGGCGGAGGGGAAGGCCGGCGCGCTAGTTGCCAATAATGCGGGCGGTGCTGGTCACGTTCTGCACTCTGCCACTCGGCGGCGGATCTGGGAGGCGGAATCCACATCTCGGGACGATGACTTGGGTCTCATCGGAGATGGTGGGTGTAGGACGAGTCGCACGGGGTAGGAGTTTTCGGGACAACGAACCACGTACCTCCGAGACGACTGACCCAGTCGAGACAGGAGAGATCCCATGGACAGGCTCGACCCGAACAACACGCACGCCACGCCGGACCCGGCCCTGCGCGCCGTCGACCAGGACGTGGTCACCACCGGCGGCTCCCCCAGCGCCTTCAGCCCGTGGAGCTACCGGGCCGAGGCCGGGGTCGCCGGCACCAGCCTGATCGGCTACAAGGTCGAGGCGAGCGACGGCTCGATCGGCAAGATCGACAGCGACAGCAGCGAGGTCGACGCCAGTTACCTGGTGGTCGACACCGGCCCGTGGATCTTCGGCAAGAAGGTCATGCTGCCGGCCGGGACGGTCAACCACGTCGACCACGACGAGCAGAAGGTCTACGTCGACCGCACCAAGGACCAGATCAAGGCGGCGCCGGAGTACGACGACTCGATCAACGACCCGGCGTACCGGGACAAGCTCGGCGGGTACTACAACGACACCTACTCCGCCACCCCGCCCGGTGGCCTTCGCTGAGACACCCTGACGTACTGATCCGCGGTATCGGCCGGTGGGAAAGCCTCCCACCGGCCGATACGGTGTCCGCATGGACGCGATCGACGACAGGCGCAGGATCCCCTTCACCGCGATGTTCAACTTCCGGGACGTGGGCGGCTACCGCGGCCTGGACGGGCGCAGGGTGCGCTCCGGCCGGCTCTACCGTTCCGACTCCCTGCACCGGATGGACGGCGCGGACCTGGACGCCTTCCGCGCCCTGGGGGTACGCACGGTCGTCGACCTGCGCCGCCCGCAGGAGGTCCAACGCGACGGCCGGGTCCCCGAGTTCGACGGGCTCGACTACCGGCACATCCACCCCGAGCACGAGGAATGGGGCAGGCAGCCGTACCAGCCCGGCGGCGATCTGGCCCGCTACCTGGCCGACCGGTACGCCGACCTGGCCCGGACCGGGACCGCCGGGCTGGCCCAGGCGATCGGCCTGATCGCCGACAGCGCCAACGCGCCCGTGGTGGTGCACTGCGTGGCGGGCAAGGACCGCACCGGCATCGTCTGCGGCCTCACCCTGGCGGCCCTCGGTGTCGATGACGCCGAGATCGCCGAGGACTACGCGCTGAGCACGGAGGCCTCGCAGCGGTTCACCGCCTGGCTCGCCACCGCCTACCCGCACCTGCCGGAACTTCCCGCCCCGTTCGTGTTCTCACCGGCGGAGACGATGCTGACGTTCCTGACGGAGATCCGCGAGGGCCACGGCTCGATCGACGGCTACCTGCGGCACGCCGGGGTCACCGACGACCAACTGGCCGCCCTGCGTACCCACCTGCTCGACTGAGCCCGATCGAAGCCTGGTTGTGGAAAGGGCCCCCTGCACATCGACAGGGGGCCCTTTCGCACAGCTCAGAGGACGCGGTGCACCCAGTTGTGGGGGTCGGGGGCGTTGCCGCGCTGAAGGTCGACCAACTGCTGACGCAACGCCATGGTGATCGGACCCGGCTCACCACCGCCCATGGTGAACTCCCCCTCCGGGTACCGGACCCGGCCGATGGGGGTGATCACCGCGGCGGTGCCGCAGGCGAAGACCTCGCGCAGCCGACCGCTGTTGGCGTCCGCCTGCCACTCGTCGAAGCTCACCGGCCGTTCCTGCACCGGGTGACCGGCCGCCGAGGCCAGGGTGAGCACCGACTCCCGGGTGATGCCGGGCAGGATCGTGCCGGTCAGCGGCGGGGTGACCACCGAGCCGTCGTCGTAGACGAAAAAGACGTTCATGCCGCCCAACTCGTCGACGTACCGGCGCTCCACCGCGTCCAGGAAGACCACCTGCTCGCAGCCGTGCTCGGCGGCCTCGGCCTGGGCGGCCAGCGAGGCCGCGTAGTTGCCACCGCACTTCGCCGCGCCGGTGCCCCCGGGGGCGGCCCGGGTGTAGTCGGGCGACACCCAGACCGTCACCGGCTTGACCCCGCCGGAGAAGTACGCCCCCACCGGGGAGGCGATCACCACGTAGAGGTACTCGTTGGCCGGGCGGACGCCGAGGAAGACCTCACTGGCGAACATGAACGGCCGCAGGTAGAGGCTGCCGTCCTCGCCCTCCGGGATCCACTCCCGGTCGATCTCGATCAGCCGCAGCAGCGAGTCGACGAAGGTCTGCTCGGGCAGCGTCGGCATGGCCATCCGGGTCGCGGAGGTGTTGAACCGGGCCGCGTTGGCGTACGGGCGGAACATGGTCACCCCGCCGTCGCCCGTGCGGTACGCCTTCATCCCCTCGAAGATCTCCTGCGCGTAGTGCAGCACCGCGCTGGCGGGATCCATCGGAATCGGCCCCCGGGCCTCGACCCGGGCGTCGTACCAGCCCTTGCCGTCGGCGTAACGGACGGTGACCATGTGGTCGGTGAACACCCGGCCGAATCCAGGGTTGGCCAGCAGCGCGGCCCGGTCGGCGGCGGATACCGGCGCGGGATTCGGACGGATCTCGAATTCGAGCTTGTCACCACCGCTCATCGCGCTGACCTCCCTGGGGACGACGACATGCGCCGAGGCGCACATCAGAAGTATTTGTGCCAGAAACTTACCCCGAACGGTCGTTCAGCGGATAGGCGCACTGGTCGGTAGTACCAGCGAGTAGTCACTTCCGCCGGGACCGTCGGGCCGGTCGCCACCGGCTGTCGCCGGTGGCGAGACCTGATGCGGACTCAGGCGGCTACCTGGGCGGCGATCCGGTCGCCCACCTCGGCGGTGCGTACCGCCTCGCCCGGGGTACGGGCGGCGAGTTCCGCGCCGACCGCGGCGGTGATCCGCTCCGCGGCCTCGGCGTGGCCGAGCTGGTCGAGCAGCAGGGCGCCGGAGAGGATCGCGGCCACCGGGTCGGCGATGCCACGCCCGGCGATGTCCGGGGCGGAGCCGTGCACCGGCTCGAACATGGAGGGGTAGGTCCGGTCGGGGTTGATGCTGCCGCTGGCGGCCAGCCCGATCCCGCCGGTCACCGCGGCGGCGATGTCGGTGAGGATGTCGCCGAAGAGGTTGTCGGTGACCACCACGTCGTAGCGCTGGGGCTGGGTCACCAGGAACATCGCGGCGGCGTCGACATGCTGGTACTCCGTGGTCACCTCGGGGTACTCCGCGGCGACCGCATCGAAGGCGCGGGCCCACAACGAGCCGGCGTGGGTGAGCACGTTGGTCTTGTGCACCAGGGTCACCTTGCGTCGTTCCCGGCGGCTGGCCCGGGCGAAGGCGTCGCGGACCACCCGCTCCACCCCGTGTCGGGTGTTCAGGCTCTCCTCGGTGGCCACCTCGGCCGGGGTGTCGCGGTGCAGGGTGCCACCGGCACCGGCGTACAGCCCCTCGGTGCCCTCGCGGACCACCACGAGGTCGACCTCGCCGGGCTTGACCGCCGCCAGCGGGCTGGCCACCCCGGGCCAGAGCTGGGAGGGCCGCAGGTTGACGTACTGGTCGAAGGCGAAGCGCAGCTTGAGCAGCAGACCCCGCTCCAGCACCCCCGGCGGCACGGTGGGGTCGCCGACCGCGCCGAGCAGGATGGCGTCGTGCCCGGCCAACTCGGTCAACACCGAGTCCGGCAGCACCTCGCCGGTGCGGTGGTAGCGTGCCGCACCGAGGTCGTACTCGGTGGCCTCCACCCCGGGCAACACCGCATCGATGACCTTGCGGGCCTCCGCGACCACCTCGGGTCCGATCCCGTCTCCGGCCACCACTGCGATCCGTGCCACGTCCGTCAGCTCCTTCGCTCGTATCGGCTAGACGGTACGCCGCCGTCCCGCCTCCCGGTACGAGTGTTCCACTTTTCGGGATGTGACACGCACAGCAGCTTCTCAGCGTCCGCTCATGCTGCCGTCATCTGGGCTGCCTAACGTGACCGTCAACCGGCGGACAGGGCCGGACGACGACCACTAGGGCGTGGGCCGGTCGTCGAAGGGGGGCGGACACGATGTGGACCGACGAGCAGCCACGTACCCGCTGGGTCGACCCGGCGACCTTTCGCTACCGCCGACCCGACCTGCGCCTGGGCACCCGCGACCCGCGCCCTGACCGGGCCGGCCGGGGAGCCGACGACGGGCTCACCGTACGGCACACCGTACGCACCTCCACCGCCGAGTACACCCTGCTGGTCAACGCACCGGCCCCGCTGGGTCGGCGGGTGGTCGGTGCGGCGCTGCGTGACGCGGTGGCCGAACTGCGCGCGATCGACCTGACCTACGGTCCCAACCGGCCGGAGAGTCTGGTGTCCCGGCTGCGCCGGGGAGAGATCAGCCCGGAGTCCTACCCGCCGCTGGCGGATCTGGTGGACCGGTGCGCCGCGATGCGCGCCGCCACGGACGGCTGGTTCGACGCCTGGGCGGTGCCGGGCGGGTTCGATCCCGGTGGCCTGCTCGGCGGCTGGGCGGTCGAACGGGCGGCGGCCCGGCTGCGCGCCGCAGGCATCACGGACTACGCCGTGCTCACCGGCGCCGACCTGGTGGTACGCGGACACGCCGGGCACGGCGGCCCGTGGCGGGTGGCCGTGCACCATCCGACCGACCGCCGCCGGCCGCCGCTGGTGCTGGAGATGACGGCGGGTGCGATCGGCACCTCCGGGGTGACCGGCCGGCGCGGGCATGTGGTCGACCCGCGCACCGGGGAACCGGCCGACCGGATGGTCGCCGCCACCGTGGTGGGCCCGGATCTGGCGGTCGCCGACGCCTACGCCACCGCGCTGTACGCCGCCGGTCCGACCGGGCTGAGCTGGTTCGAAGCCGGATCGCCCTACCGCGCCCTCATCGCCACCCAGCACTGACCCTTCGGGACCGTCCACATGCTCCGCCCGACCGGAGGGCGGCGGAAAGTACATCGTGGAGTGTCGGCGATCGGCCTCCACGGCCGCGGCAACGGCCGCGGAGGCCGGTCGAGGACGAATGCGCATGGCTCGCGCAATCGAGGGGTACGGGCCGGTCGGTCGGACGTCGACCTCGCCACCCGAAGACGGGCCGGCATCACCGGATCGGCCAGAAACCGCACCGGTACGCTAGCGACTCGGCGGGTTTCGCGGCAAGGCTCTACAGGGGACCATCACACCGGTCACAGTAGGCCCGGTGCCAGGGCCGTTTTCGACAGGGACGATCGCGGATGGCACGCTGTCGGCCGTGAGTTTCGATCTGAGCGTATGGGCCCTGGCGGACGGGGCGACGCCTGACGATGTGCGAGCGGCGGTGCAGCGGTGCCGGGCGGGCTGGCACGCCCAGCACCGACCGGATCCCCGGGTGGTCGCCTTCTACCGGGCGATCACCGCCCGCTACCCCGACCAACCGGGGATCACGGGTGGGCCCTGGGCGGTGGCACCGCTGCACGCGACGGCCGACCATATCGAGATGAATCTCGACCCCGGCTGCCCGGATGAGGTGCTGCTGGACATCGAGCGGCTGGCCGGAGAGCACCGGCTGATGCTCTTCGACGCCCAGGACGGCTCGGTCTACCCGCCGCCGGTCGCCCGGCTGCCCGGCTGACCCGGCACCACGCAGACGTCAAGCACCAGGGGCCCGGCCGACGGCCGGGCCCCTGGTGGCGTCGCCTGAACTGCTACTCGTCGCGCAGGTCCGCCGCGCTGGCCGAGACCGCGCCGATCGAGTCGGCCGCCGAGGTGAGCAGGTCGGCGCCGAGGGCCTGGTCGACCGTGAGGGTCATCAGGGTCTCGCCACCGGCCTCCCGGCGGGCCACCTGCATCGCCGCGATGTTGATCCCGGCCTCGCCGAGCAGGGTGCCGACCGTGCCGACCACCCCGGGACGGTCGGCGTAGCGGAGGAAGAGCAGGATGCCCTCCGCCCCGATCTCCAGGTCGAAGCCGTCCACCTCGGTCAGCTTGATGATGTCCCGGGTGCCCGCGTGGGTCACCGTGCCGGAGACGCTGACCGTACGACCGTCCGGCAGGGCACCGCGCACGGTGACCAGCACCGGGTGCTCCACGGTCTCGGTCTGGGTGGTCAGCGACACCTCCACCCCACGCTGGGCGGCCAGGTGCGGCGCGTTGACGTAGGTGACCTGCTCCTCCACCACCGAGCTGAACAGGCCCTTGGTGGCGGCCAGCTTGAGCACCGAGACGTCGTGGTTGACGATCTCACCGCGTACCTCGACGGTGACGCTGGCGGCGACCCCACCGGCGACCGCGGTGAAGGCCCGGCCGAGCTTCTCGGCCAGCGGCAGCAGCGGGCGTACGTCCTCGGCGACCACCCCACCGGCCTGCACGTTGACCGCGTCCGGCACGAACTCGCCCTGCAGGGCCAGCTTCACGCTCTTGGCCACGGCCAGGCCGGCCTTGTCCTGCGCCTCGGCGGTGGAGGCGCCCAGGTGCGGGGTGGCCACCACGTTGTCGAAGGCGAACAGCGGCGAGGAGGTGCAGGGCTCCTTGGCGTACACGTCCACCCCGGCACCGGCGACCCGGCCCTCGGCCAGGGCGTCGGCCAGCGCCTGCTCGTCGACCAGCCCGCCGCGGGCGGCGTTGACGATCCGTACGCCCGGCTTGACGATCGACAGCTCCTTCTCACCGATCAGGCCCACGGTCTCCGGGGTCTTCGGCAGGTGGATGGAGATGAAGTCGCTCTCCCGCAGCAACTCCTCCAGGCCGACCAGGCGCACCCCGAGCTGCGCGGCCCGGGCCGGCTGGATGTACGGGTCGTAGGCGATCAGCCGGGTGCCGAAGGCGGCGATGCGCGAGGCGAACAGCACGCCGATGCGGCCCAGGCCGACGACGCCCACGGTCTTGCCCTGCAACTCCACACCGGTGTACTTCGACCGCTTCCACTCCCCCGCCTTGAGGGCGGCGCTGGCGCTGGCGGTGTTGCGGGCCACCGCCAACAGCAGCGCTACGGCCTGCTCGGCCGCGGAGACGATGTTGGAGGTGGGGGCGTTGACGACCATGACGCCCCGCGCGGTGGCGGCCGGCACCTCGACGTTGTCCAGACCCACGCCCGCCCGGGCCACGACCTTGAGCCGGGGTGCGGCGGCGATCGCCTCGGCGTCAATCTGGGTGGCGCTGCGGACGATGACGGCGTCGGCCTCGGCCAGGGCGGAGAGCAGAGCCGGGCGATCGGTGCCGTCGACGTGCCGGACGTCGAAGTCGTGAGCGAGCACCTCGATTGCGGCAGGAGCGAGTTCTTCGGCGATCAGTACGACAGGAGTCATTGGTCCTCGTAGATGTCGTCAGAGCGGTCGGCCGGTGCGTGGACGCTGCGCTGCGCCCGGCGCGGGCAGGGCCATGGCCGTAGGGTGCCGGCTGGAGCACCCACCCGGAATCGTAGGGGCCCGGCCGCCCGAGATGGCCCGGACCAGGGGGTGAGTGCCCTCACAAACCGGACGTGACGTGCGAGTTGACCCCTTGCCGGTGGGTGCGAACAGCACGGCACCCGCGCCGGAGGTCGGGGAGAACATCCGGTGCGGGTGCCGTCGGGTGAGACGGATCTCGCAACCCGTCGCGAAGATCTCAGGCGGTCTCGGTGATCGGGCGGTCCACCCAGCTCATCATGCCGCGCAGCTTGGCGCCGGTCTCCTCGATCGGGTGAGCCGCGCCCTCGGCCTGCCACTTGCTGAAGTTCGGCCGGCCGGCCTCGTCCTCGGCCACCCACTCGCGGGCGAACTCGCCGTTCTGGATCTCACCGAGGATCTTGCGCATCTCGTCCTTGACCCGGCTGTCGATGACCCGCGGGCCCCGGGACAGGTCGCCGTACTCGGCGGTGTCGGAGACGCTGTAGCGCATCCGGGCGATGCCGCCCTCGTACATCAGGTCCACGATCAGCTTCAGCTCGTGCAGGCACTCGAAGTAGGCCACCTCGGGGGCGTACCCGGCCTCGGTGAGCACCTCGAAGCCGGTCTGCACCAGGGCCGCCGCCCCACCGCAGAGCACCGCCTGCTCGCCGAAGAGGTCGGTCTCGGTCTCCTCGGTGAAGGTGGTCTTGATCGCACCCGCCCGGGTACCGCCGATGCCCTTGGCGTACGACAGGGCCAGCGCGAAAGCGGTGCCACTGGCGTCCTGCTCGACCGCGACCAGGCAGGGCACCCCCTTGCCGTCGACGTACTGCCGGCGGACCAGGTGACCCGGACCCTTCGGGGCGACCATCGCCACATCCACGTCGGCCGGCGGCTTGATCAGGCCGTAGCGGATGTTGAACCCGTGCCCGAAGAACAGCGCCTTGCCGGCGCTGAGGTTCGGCGCGATCGACTCGGCGTAGACGTGGCGCTGCGCGGTGTCCGGGGCGAGGATCATGATCACGTCGGCCTCGGCCGCCGCCTCGGCCGGGGTGAGCACCCGCAGGCCCTGCTCCTCGGCCTTGGGGCGGCTCTTCGAGCCCTCCGGCAGACCGATCACCACGTCGACACCCGAGTCGCGCAGCGACAGCGCGTGGGCGTGGCCCTGGCTGCCGTACCCGATCACGGCGACCTTCTTCGCCTGGATCAGGCCCAGGTCGGCGTCGTCGTCGTAGTACACCTCAACGCTCATGACTTCCCTTTCGTACGGCGGCCGATGCGGCCCGTCGTGGCTGTGGTTACGCCCGGCCCGCAGGCCGACCGGTGGTGATCAGGCGGCCCGCAGGGCCGGGCCGGCGGTGATCGCACGCGGGCCGCGTCCGATCGCGACCAGGCCCGACTGGACCATTTCCTTGATGCCGAAGGACTCAAGGTCGCGCAGCAGCGCGTCGAGCTTGTCGGGGGTGCCGGTGGCCTCGATGGTGAGGGTGTCGGAGGCCACGTCGACCACCCGGGCACGGAACAGGCTCACCGTCTCCAGGACCTGTCCCCGGGCGGCGCGGTCGGCGCGCACCTTCACCAGCAGCAGTTCCCGGGCCACCGAGGTCGAGGGGTCCAGCTCGACGATCTTGAGCACGTTGACCAGCTTGTTGAGCTGCTTGGTGACCTGCTCCAACGGGGAGGAGTCGGCGTTGACCACGATGGTGATCCGCGAGACGTCCGGGTTCTCGGTCTCGCCGACCGCGAGACTGTCGATGTTGAAGCCGCGCCGGGAGAACAGTCCGGAGACCCGGGCCAGCACGCCCGGCTTGTTCTCCACCAACACGGACAGCGTGTGCATCGTCATTACAGTGCCTTCCTCGTCATGTCCTCTTGACCCTCGCTTCGCTCGGTGCAATCGGCCATGACTACAGGTCATCCTCGTCGAAGGTCGGGCGGACGCCGCGGGCGAACATGATCTCGTCGTTGCTGGTGCCGGCGGCGACCATCGGCCAGACCATCGCGTCCTTGCCGACCACGAAGTCGATGACCACCGGTGCGTCGTTGATGGACATCGCCGCCTCGATCGTCTTGTCGACGTCCTCGGCGGTCTCGCAGCGCAGCCCGACGCAGCCGAGCGCCTCGGCCAGCTTGACGAAGTCCGGGATGCGGTGCTTGTGGGTGCCCAGGTCGGTGTTGGAGTAGCGCTCACCGTAGAACAGGGTCTGCCACTGTCGGACCATGCCGAGGTTGCCGTTGTTGATCACGGCGATCTTGACCGGGATGCCCTCCAGCGCGCAGGTGGCCAACTCCTGGTTGGTCATCTGGAAGCAGCCGTCACCGTCGATGCCCCACACCACCGCGTCCGGCCTGCCGACCTTGGCGCCCATCGCGGCCGGCACGGCGTACCCCATGGTGCCGAGACCACCGGAGTTGAGCCAGGTCTGCGGCTTCTCGTACGAGATGAACTGGGAGGCCCACATCTGGTGCTGGCCGACCCCGGCGACGTAGATCGCGTCCGGGCCGGCGATCTCGCCCAGCCGCTTGATCACGTACTGCGGGGAGAGGGTGCCGTCGGAGGGCTCCTCGTAGCCCAGCGGGTAGCGCTCCCGCAGGTCGTCGAGCTGGGTCCACCAGTCGCCGAGGTCGGCGACCCGTCCGGCCGTCTGCTCGGCGGTGACCGCCGCGAGCAACTCGTCGATGACGTACCGGGCGTCACCCACGATCGGCACGTCGGCGTGCCGGTTCTTGCCGATCTCGGCCGGGTCGATGTCGGCGTGCACCACGGTGGCGTCCGGGGCGAAGGAGTCCAACTTGCCGGTGACCCGGTCGTCGAACCGGGCACCCAGGGCCACGATCAGGTCGGCCTTCTGCAACCCGTAGACCGCGGCGACCGTGCCGTGCATGCCGGGCATGCCCAGGTGCTGGCGGTGCGAGTCGGGGAAGGCCCCCAGGGCCATCAGCGTGGTCACCACGGGAATGCCGGTCAGCTCGGCCAACCGACGCAGCCCCTCGGTGGCGCCGGCCTTGAGCACCCCACCGCCGACGTAGAGCACCGGGCGGCGGGCGGTGGTCATCAGCCGGGCCGCCTCGCGGATCTGCTTGCCGTGCGGGTGCAGCGTCGGCCGGTAGCCGGGCAGGTCCGGGGTGGGCGGCCAGACGAAGGTGGTCTCCGCCTGGAGGACGTCCTTGGGGATGTCCACCAGGACCGGGCCGGGCCGACCGGTCGAGGCCAGGTGGAACGCCTCGGCCAGGATGCGGGGGATCTCGCTGGGGCTCTGCACCAGGAAGTTGTGCTTGGTGATCGGCAGGGTGATGCCCTGGATGTCCGCCTCCTGGAAGGCGTCCGTGCCGATCGCCGGACGGGCCACCTGGCCGGTGATCGCCACCAGCGGCACGGAGTCCATGTACGCGTCCGCGATCGGGGTCACCAGGTTGGTGGCACCCGGACCGGAGGTGGCCATGCAGACCCCGACCCGGCCGGTGGCCTGCGCGTAACCGGTGGCCGCGTGACCGGCCCCCTGCTCGTGCCGGACGAGGATGTGCCGGACCGTCGAGTCGTACAGGGGGTCGTACGCCGGCAGGATCGCACCGCCGGGGATGCCGAAGACGACGTCGACCCCGAGCGCCTCCAGGGAGCGCACCAGCGAGCCGGCCCCCGAGACCTGGGCGGACTGTACCGCCGGGGCCGGGGTGACGTCCGCGCGGGTGTGGTCGTTGTCACCCGTGGTCTCGGCGGAGTTACGGGCTCGCCGGACGGAGTGGGCAATGGTCTCTGGTGTGGGTCTCGTCATGGCGATTTGCCTTCGGCTGGAGTTGGTTGGGCTGCTCACACTGTGCACACGAACGAGCCGGGTGCGGTGGGTTCGACGGCAACAAAAAAGCCCTCGTGCCAGATGCACGGGGCCAGCGCACTCTCAGTGAGGAGAGTGCGCTCAGATAAGTACTCGCAGCGACCGGTACGACATGGCTCAAGACTGACGCATCTCACGCGATGAGTCAACTGATCCCACATTTTGGTTCACGGACCGGGGGAATTGCCCCCTGGCAGGCCCGCAGCACCCGGTTTGACCTGCCCCGACGTCCCATTTTCGGCCCTCTGGGCGGGCGCCGACCCCACCCCGGCCGGACGCGCCGGGCGGGCCCCCGGCGAGGTGGCCGCCTTTAGCATCGCCTCCAGGTGCTCGGCCGGTACGCCCCACCCGAACAGGGCCCCCTGACCGAAGCGGCAGCCGGCGGCCACCACCGCGGCCAACTCCGTGGGGGTGGTCACCCCCTCGGCGATGACCTCCAGGCCGAACTGGTGCCCCAGCCGCATCACGACGTCGACCATGGGGGCGAAGGCCGGCCCCTCGCTCCCGACCGGGCGGACCGGCTCGTGCTCGGCCACCAGGCCATGGTCGATCTTGAGGATGTCGATCGGGAGTCGGCGCAGCTGTCCCAGGGAGGAGTAGCCGGCACCGAAGTCGTCCAGGGCGATCCGCACCCCGGTACGCCGCAGGGCGGTCAGCCGGCGGATCAGCTCGTCCAGATCGGTGGCGACCGCGTGCTCGGTGACCTCCAGCACCAGCCGCTGCGGCGGGACGTGGTGGATCCGCAGCGCCTCGGCCACCTGGACCACGTAGGCCGGAGCGTGCAACTCCCGGGGCGAGACGTTCACGGACACCCAGACGTCATGCCCCTCGGCCAGCCAGCGGGACAGCTGCCGACACGCCTGGTGCAACACCCAGGCACCGAGTTCGGCGATCATGCCGCATTCCTCGGCCAGGGGGATGAACTCGTCCGGGCGGACGTTGCCGAGTTCGGGGTGGCGCCAGCGCAGCAGCGCCTCCGCCCCGACCGGCCGCACCGAGGGCAGGGAGGCCACCGGCTGGAAGACCAGCCGTAGCTCGTCGCGCCCGATCGCGCCCCGCAACTCGTGCTCCAGGGTGGTACGCCGGCGCAGCAGCCGGTCGTACCCACCGTCGTACCGCTCGGTCCGGTTCTTGCCCCGCTGCTTGGCGTAGCGCAGCGCGAGATCGGCGTGCCGCAGCAGCAGTTCGACGTCCGGGGTGTCGGCCCAGGTCGCCAGGCCGATGCTGACCGAGAGGAAGACCGGCCCCTCGGGCTGTCGGTACGCCTCACCCAGCACCTTGCGCAACCGCTCGGCGAGCGCCTCCACCTCGGCCGGTTGCCCGTGCATGAGTACCGCGAACTCGTCTCCGCCCAGGCGGGCGGCGAGGTCCCCCGGCCGGAGGTTGTCGCGCAGCCGCCGACCCACCTCGGCCAGCACCGCGTCACCGACATCGTGGCCGCGCATGTCGTTGACGTTCTTGAAGCCGTCCAGGTCCAGGCTGACCAGCATGCAGGGGCTGTCGGTCTGCGCGCACCGGTGCAGGGCCCGCAGCAGCCCGCGCCGGTTGTCCAGCCCGGTGAGCGCGTCCGTGTGCGCGAGCTGCCGGAAGTGGGCCTCCCGCTCCGCCAACCGCCCGGCGTAGGCCCGGAGCAGGTGCAGGGTGAGGTGCTGCCGGGCGACCAGGGCGAACCCCTCCACGCTGCCGGCGATGATGCCCAGGGCGTCGAACTGGCCGCCCCGCAGCAGGTGGTACATCGCCGAGCCGGCCATCGCGGCCATCGGGATGAAGGCGTACTCGCCGTCGTGGCGGATCACGTCCGTGGTGAGCTGCCCGGAGGGGTCGATCCGGCCCACCGCCACCGCGGCCGTCAGCAGGCCGACGGCGAGCACGACCAGGCTGACCGAGGTCACCGCGGGACCGACCTGGCAGAGCCCGGCCGCTACCCCGAGGCCCCCGCAGGTCGCCACGGAGATGCCGGCGCCCAGCATGGCCAGGCCACGTCGCGGTGGGGTGGCCCGCAGCACCAGGATGGCGGCCAGGCCGCAGCACAGCGCCGCGCTGACCGAGGTGAGCAGGATCGCCGGGCAGGCCGCCGGGGTGGCGTCGCCGAGCAGCCGGGTCGGTTCGGAGATCAGCACCCAACCGACGAACCACAGCGCGGCACCCACGACCACGCCCTCCAGGGCCAGTCCACCGGCCGAGCCCACCGAACCGGCGACCCCGGGCATCCGGAGCAGGCCGCCGCAGAACAGCAGGCCACTCACCGCGGTGCCGACCGCCACCGCACTGGCCCAGTCGGTGCGGTGCGCCTGCTCGTGTGCCCAGTGCTCGTCGGCGCTCAGGGCGCCGGCCGCAGCCAGCAACAGGGTGATCAGGGACACCGCCGCAGCGACCGTGAGCAGGGCGTACGCCTGGCGGTGCGGCCCACCACGACGCCGGGCGGCGGCGGCCAGCAGTACCCCGGCCGCGACGGCGACAAGCGCGCTCAGCACCGCGGCGCCGATCATGCCCGGGGGTGTGTGCACGACCTCACTCTGCCGGATGGCCACGCGCCGTGGGGATCGGGTGTGCATCTGTTGGGACACATCCGACTCACCTGTCCGACGCCGGGGCGACGGTGCCAGACTGGTACCCATGCCTGAGCTGCGGTCGAAGACCTCCACGCACGGTCGGACGATGGCCGGTGCCCGGGCCCTGTGGCGGGCCACCGGGATGACCGATGACGATTTCGGTAAGCCGATCGTCGCCATCGCGAACAGTTTCACCCAGTTCGTGCCGGGTCACGTACACCTCAAGGACATGGGTGGCCTGGTGGCCGACGCGGTGGCCGCCGCCGGCGGGGTGGGCCGGGAGTTCAACACCATCGCGGTCGACGACGGCATCGCCATGGGCCACGGCGGGATGCTCTACTCCCTGCCCAGCCGGGAGCTGATCGCCGACGCGGTGGAGTACATGGTCAACGCGCACTGCGCGGACGCCCTGGTCTGCATCTCCAACTGCGACAAGATCACCCCGGGCATGTTGCTGGCCGCCCTGCGGCTGAACATCCCCACCGTCTTCGTCTCCGGCGGTCCGATGGAGGCCGGCAAGACGGTGGCGATCGAGGGCATCGTGCACTCCAAGATCGACCTGATCGACGCGATGATCGCCTCCTCCAACGAGGCCGTCACGGACGACCAACTCGGCGAGATCGAACGCTCCGCCTGCCCGACCTGCGGCTCCTGCTCGGGCATGTTCACCGCGAACTCGATGAACTGCCTGACCGAGGCCATCGGCCTGGCCCTGCCCGGCAACGGCTCCACCCTGGCCACCCACGCCGCCCGGCGGTCCCTGTTCGTCGAGGCCGGTCGCACCGTCGTGGAGATCGCCAAGCGGTGGTACGACGAGGACGACGCCTCCGTGCTGCCCCGGGTGGTGGCCTCCCGGGCCGCCTTCGAGAACGCCGTGGCCCTGGATGTGGCGATGGGCGGCTCGACCAACACCATCCTGCACCTGCTGGCCGCCGCCCGCGAGGCCGAGCTGGACTTCACCGTCGCCGACATCGACGAGATCTCCCGCCGGGTGCCCTGCCTGGCCAAGGTCGCCCCGAACTCCCCGCAGTACCACATGGAGGACGTGCACCGGGCCGGTGGCATCCCGGCGATCCTCGGCGAACTGAACCGCGCCGGGCTGCTGCGCCGGGACGTGCACGCCGTGCACTCCCCCACCCTGGAGCGCTGGCTGGCCGACTGGGACGTGCGGGGCGGCTCGGCCACCGCCGAGGCGACCGAGCTGTTCCACGCCGCGCCGGGCGGGGTACGCACCACGGAACCCTTCTCCACCACCAACCGCTGGTCCACCCTGGACACCGATGCCGCCGAGGGCTGCATCCGGGACCTGGAACACGCCTACAGCGCCGACGGTGGGTTGGCCATCCTCTACGGCAACCTGGCGCCGGAGGGCTGCGTGGTGAAGACCGCCGGGGTGCCGCAGGAGTGCCTGACCTTCCGGGGCCCGGCCAAGGTCTACGAGTCGCAGGACGACGCGGTGACCGCCATCCTGGCCAAGGAGGTCGTCGCCGGGGACGTGGTGGTGATCCGCTACGAGGGGCCCAAGGGTGGCCCCGGCATGCAGGAGATGCTCTACCCGACCTCCTTCCTCAAGGGCCGAGGGCTGGGTCGGGCCTGCGCCCTGCTCACCGACGGCCGGTTCTCCGGTGGCACCTCCGGGCTGTCCATCGGCCACGCCTCCCCCGAGGCCGCCGCCGGTGGGCTGATCGCGCTGGTCGAGCCGGGCGACGAGATCGCCATCGACATCCCGAACCGGTCCATCTCACTGGAGGTGCCGGAGGAGGTGCTGGCGGCCCGACGGATCGCCCAGGAGAAGCGGGAGCGTCCGTACACCCCGGTCGACCGGCAGCGCCCGGTCTCCGCGGCGCTGCGCGCGTACGCCTCGATGGCCACCTCCGCCAGCGACGGCGCCTACCGCCGCGTGCCCGAATGAGCTAGACACCAGGGATGGGCGTACCGGCGTTCATCCCTGGTCTGTCTCTCGCGGCCGGCACCTACCACGAGGCGGTGCGGCCGATCCTCAGAAGCGGGCTCCGACGGCGGCGCCGTTGGCCGGGCGCCGAGGGCCCGAGGACGGGATCGACCCGTCGGCGGAGCGGCTGGCGTTGAACCCGGCGCCCGGGTGCGCGGTTACGGCGCAATGGCGGTGACCTGCCCGCCGCGACCCCGCCATTGCGCCGAAACGGCGGCGGCAACCCCGCAGGCCGCCCGCCCGCCTAGGCGGCGGCAGCGGCGGGCAGGGCGAGGGTACGGGCGTACGCGATGGCGGCCGGGGTGTCGGTGAAGATCAGGTTGTCGCGGCGTAGCTGATCGGCCACCCCCAGGGTGTCCAGCACCTGGTCGTGGTCGGGATCGATGCCGGACAGCAGCACGGTGATGCCCCGGCCCTGGAGGCGGCGGATGGCGTCGCCGAGCACCTGCGCGCCGGTGGCGTCGATGGTGGAGACCCGGGACATCCGCAGGATGACCACCCGCACGTCGGCCACGTCGGAGAGCTGGAGCAGGAAGTTGTGCGCGGCCGCGAAGAAGAGGGGGCCGTCCAGGCGGTAGGCCACGATGTGCTCGGCGAGCAGGGCCTGCTCCTCGTCGGTGTGCTCGCCCCGGTCCAGGGGGACCTGTTCCAGCCGGGCGCTGCGGGCCACGGCACGCAGGGCCACCACGACGGCGACCCCCACCCCGACCGCCACGGCGGTGACCAGGTCCCAGATGACGGTGACGGCGAAGGTGAGCACGAGCACCAGGGCGTCGCCCCGGGTGGAGCGGGCCAGCGCCCACAGCGAGGCCGCCTCGACCATCCGTACCGTGGTGGCCAGCAGGACCCCGGCCAGGGCCGCCAGTGGGATGCGGCCGACCAGCGGCGCGGCGGCCAGCACGATGCCGGCCAGGGCCAGGGCGTGGACCAGGGCGGCCAGCTTGGACACCGCGCCGGCCCGCACGTTCACGGCGGTACGCGCGATCGCCGCGGTGGCCGGGATGCCGCCGAACAGCGGAGCGGCCAGGTTCGCCAGGCCCTGCCCGAACAGCTCCCGATCCGGATCGTGCCGTTGGCCGACCGTCATGCCGTCGGCGACCGTGGCCGAGAGCAGGCTCTCCAACGCGGCCAGCGCCGCCACCGCCAGCGCGGCGGGCAGCAGGACCCCGACCGCACCCAGGTCCAGGAAGTCCAGCGACGGGGCGGGCAGGGACTGTGGCAGGGCCCCGATGCGGATCAGGTCGATCGGCGCGAACTCCGCCAGCAGGGTCGCGGCGGCCACGGCCAGCAGCGAGAACGGCACCCCGGGACGCCACCGGGCGCCGACCAGCATCACCGCCGCCACCCCGAGGGCCATCGCGATCGGAGCCGGCTGGGGGTGTACGACGAAACGGGCCACCGCGTCGGCGGCCACCGCCCAGACCCGTTCCCCCTCGGCGTCGGTCACTCCCAGGGCGGCCGGCACCTGTTGCAGGGCGATGACCACGGCGATGCCGGCGGTGAAGCCCTCGATCACCGGGACCGGAAGAAAGCGCACAAATCGCCCCATGCGGGCGAAGGCCAGGGCGATCAGGATCAGCCCGGCCAGGACGCCGACCATCAGCACACCGGCCGCCCCGAACTGGGCCACGATCGGCACCAGCACCACAGTCATCGCCCCGGTGGGCCCGGAGACCTGGAGGTTGGAGCCGCCGAAGACGGCGGCCACCGCACCGGCGACCACTGCGGTGATCAGCCCGGCCTCCGCCCCCAGCCCGGAGGTGACCCCGAAGGCCAGGGCCAGCGGCAGGGCGACGACCGCCACGGTCAGCCCGGCGACCAGGTCGCGACGCGGCGCTCGCCGGGCCGCCTGAAGGTCGGCCCGGTCGGGCAGCAGGGCACGGGTACGCCGCCAGACGGCGACCAGCACGGCGCCTGGCCTGCCGGGGTGTGCGGCTCCGACGCCGTTCACTGGACCACTCCCCCGGCACGCAACTCGTCGAGCAGGCCGTCCCGGTCGGCGAGCACCGCCCCGAGGATCCGCCGACCGGCGGCCAACAGGTCAGCCACGTCGGGGGTGCTCAACGCGTACATCACCAGTGGGCCGTCCCGGTGGGAGGTGACCATGCCGGCCCGGCGCAGCACGGCCAGCTGCTGGGAGAGGTTGGATGCCTCCACCTCGATGGCAGCGAGCAGGTCACGCACCGGTTTGGGGCCGTCCTGGAGCAGCTCCAGCACCCGGATGCGGACGGGATGCCCGAGGGTGCGGAACAACTCCGCCTTCGCCTGGTACAGCGGCACGGACACGCCTCGTACTCCTTTCCACAGCGCCCGGGTCGGGCACGCTGAAGACTTTAGCACTTGAAGGATTCTTCAACTTAGAAATCCGACAGGGCGGCCCAGGTCGGTCGGGGCAGCACCGGACCGGGCCTTCTTGACATGATCAGCGGGTGAACCCCCACAGCCAGAGAATCCAGTTGTCGTCCGGCTTTCGGCAGACCCGGTCCGGACGGTTGACGGTCCTGGTGCTCCTCGGCGTACTCGGTGTCGTGGTAGCCGGCTGCCTCGGTGCCGTCGTCGGCATGTTCCTGCTCTGGACGCTGAGTTCGAGCGACACGGAGAGTCGAGCCCTGTTCAATGTGGTGATATTCGGCACACCGGCTGTGCTGGCCACGGCCATGACAGCCTGGGTCATCCGCAGCGTGCTCGTGGTGCTGCGGTCGGCCGCCTGGTTGGACGGAACCCGGCTCACCGTGCAGCGGATTCGACCCCGCACGGTGGACCTGGCCACGGCACACCAGGTGGCCCTGCGGCCGACGAACCGCCGGTTCACGGTGACCGCACCCGGAGCAACCAGGGTGAACGAGGAACGCATCCCGGAGTTGGTGGTGACCGGCCCCGAGGGATCGGTCCGTCTCATGCTCGCCGTTGACACCGGGGCGCCGCTGCCGCAGCGCGAACTGATCGCCTTGGCCACCGTGCTGTCCACCGTGCGACGACCCGGCGCGGCCGAGGTGGCCCACGAGTTGTCCGCCCTGGCCACCCGGGCGCCACGGGGCTGACCGCCGCCACCTTTCACGGGCCCCCGGGGGCGATCAAGATCTGCTAGCTTCGGCCGGCGACGACACCGGGGGGGATGCGATGGTCGCCGAGCGCGAGTTTTCCGCCATGCACGCTGACGCACAGCAGCTGATGTGGCAGATGGACGGATCAGACATCGTCGGCGAGGGCCGGGACGAGGCCCAGGTGGTCCACGCTCAGGTCGACCACGCCGACCGGGTCACCCGACTGGAGATCACTCCTCGGTGGGCCTCCATCGTGGGCCCACCTGGTCTTCCCACAGCGGTGCAGGCCGCGGTCGAGGCGGCGGTCTCCGATCGCCGGGAAGCCTGGGCACGTCGGGTCGAGACCCGGGCGGAGGAGTCCGGACCGGTGCCGCAGCCGGACCCGGCGATCAGCCGACCCCGCTTCGCCCCGGCACCGGATCTGGCGGGTCAGATCGAGGCGCTGCGGCAGACCCTGACGGACCTGCGGCAGGTGCGCTCGGATCTGCGGCGCTACCGGCAGGCCCTCCAGGAGCAGGCCGAGAAGGAGATCCTCGGCCGCGCGGGCGACCGGGTCACCGTACGGCTGGTGGGTGGGCAGGTGACCAGCATCGAGATCAGCCCGCGCTGGCTACGGGAGCGACCCGGCAGTCGGGAACTGGCCGAGGAGATCCTGCGGGCCTGCCGGGACGCCTATGACCGGGCTGCCACCCAGGCGGCCGAGGTGCTGGCCGGTTTCCCGGCGATCGCCGCAGCGCATCCGTCCACTGCCGCCGATCCGACCGCCATGCTGCGCCGCATCGGCCTGCTGGCCTGAGTCGGCCTCCGACCACCTGCGTTCTTCGAGGAGCCCGATGTCGAACCCCAGCAACGAAGAGGTCACCGCCGCGTTCGAGGCGATCCGCCACGACGCCTCGAGCTGGCGCCAGTCCGCCGACACCCTGAACGCGGCCGCCTCCCACGCACGATCCCTCAGCCTCTCCGGGATGCACTTCGGCTACCTGGCCGATGCCGGTGGAGTGACCACGAAGTACCAGGAGGTGCAGGATCTGGCGGTCCGCCTGCTGACCGAGGGTGCCCGCGCCATGCAGGAGATGGCGGGGATCCTGGTCTCGGTGGTCGAGGACTACCAGTACACCGACGCGGAGGCGTCGATCAGCTTCAAGACGATCGGGGAGCCCAAGTGAGCGCAGCGGGGGCCGGCGAACTCGAACTCATCTTCGAGGAACTGCTCAAGGAGGTCGACGAGCTCCTTGAGGACATTCAGCAGGAGATCAACAAGCTGTCGGACGGGATCGACCGGGTGGCCAAGTGGTTGCCCATCCCGGTGGTGGCGACGATGCGGTGGTTCTGGCGGAAGTTCCGGCCCAAGGCGAACGAGATCTTCGACGAGGTGCAGAAGTTCATCACCCAGCCGGGTATGCCCCCCACCCTGTTCCGGCTGGGCGAGTACTGGGACCAGCACGTCGGTATGCCGGCCAGCGGTCTGGAACAGAAGGTCTCGACGTACGGCATGAAGGCCGACAACCGGTGGACCGGCTCGGCCGCCTCGGCGTACGCGGATTCGGCCGAGGCACAGTCCCGCGCGGTGACGACGATCAAGCCGCTGGCGGAACGGGTGCAGCAGATCCTCAGTGACCTCGCCTGGGGGGTCATCAGCTTCTGGATCGGCATCGCCGGTGCCCTCGCCACCTTCGTGGTCGGCCTGGTCGCCGCGGTCGGTCTGCTTGCCTCCCTGATCGGTGCGCCTGCCGCACCGGTCGACGCCGGGGCCACCGCCGTCGCGGTGCTCGGCCTGATCGCGGCCACGGTGGGCCTGACCACCGCCTACATGCAGACCCGCAGCACCAGCCTGACCAGCCTTCAGCAGGCCCTCAACGACAACGGCGGGCTGGTCCAGCAGGGTGGCCAGTGGAGTTGGCCCCGGGTGGACCCCACGGCCGCCAGCGGACGTTGGCGGGTCGCGGACTGACCACCGACCACGATCCGCCGCCCGAGACTCGGTACCGGGGCGGGCGGCGGGCGGGGTGGCCGGTCGGTCAGGCGGGTGGCGGGGTCGACAGGTCGTTGACGCAGCGCAGCACGGGTCGGGTGGTGAGGGCGGCCGGGTCGATCGGCAGCGCCGTGCGCACCGTGAAGGTCGTCGACTCCCCGGGCAGCAGGGTCACCCCGGCCTCGTCGACCTCGGCGTCGGGATCGAGCCGGTCCGGGTAGAGCACCAGGTCCCGCAGGAGGGTGTGGGCGTGCACCCGGACCCGCAGGCCGCCGTCGACCCGCTGCACGGTGGCCGCGAAGTCCGCCGTCGGCAACGGCAGGTCGCGGTCCTCCGCGAAGAACCACCAGGCCCGTCCGACCGCCTCGCCCGCCTCGGCCACCAACAGTTCGGTGTACGGGTCGTCCGGGCGGGCCAGGTCCGCCGGTAGGGCCAGGGTGACCGTGGTGTACCCGGGCACCGCCACCTCCAGGCTGGTCTTGGCTCTGGGCTCCCCGGCCAGGGTGAACCGGGTGACCGTGACCGGGGCCCGCCAGGGTCTGCCGGTGTCGTTGACCGCGACCAGGGCCAGCCCGCCGTCGCGGGGTTGCAGGGTGAGCAGCCGGTCGGCGTACGCCCGGCGCAGGGTGTGCCACAGGGGCTTGCGGCGGCCGTCGCCGTCGATGGCGGCCCAGGAGGTGACCGGCCAGCAGTCGTTGAGCTGCCAGACGATGGTGCCCATGCACCGCCCCCGGTGGGAGCGGAAGTGCTCCACGCCCAGTTGGATGGCCCGGGCCTGGTTGAGCTGGGTCAGGTAGTGCCAGTCGTCGAAGTCGCGCGGCTCGGGCAGGTGGGCGGCCAGCCCTCGGCGCAGTTTCGCGTCGCCGTCGGTGGCCTTCTGGTGGTGCGCCATGCCGGGCGAGTCGGGTGCGAGGGGATCGTCGGTCAGCGCCCGGCGCAGGGTCGCGTAGGCCGGTGGCCCCTGGTAGCCGAACTCCGCTACGAACCGGGGCAGATAGTCGCGGTACCTCAGGTAGTCCTCGGTGTTCCAGACGTCCCAGATGTGGGTGGTGCCGTACGCCGGGTCGTTGGGGTGGATCTGCTCGGCGCCCGACCAGGGACTGCCCGGCCAGTAGGGACGGGTGGGGTCCAGGTCGGCGAGGATGCCGGGCAGCAGGTCCAGGTAGTAGCCGCGACCCCAACTGCGCCCGGCCAACTGCTCCTGCCAGCCCCAGTCGTGCCAGCCCCAGATGTTCTCGTTGTTGCCGGTCCACAGCACCAGGCAGGGATGCGACGCCAGCCGGGTCACCTGCTCGGCGGCCTCGGCGGCGATCTCCCCGGCGTACGGCTGCTCCTCCGGGTAGGCCGCGCAGGCGAAGAGGAAGTCCTGCTGCACCAGCAGGCCCCGTTCGTCGGCCAGGTCGTAGAAGTCCTCCGACTCGTACCGGCCGCCGCCCCAGACCCGCAGCAGGTTGACGTTGGCCTCCAGGGCCTGGTCGAAGCGGTGCGCCAGACGCTGACGGGTGACCCGGGTGGGGAAGACGTCGTCGGGAATCCAGTTGACTCCCCGGACGAAGATCGGCACCTCGTTGACGTGCAGGGTGAACGGGGCACCGTGCGCGTCGGGGGTGGTGTCCAGGCGTACCGAGCGGAAGCCGATCCGCCGGTGCCGGGTGTCGAGGAGGTCCCCCTCCGGCCCGTGCAGGGTGAGGTCCAGGTCGTAGCGGGGCTGGTCACCGTGGCCGCGCGGCCACCACAGGGCGGGCCGGGGCACCTCGAGGACCAGAGTGACCCTGCGCTGCCCCGCCGGGAGGGTCGCCTCGACGAGCACCCCCGCCACCTGGGCCCGTACGGTCAGCGGCACCTCGGCCAGCCGGTCCACCTCGACATGCAGGTCCACCCGCCCGTCGCCACCCTCGACGGTGACCAGTGGGCGTACGGTGGCCAGCCGGGCGACCGACCAGCCGTGCAGGCCGATCTCCTGCCAGATGCCGGCGGTCACCAGGGTCGGCCCCCAGTCCCAGCCGAAGTTGCAGGCCATCTTGCGGATGAACTGGAACGGCTCCGGGTAGGCGTTGGGCCGGTCCCCCAGTCGGTCGCGGTGGGCGTGGGCGTACCGGTAGGCGGAGTCGAAGCGTACGGCCAGGGTGTTGTGCTCGGCGCGCAGCAGTGAGGTCAGGTCGAAGCGGTAGCCGCGGTGCATGTTCTCCGTCCGGCCGATCTCGACCCCGTTGAGGGCCACCGTGGCTACCGTGTCCAGTCCGGCACAGACCAGGTCGAGCCGCCGGTGCTCGCCGGGTGGCCGGTCGAAGGTGGTCTCGTAGACCCAGTCGGTGTGCCCGATCCAGGCCAGCCGGGTCTCGTTGTCGTCGAGGTACGGGTCGGGGATCAGTCCGGCGGCCAGCAGGTCGGTGTGCACACAGCCGGGCACGGTGGCCGGTACGACCCGACCCTCGACCTCAGGTGGGACCTGCGGGCCGGAGACCGCCCGCAGGGTCCAACCCTCGTGCAGTGTCTGCCGGAGCGGACCGGTCCCCCGCGTGTCGCTCACGCCGCGATGTCCGGGGCGCTGAACCGCACCATGACCCATCCTCCAAGACGATACCGAAATCGAGGCACATCGACTGAACCGGATAAGTGAGGCCACCGTACGGGGGTGCATCACGCGTGTCAAAGGTGGGTCACCAACCCGCTGAACCGAACAAGTAGCGGCGCTCCGGCCCACACCTGGCCGGTGGCGGTCGGCGGGTAGCCTGTCCAGCGGACAACGGACAGGCTCAGGGGGGCGTACGCCGGTGAAGCGGCCCACGATCGCGGATGTCGCCCGGCGGGCGGGGGTTTCCAAGGGCGCAGTGTCGTACGCGCTCAACGGCCAACCCGGAGTCTCCGAGGCTACCCGGCAACGCATCCTCGCCATCGCCGCCGAGATCGGCTTCAGCCCGAGCAGTGCGGCCCGGGCACTGTCCAGGGCGACCGCCCGGGCCATCGGCCTGATCCTGGCCCGACCCGCCCAGACCCTCGGCATAGAACCCTTCTTCATGGAGCTGATCAGCGGTGTCGAGGCGGAACTGTCCGCCCGGTCGTACGCCCTGACCCTCCAGGTGGTCGCCGACGCGCAGGCCGAGATCGCGGTCTACCGCCGGTGGTGGGGTGAGCGGCGGGTCGACGGGGTGCTCGTCTGCGACCTGCGCACCGGCGACCAGCGGGTGCCGGTGCTGGAGGAGTTGGGCCTACCTGCCGTGGTGATCGGAGGGCCGACCGGCACCGGGCGGCTGGCCAGTGTCTGGTCCAACGATGCCGCAGCGCTGGTGGAGGCCGTGGAGTACCTGTACGCCCTGGGGCATCGCCGGGTGGCCCGGGTAGCCGGCCTGCCCGACCTGCTGCACACCGCCATCCGCACCCGGGCCTTCACCGAGGTGTGTCAGCGTCTGGGTCTGGCCGACTCGGTCGTCGTCTCGACGGACTACACCGGCGAGGAGGGTGCGCGGGCGACCCGACGGCTGCTCAGTTCCCGGGTCCGCCCCACCGCAGTGATCTACGACAACGACGTGATGGCCATCGCCGGGTTGTCGGTGGCCCAGGAGATGGGGCTGGCCGTCCCGGCTGATCTGTCCATCGTGGCCTGGGACGACTCCCCACTGTGCCGGCTGGTGCATCCGCCGCTGACCGCGGTGGGCCGGGACATCCCGGCCTACGGCGCGCATGCCGCCCGGCAACTCCTTCAGCTCATCGAGGGGGCTCCCGCTACCGACCTTCAGGACGAACAGGCGCACCTGACCCCGCGCGGCAGCACCGGCCCGCCCGCCCCATGAACCGGTTAAGCGATCACCGGAAGGCGGACGGGAAATCCTCGAAGTACGCCTCCACCCGCTCGGCCGTGGCGGGCCGCGCCAGCTCGTACCCCTGGCCGTAGCGGAACCCGGCCCGGCCGGCCGCCTCGACCTGGTGGGCGGATTCCAGCTTGTCGGCCACCACCTCCACCCCCAACCGGTCGGCGACCGTGACCACCACGTCCAGCAGGGGGCGTTCCCCGCCGGCCTCGGTCACCTCCGGCCCCACCTTGAGCAGGTCGATCGGCAGTCGCCGGAGCTGGGACAGGGAGGCCTGCTCGACCCGGAAGTCGTCCAGGGCGGTCAGGATGCCCATCGACCGCAGCCCGGCCAACCGGGCCACCACTGTCGACAACTCGGCACCCACCCGTGGCTCGGCCACCTCGACCACCAGCTGATTCGGCGCCACCCCGTACGCCGCCAGGACCGCCGCCGTCCGGGGCACGAAATCCGGCGAGATCAGCTCGCGGACTGTGACATTGACTCCCATCCGCAGCCGTCGCCCGCCGACGGACCACTCCGCCACCTGCCGGCAGGCCCGGTCCAGCACCCAGGCGTCCAACTCGCCGATGACGTCGAGATCCTCGGCCACCGGCAGCAGTTCGGCGGGGAACACCGTGCCGAGCACCGGACTGCGCCAACGCAGCAGGGCCTCCGTACCGACCGGCAACCGGTCGCCGAGCCCGACCACCGGCTGGTAGACCAGATCCAACTCGCCTCGGGCGACCGCGCCGGGCAGTTCCCGCTCCAGGTCCAGTCGGCGGACCAGTTGCTCCTCCAGGTACGCGTCGTACCACTCGATCCGGTCCCGACCGAGCTGGGTAGCGCGTCGGCGGGCCAGTTCCGCCTGGCGCAACACGTCCTCCGGGCGACCCTGGGCCAGTTCGGCCAGCCCGATACTGGCCCGCGAGCGCAGCACCGCCCCGGACACCTCGTACGGCCGGTTCAACGCGGCCAGCAGCCGCGCGCCCAGGGCGTAGGCCAGCAACGACCCGGCACCGGTCACCACCGCGAAACCGCTACCGGTCAGGTCGACCACCTCGTCCTCGGGGGTCGTCACAGCCCGGGCCCGGCGGACGGCCTCGGCGACCATGTCGTCCCGCACGGCCATTCCGGGCAACTCCGTGAGGTGCAGGTCGACCACCAGCAGGGTGCCGCCCGCCGACTGCGACCGGGCCGCCAGGGCCCGCAGCAGGGCGGCACGGCCACTCGGTACGGACTCCTCGACGACCGCAGCAGCCAGGTCCGGGGTGCTCTGCGGGCCGGTGGGAGTCGGCGTCACCGAGGCCGGGGTGGTCGGCTGGCCGCCGGTGGTCGGCGCTCCCGGGCTCGGAGTGGGCCGCCCTACCGGGGTCGGGGTGGTCTCCGGGCCGGTGTCTAGCAGCTCGCGTGCCACCAGGGCGGGCACGACGGCGAGCGCCAGCAGCACGGTCGTGCGGTCCGGCAACCGCCCGGACTGGAGGTGGTGGACGGTGGCCAGCACCACCCCGGCCGCCGGCACCACCACCCGTGGCCAGATCGCCGTGGCCGCCGGTGGCGGCTCCGAGTCCGTCTCCACCACCCGCCGGACCCCGGCGGCGGTCAGCAGCACCCCGATCACCAGCGGGGCCACCGCCACCAGGGCCGCCTGCCCCACCTCGGTCGGCAGCGCCGCCAGCAGGGTCAGGGCCAGCAGGGTCAGTCCTGCCCCGGCCCGGCATCGGGTGACACCGGAGTGCCGGTGCGGCCCGGTCAGCGCGGCGAGCACGGCGACCGCCAGCACCCCGACGGCCACCGCGGCGATCAACCGCACCCGGGAGGACACCCCGGCGTACGGCAGCAGCAGCCAGGCGGTGAGCACCAGGGCGGCTCCGGCCGCGACTCCGTCGAGCAGCCGGCGACGGCGCATCCGGGCGGAGGGTTCCACCCGGCGGGGCAGGCTGAACAGGCCACCGGCCAGCAGTCCGGCGGTACCGGCCAGTCCGGCCAGGGCCGCCGCCGGGCGGCCACCGACGGTGACCAGCGGCAGCACCGCCACGGAGAGCCCGGCGATCACCACGGCCGCGTGCAGCAGAGCGGCGGCCCGACGGGGCCGGGCCGCGCGGCGACGGGCCAGCCGCCCGCCGCTTGGACCGGCGGTCGGCACCTCGGGGCCGGCGGCCAGGCGGGACAGCCGCACCCCGGCCAGAGTCGAACCGGCCGCGCCGGCCAGCGCGACCACCGCCAGACCCGGCATCGCTCCGGCGGCGCTGACCAGGACGAGTACGGCCGCCACCGCGACCACGCAGAGCTCCGGCAGGGCGGTACGTCGGACGGTGGCGCGGAACACGGACACGACGGGCACGACATTCGCCTTCGTGAGGGGGCACGGGGGCGGTGCGGCAGTGCGAGGGCGAACAAGCTAGTCGGCCACTCGTCCCCGTAAACGAGCCAGCGCGCAAGCAGTGACGCCCGGTGAGCTAGATCACTGTACGCGCTCGGGTGAGCACACGCAGCAGGGCCCTCGTCTGCGACCCGGTGCCGTCCGCCGGTCTGCGGGTGGAATCATCGAGGGGTGAGCCGCACCGAGACCACCCGATTCCGACACCATCAGGCCCTCCTGGTGGGGGCGATCATCGGCACCATCGGTGCCCTGCCCCTGGCCAGCGCCAGCGCGTACCTGCTGCCGGTGTTGCTGGTGCCCCTGGCCGTGGGCGTCTGGGCCTGGCGGGCCGGCACGGACGCGGACCGGCACGGGCTGCGGCTACGGGCCCTGGTCGGCGACCGCCGGATCCGCTGGGACCAGATCGTCGAGCTGGGCGGCGACACCCGCGGCCGGGCGGTCGCCCAACTCGCCGACGGCTCTCGACTCGTCCTGCCCGCGGTACGCCAGCGGGACCTGCCGCTGCTGGTGGCCGCGGCGGGTCAGGGCGAGGTCCAGGCGGCTCAGTAGCCGTCCACCACCACGTTGTCCGGCTGCTCCCCGGCGACGAAGCGCCGGATCTGTCGCCCCACCAGGTCGTACGCCCGAGGCAGCAGCCCGCGTACCGACCCGGCCACATGCGGGGTGATCAGCACGTTCGGCAGTTCCCAGAGCGGATGGTCGGCGGGCAGGGGTTCCGGGTCGGTGACGTCCAGGGCCGCGCTGATCCGGCCGGTCGTCACCTCGGCTACCAGCGCCTTCGTGTCCACCACCGGTCCCCTGGCGGCGTTCACCAGCAGCGCCCCGTCGGGCATCGCGGCCAGGAAGGACTCGTCGACCAGGCCCCGGGTCTGCTCGGTCAGCGGCACCAGCAGCACCACGACCTCGGCCTGCGGCAGCAGGGTGGGTAGGGCATCCACCCCGTGCACCCCCTGCTCCGGCCGCGCCGTACGGGCCACCAGGTCGAACCGCACCTCGAAGGGGGCCAGCCGATCCCGCACGGCGGTACCGATCGAACCGGCACCGACGATCAGCACGCGTTTGCCGGTCAACTCGCCGGTCGGGGCCACCTCGTCGTACGCCCACCGGCGCTGGGCCTGGGCGCGGGCCAGTGCCGGGAAGCCGCGCAGCTGGGACAGGATGGCGGTGACCACCCACTCGGCGGTGGAGGGATCATGCACCCCCCGGGCATCGCAGAGCAGGACCCCCGGCGGGATCCGCCCGATCCACGGATCCGCCCCGGCCGAGAGCAGCTGGACCACCGCCAGGTCGGGCAGTTCCCGCAGCAGGGTGGTGGCCGCCGCCGGGGCCAGGAAGGGCGGCACCCAGAACCGGACACCGGCGGTCGAGGAGGGCAGCCGGTCCGGGTCGCTCATCGTCTCGACGGTGACCTCCGGCGGCAGCTCACCCAGCAGGTCGTGGCCGGTCTCGTGCGGAATCCATACCTTCACGCCCGCTGACGATAGCCCTGGCCACGGCCACGGCCACGGCGGGTCGGCGGATGCGGGCACCGGCGCGGGCGTCCACGGCGGGCTACCCTGGGCCGCGTGAGCGCCCGTCTGCCACTCCCCCGTGCCCGTAAGCTCCGTACCCTCCTGGGGGTGTCCTGCGCGACACTCCTGCTGGTAGCCACCGGTTGCAGCCTCGGCGAACCGGAGCCGGATCCCGCCGGTGAGCCGCCGAACCTGCCCACCCCCTCGGCCGGGGCGGGCGAGGGCGGCCGGGAGGTCGTCGCCACCGTGCTCGCCCAGGGGCTGCGGGTGCCGTGGGGCATCGCCTTCCTGCCCGACGGCGGCGCCCTGGTCACCGAACGGGACAGCGGCCGGATCGTCCAGGTCGGCCCGGAGTCGACCACGGACGGTCTGCGGGTCACCGAGATGCAGACCATCGACGAGGTGGTCGCCTCGGGCGAGGGTGGCCTGCTGGGCATCGCGGTGTCACCGCAGTACGCGCAGGACAAGACGGTCTTCGTCTACTACACCGCCGAACAGGACAATCGGATCGCCCGGCTGCGGCTGGGCGAGAAACCCACCCCGATCCTGACCGGCATCCCCAAGGCCGGCATCCACAACGGCGGCGGCCTGGCCTTCGGCCCCGACGGGCACCTCTACGCCAGCACCGGCGACGCCGGGGACACCGACCAGTCCCAGGACGCCGAGCAGCTCGGCGGCAAGATCCTGCGGATCACCCCGGAGGGCAAGCCCGCGCCCGGCAACCCCTTCCCGGACTCCCCGGTCTGGTCCCTGGGCCACCGCAACGTGCAGGGCATCACCTGGGACGGCGACCGGATGTACGCCGTGGAGTTCGGTCAGAACACCTGGGACGAGATCAACCAGATCACCAAGGGCAAGAACTACGGCTGGCCCGAGGTGGAGGGCCGAGGCGACGACGACAAGTACGTCGACCCGATCGTGCAGTGGTCGACCGACGAGGCCTCCTGCTCCGGGCTGGCGGCCACCGAGCGCACCCTGGCCACCGCCTGCCTGCGCGGCCAGCGTCTCTGGCTGGTCGAGCTGACCGACGCCGGTACGGTGCTCGGGCAGCCCCAGGCCCTGCTGACCGAGCGGTACGGGCGGCTGCGCGCGGTGGCCACCGCCCCGGACGGCTCGATCTGGGTGGGCACCTCCAACCACGACGGGCGGGGCCGGCCGGCCGCCGAGGACGACCGACTGTTGCGACTTGTTTTCGCAGGTGGCGGAGCTGGGCGAAGCTGAGGCACGCTCTAATACAGCACCCTCAGGTTTGTCAAGATCCTTCGGCGGGCAGGTCAGAGTCTCAATATGGGCGATCAGGAAAACGGGCAGCCGTCCCACGACCGGGACGGCACGAAGCCGACCCGTCGTAGCCGCCGCTTCCCGGCGCTGCGGCGGGGCGAAGCCGCGGCACCCCGCCGTGGGCGGTTCACCGGGCTACGCCGGACAGGGGCGGCCCTGGCCGTGCTGGTCGTCACCCTGGCCGGTGTGCTGCTCGGCACCCTGGCCGGGGGGCAGGTTCACACGGACATCGGTCCCTTCCGCGCCAAGCTGTCCATCACACCGACCACGGTCGGCGGCACCACCATCAAGATCCCGCCGTTGGGCGCCCTCCTGCTCAACAGCCATGACGGGCCGACCCAGCTGACCGTGGAGCTGGGTGCGCTGGACCAGAGCCGGGTCGAGGCGTTGCTGGACGACCCGGCGAGTCTGAACCGGGCCACCCAGTCGGCGGTCGACGAGGTGCATGACGGGGTACTGCGGCTCGGGCTGCGTACCCTCGGGGCCACCGTGCTGGCCACCGTGCTGCTGGCCCTGCTGGTGTTCCGGGACACCCGCCGGGCCGCCTGGGCGGGCGGGCTGGCCCTGCTGATCGCCGCGGGCAGCCTGGGCACCGCCGCGACGACCCTGCGACCACAGGCCATCGAGGAGCCGACGTACGAGGGGCTGCTGGTTAACGCCCCCGCCATCGTCGGCGACGTACGCAAGATCGCCAACGACTACACCCGGTACGCCGAGCAGCTCCAACGCCTCATCGGCAACGTCACCCAGCTCTACACCACCGTGTCGGCGCTACCGGTGTACGAGCAGGATCCCGGCACCACCCGGGTCCTGCACATCTCCGACATGCACCTCAACCCGACCGCCTGGCAGCTCATCCGCACCGTGGTGGAGCAGTTCGGCATCGACGTGGTCATCGACACCGGGGACATCACCGACTGGGGCAGCGAGCCGGAGGCCTCCTACGTCGGTTCGATCAGCCTGCTGCGCAAGCCGTACGTCTACATCCGGGGCAACCACGACTCCGGTCGTACGGCGGCGGCGGTGGCCCGCCAACCGAACGCGATCGTGCTGGACAATGCGACCACCACGGTCGCCGGGCTGACCATCGCCGGCATCGGCGACCCCCGTTTCACCCCGGACAAGAGCACCTCGCCGGCCGCCGGCGGCCTGATCCCACCCACCGCAAACGAACTGGTCACCACCGGTCAGACCCTGGCCGCCACCATCCGCAGCTCGCCCAAGCCGGTGCACCTCGCGCTGGTGCACGACCCCGTCATCGCCGGCCCGCTGTCCGGCACCACCCCGCTGGTGCTCGCCGGCCACACCCACCGGCGGCAGATCGAACAGCTGCCGGAGGTGCCGGGCCAGCAGCCCACCACCCTGATGGTGCAGGGTTCCACCGGTGGCGCCGGGCTGCGCGGCCTGGAGGGCGAGGAGCCGACCCCGCTGGCCATGACGGTGCTCTACTTCGACCAGGACAAGCAGCTCCAGGCCTACGACACCATCACCGTCGGAGGCACCGGCCAAGCCCAGGTCAACCTGGAACGCACCGTCATCACTCCCCCCGTCACCCCCACCCCACCCACCCCAACCCCCACCCGCTAACCCCACCCTGTCCCACCCCGCCCCACCCCACCCCGCCACGCCACGCCTCGCCTCGCCTCGCCTCGCCTCGCCGATCTTGCACTTTTGGTCGCTGATTCGCCCCGTTCTGCGAGGTTTGTGGCGTCAAAAAGTGCAAGATCGGCGAGGCGAAGGGGCGTAGGCGGAAATGCAGGGGTGGCGGCGGGGTGGGTGGGGGGTGAGGGGGGTCAGTGGAGGGAGAGGGCGGCCAGGGCGGCGTTGACGATGCTGCCGGGGAGCAGGTCGTGCAGGTCGTAGAGTTCGTGGACGCTGCCGGACTGGCCGAACTCGTCCACCCCCAGCGGCACCGCCGGGGCGGCCAGGGCCGAGCCCAGCCAGGCCATCGCATGCGAGGCGGCGTCGTGCACGGTGACCACCGGCGTCCGGTCGGCGAAGGCCGAACGCAGGGCCCCCGGCACACTGGGCACGGTCGCCGTGCGTACGCCCTGACGCAGGGTGCGCTGCCAGGCCCGGTAGAGCCGGTCGAGGCTGGTGACGTCCACGACGTGGGCGGCTACCCCCTCCTCGGCCAGTTCCGCCGCGGCGGTCAGCACCTCGGGCAGTACCGCACCCGAGGCGGCCAGCTGCACCGTAGGGGCCCCGACCAGGTGCGGGTACGCCTGGTGGGCGTCGACCAGCCGGTACGCCCCGGCCAGCACCTGCCGCCGCAGCACCGCGTCACCGAGTCGGGCGCGGGCCGCCTCGAAGGGTGCCTGATCCACCGGCCGGGTGCTGAGCCGGAAGTAGTACGCCCCGTCCTCGGTCGGTGCCGCGGTCGCCGCGGGCTGGTCCGGGCCGGCGATCTGCCCCAGGGCGTCGCAGAGCAGCCAGTCCAGACTGGTCGCGTACGCCGGCTCGATGAAGGTCACCCCGGGCAGTTCCAGGCCCACGCTGGCGGTGATCGTGGACTGGTGGGCGCCGCCCTCCGGAGCCAGGGTGATGCCCGACGGGGTACCGGCGACCACGAACCGGGCGCCGGAGTAGGTGCCGTAGAGGAAGGCGTCCAGGCCACGCAGCACGAAGGGGTCGTAAACCGTGCCGACCGGCAGCAGCGGCTGCCCGGACAGGTCCCAGGCCAGGCCGAGTTGGCCGAGCAGCAGGAACAGGTTCATCTCGGAGATGCCGAGCTCGATGTGCTGCCCCTCGGGGCTCTCCGTCCAGCGCAGCATCCGGTCTTCGGACCAGGACCGCTGGGCGGTCGGCGCGAACACCCCGGTCTTGTTGATGAACCCGGCCAGGTTGGTCGAGGTCGCCACGTCCGGCGCGGTGGTGACGAGGTACCTGCCCACCTGCGGATCCCGGGCCAGGTCGACCAGCACCCGACCGAAGACCTCCTGGGTGGAGATCGGCTTGGTGGCGCGTACCTTCGTGGTCTGGGGGACGGTGACCCCCAGCGCCCGCCGGCGGGGCGCGCGGGACAGCGTCTCCCGACGCTGCCCGGCCCGGATGCCCGCGGGCGAGGCCGGGTCCAATCGGTCCCACTCGGTGTCCGGGGTCAGGCCGTGCGCGGCCCGCAGGGCCTCGATCTGCTCGCCGGTGAGCAGCGCGGAGTGGTTGCGCGGATTGCCGGCGATCGGCAGACCCCAACCCTTGACGGTGTACGCGAACACCACACTCGGCCGGTCGGTCACCGCGTCACACTGGGCGTACGCGTCGAGCAACGCCGCCAGGTCGTGCCCGCCCAGGTCGGTGACCAGGGGGCCCAGTTCGGCGTCCGGGATGTCCACGACGAAGGTCGCCACCTCGGCGGGTGCGCCGTCGAGGAACTGCTTGCGCAGTTCCGGCCCGGTCAGCCCGAACAGCGACTGGTACTGCTCGTTGGGCATCGCGTCGATCCAGTCGCGCAGTGCCTCCCCACCCGGCTGGGCGTACGCCTCGGCCAGCTTGCGGCCGTACTTGACCTCGACCACGTGCCAACCGGCCGCTTCGAACTGCCCCCGCCACTGGTCGATGCGTACCCCCGGCACGACCCGGTCCAGCGACTGCCGGTTGAAGTCGACCACCCACATCACGTTGCCGAGCCCGGTGGTGGCCGGGTCGGCGACCGCCTCCCAGATGTTGCCCTCGTCCAGTTCGGCGTCGCCGATCAACGCGACGAACCGTGAGTGTGGGCGGGCCCCGAAGTGCGCGTCCACGTACCGCCGGGTCACTGCGGCGAACAGCGGCGCGGCCGCGCCCAGCCCGACCGACCCGGTGGAGAAGTCCACCCCATCGGGGTCCTTCGTCCGCGAGGGGTACGACTGGAGACCACCCCGGGCCCGCAGCCGAGTCAGGTAGGACCGATCCAGGTTGCCCAACAGGTACTGAATGGCATGGAACACCGGGGAGGCGTGCGGCTTGACCGCGACCCGGTCCTCGCCATCCAGATGCGCGAACCACAGCGCGGTCATGGCACTGACCAGCGAGGCACTGGAAGCCTGATGCCCGCCGACCTTGACCCCGTCCCCGGTCACCCGCTCCCGATTCGCCGCATCCACAATCCGGGTGGCCAACCACAACACCCGCCGCTGAATCTCATCGAGAACACCAACATCGTGCTGCTTCACACTGGACTCCATCCGAACGTCGCCATTGACGCCCTACTGGACCCACGCCTCGTTGACCATGAGGTTAGCGGCAAAGTCGATCTTCAAACCGCAGCCAACCTCATGATCAACGAGGCGAGAGGGGGGGTTGGGGTTAGGGGGTGGGGGTTAGGCGGGTGAGGATCAGGTCGCGGACGGTCTTGGCGTCGGCCTGGCCTCGGGTGGTCTTCATGACCGCGCCTACCAGGGCTCCGGCGGCGGCCACCTTGCCGCTGCGGATCTTGTCGGCGATGTCCGGGTTGGCGGCGATCGCCTCGTCCACGGCTGCGGTGAGGGCGCCGGTGTCGGAGACGACCTCCAGCCCTCGGGCGGTCATGATCTCGGTGGGTGATCCCTCACCGGCGACCACACCCTCCAGCACGGTACGGGCCAGCTTGTCGTTGAGCTTGCCGGCGTCGACCAGGCTCTGAAGCTCGGCTACCTGCGCCGGGGTGGCCCCGATGTCGGCCAGCTCCACACCGGTCTCGTTGGCCCGCCGGGACAGCTCACCCAGCCACCACTTGCGGGCGGCGGCCGGGGAGGCACCGGCGGCGACCGTCTGCTCGATCAGCTCGACGGCACCGGCGTTGAGCACCGACTGCATGTCCGCATCCGACAGACCCCACACCTCCTGGAGGCGACGGCGGTGCAGCCGGGGCAGCTCCGGCAGGGCGGCCTTCAGCTCGGCCACCCAGGTCGGGTCGGGGGCGATGGGGACCAGATCCGGCTCCGGGAAGTAGCGGTAGTCGGTGGCGGTCTCCTTGGACCGGCCCGGGGTGGTGTCCCCGGTGTCCTCGTGGAAGTGCCGGGTCTCCTGGGTGATCCGACCGCCGGCATCCAGTACGGAGGCCTGGCGCAGCATCTCCGAGCGGACCGCCCGCTCGACCGAGCGCAGGGAGTTGACGTTCTTGGTCTCGGTGCGGGTGCCCCACTCCTCACCGGGCAGGTTCAGCGAGGTGTTGACGTCACACCGCAGCGAACCTTCCTCCATGCGTACGTCGGAGACCCCCAGGGAGCGGATCACGTCCCGCAGCTCGGCGACGTACGCGCGGGCCACCTCGGGGGCCAGGGCGCCGGTGCCGGGGATCGGCTTGGTGACGATCTCGACCAGGGGGATGCCGGCCCGGTTGTAGTCGACGAGGGACTCGGTGGCACCGTGGATGCGGCCGGTGGCGCCACCGACGTGCAGCGTCTTGCCGGTGTCCTCCTCCAGGTGCACCCGCTCGATGCCGATGCGCACCAGCTCGCCGTTGACCTCGACATCCAGGTAGCCGTCGAAGCAGAGCGGCTCGTCGTACTGGCTGATCTGGAAGTTCTTCGGCATGTCCGGGTAGAAGTAGTTCTTCCGGGCGAACCGGCACCACTGCGCGATGGAGCAGTTCAGCGCCAGGCCGATCCGGATGGTCGCCTCGATGGCCGCCTTGTTGGCCACCGGCAGGGAGCCGGGCAGGCCCAGGCAGACCGGGCAGACCCGGGTGTTCGGCTCGCCGCCGAAGTCGGTCGGGCAGCCGCACCACATCTTGGTGTTCGTGCCCAGCTCGACGTGGGTCTCCAGGCCGATCACCGGCTCGTATCGCGCGACGACCTCGTCGTACGCGGGCAGCGTCGTGGTCATGAGAACTCCAGCTTTGCAGGCGGTAGCCGGCCCACGGCGGCATCCGGACACAACGCTGCCAAGCCTAACCGTTGGACCTGGCCCGCCTCGGCCGGGCATCACTCCTGCGGGCCGAGGCGGGGTGTCATTGCGGCGGGCCCAGGCGGGGTGTCACTCGGGTGCGCTGAAGCGTCGACGGTGGTTGACGGTCAGCACCAGCAGGATCCCGCCGATGGAGAAGGCCAGGACGCTCAGCAACAGCAGCACGATCGTCGAGTTCGATCCGGTGACCGGCAGCCAGGCCCCGCTGGTCTTCGACGGTGCGGGGACCGGTGCCGCCGGGCTCTCCGACGGGGTGGCGGTCGGGTCGACCGGAGAGGGGGTGACGGTGGGACCGGTAGGGGTCGCCGTGGGACCGGTCGGGGTGGCCGTGGGGGTCGACCGCGCGACGATGACCAGATCCACCTCGGTGGTGGCACTGGTCTGGGCGCCGGCCGCCCGGACCATGAAGTCGAAGGTGCCGGCGCTGCTGGGGGTGCCGCTGAGCAGGCCGTTGGTGGCCAGGGTCAGCCCGTTCGGCAGGGCACCGGCGGCCAGGGAGAAGGTGATGTTCTCGTCGCCCTCGGCGGTGAACGGGAAGGAGTACGGCTGGCCCACCGTGCCGGAGGGCGGGTTGCCGGAGGTGAAGGCGGTTGCGGCAGCGGCCACGACGATGGTGATGTCCTGCTCGCCGAAGAAGCCGTTCTTGTCGGTCATCCGCAGGGTGGCGCGGTAGGTGCCGGCCGTGGTCGGCGAACCTCCCAGGGAGTTACCGACCACCAACATGCCCGGCGGCAGACTCCCCGCACTCACCGACAACGCATACGGCGCCGTACCACCGCTGGCCTCGACCGTATGGATCGCGTACGTCTGCCCCAGATACCTCGGCGACCGGGGCGTACCCGAGGTGATGTCGATCTCCGGTGCGCGTACCTCGATGGTCGCGGTCTGCTCGGCGAACTCGCCCTCCGCGTCCGTCATCCGCAGGGTGAAGGTGTAGCTGCCGGCCGTGGTCGGCGAACCTCCCAGGGAGTTACCGACCACCAACATGCCCGGCGGCAGACTCCCCGCACTCACC